>UQAX01000004.1 GCA_900539145.1 uncultured Blautia sp.
GCCAAATCTGAAAAAAAAAAAAAAAATAAAGTTTTGCGGGGGGGGGGGGTAGCGAGACATGAGAACAGAAAAAGCATTTTTGAAAAAGAGAAAGGACTTTATTCAATGGTGCATTATAGCAGGTATTATTATCAGTTTATTTATATGCCTTATTGATAATACTATGAAAATGAATAAAGGAGTGGAAAAAGAGACAAAAGGTTATGTAGCAGATATCGTAAAACAGATGAGCAGGGAAATCTCTTATCGCATGCAAAGTTATGAGCGTTACATCAGCGAGACAGCAGACTCTTTTTCAAAAATGCCGGATCGTATACTGACAGAAAGCGTCTTGGAAAAGAAGAAAAATCCCTTGCTGTTCGAAAACCTGATTATAGTAGACACAGAGGGAAAGACATTTCCGGAGAATTTTCAATGCGAAGGTTTTGCCGAGTATGTTAAAGAAAATACAGATATCTTTGAAGAAAATAAAATTGTTTCTGCCCATAATGAGAAAATTTTCTTTTCTTCACCATTAAAGAGAGACGGAATGCCGGACAGAGTCTTAATAGGTATTCAGGATTGTAAAGATATACAAGCTGTTTTATCAGAGATTAATTGCAAAAAAGCAGGATTTAGCTGTATTGTCAGTGAAACGGGACAGGTGATTGTAAACGGAGAAAACCAAAAAGAAAATTTTGAAGATCAACAGTTTCTTTTGGAAAAAACCAAGGGCGATTTGGAACAGGCAATTCGTTCTGTGGTTACAATGACAAAGGAGAGCGGAGAGAAAATCTTTGAACTGACATTAAAAAATAAGGATACGATGATTATGGCGTCTAACTCTTTAGGGGTTAATGACTGGTATCTATTTTCTTTTGTGCCATCTACGATACTGGAAGAAAACACAGACCAATATATAGAGAAATATTGGGTGATTACTTTACTCAGTATGGTGGCGTTTGCCATTGTGGTAATAAAAATTCGCCGTTTGTATAAAGAGAACGTCAGAAAAATCGAAGAGCTGGCTTTTACAGATTTTGTGACAGGAGGGAGCAATAATGCTGCATTTCTGATAGACGCAAAGAAAAAAATCGAAGAAAATGAAAAGAAAAGGTATGCTTTCGTATTTTTGAATATTTTAGGGTTTAAAAATATCAATGAAAAATATGGTGTTACAGCGGGAAACCATGTTTTGAAATTTATTTATCAAATCTTAAAAAGCTGTATTGAAGAAGGTGAAATGGTAGCAAGAAGTGAAAGCGATCACTATTTTCTTCTGCTTCAGGAAGAAACCGAAGAAGCTGTTCAAAATCGAATTGACGTTATGATGGAAAAGATACATGGAGCAGAGGCGGAAACAGCCTATGGTTACGGTATCAGTTTTTCGCAGGGAGCCAGTTTTATTGAAGAAAATGACAGAGAACTGCATGTTTATCAGAACAGAGCAGTAGTAGCAAGTGAGTATTACAATAACACGAAACATTGTGTGTTTTATAATCAGGAGCTTTCTACAAAATTAAACAGGGAAATTGTTTTAAATGAGTCTTTTGAAAGCGCCATTGAAAATGAAAAATTTGAAATCTATTTTCAGCCAAAGGTAAATTTGAAGAATGAAAAAACCGGTGGTGCAGAAGCGTTGGTTCGATGGAAGCATCAAGAATATGGAATGATATCTCCGGCAGAGTTTATCTCTTTATTCGAAGCCAACGGAAAAATCTGTCGTTTGGATTTGTATGTTTTTGAAATGGTTTGTAAAAAATTAAACCGATGGAGAGAACAAAATAAGCCTTTGATTAAGGTATCTGTGAATTTATCACGAATACATCTTATGGAAAAAGGAATGGAGTGTTTGAAGGATTTGAAAGCGATAAAGGACAAATATCAAATTCCTGACGGACAAATTGAATTGGAGCTTACAGAGTCTATGTTTCTTGAGATAAAACAGTTGGAAAAAATCAAGAAAATCATAAAACAAATGCAGGTATATGGATTTTTATGTTCTTTAGATGATTTTGGATTTGGATATTCATCCTTGGCGCTTTTAAAAGAGTTTGATGTAGATACGATTAAGCTGGACAGACTATTTTTTGTAAACAGCAATGAAAAAACTTGGAAAGTTGTAAAAGCATTTATTTCCTTGGCACATGAATTGAATATTACCGTTGTGGCAGAAGGGGTGGAAAACGAAGAGCAGATTGAAAGGTTAAAAGAAATAAATTGTGATTTGGTGCAGGGATATTATTATTCAAAACCATTACCGGAAGAAGAATTTATAGATTGGGTAGGCAAAAGAGGATAAAGAATGTGGGGAAAAGCTTATGGATGAAAAAGAAGAACTATTAAAAAAAGACAGAGAACGGCAAAAAAAACGTGAGGCGCTGCGGGCAAAGCGGGAGCAGGAGCTGAAAAAGAAGGTCAGGCTTTTTACGGGAATTGGAATACTGGTATTTTTGATTTTGACAGCAGGCATTTTCCTAGGCGTACATAATCACAAAAAAGCCGAGGCAGAAAAAAAGAAAGAAAAAGCCAGACAGGAAAAACTGGAAAAGAAGAAAGCGCAAGAAGATTTGACTGTCGAGTTTCTTGCAGTAGGCGACAACATTGCCCATAGTCCTATTTACAAATCAGGGCAAGGGGAAGGAGATGTGTGGAATTATGACCACATCTATGAACCGGTAAAGAAAGATATTGAAAAAGCGGATTTGTCTTTGGTTGTACAGGAGACTATTTTCGTAGAAGACAGAAATGATATTTCCAGTTATCCCACTTTCGGTACACCTGTGGAAATCGGTGATGCACTGGTAAATGCAGGATTTGATGTTATTGCCCATGCTACCAATCATGTATTGGATAAGGGCACAAAATCCATTGAATACACACTGGATTGGTGGGAACAGGCACATCCGGAGACCGAGATACTGGGAATACATAAAAGCGCAGAGGAAGCAGAAAATATTTCTGTAATTCAGTGTAAAAACTTAAAGATTGCCATAGTGAATTATACATACAGTTTTAATGGAATGGAATTGCCAAAAGAGAAGGAATATCTGGCTGATTTATTCGATGAAGAAAAAGCACGCAAGGACATTCAAAAAGCAAAGGAACTGGCGGATGTTGTCATTGCAGTCATGCACGTAGGAGATGAGTATGTGCAGGAAGTAGACGAGCAGACAAGGAACTGGACTGAGATATTCTTGGAAGAAGGGGTAGATATTGTCATTGGTTCTCATCCGCATGTCATTCGCCATATGGAAACTTTAACAGGCGAAGACGGACATAAAATGTTGGTATATTATTCACTTGGAAACTTTGTATCTACACAGAATGATTTGCCATGCCTTTTAGGTGGAATGGCAAAAATCACTGTTCAAAAAGATTTAGAAAGTGGAGAAATTCGGATACCAAATCATGAGTATATTCCGTTATTGATGTATTATGACAGAGAAAATCCGAAGGCAGCAGTGTATAAGCTGGAAGATTATCCTGCGGATTTGGTGGAAAAACATTCCGTATATAAGAAAAATCCAAGCGAATTTTCGTTGGAATACTATCAAAACCTGTTTAAAAAAATAGAAGAACAGGGAAATAAGGATGCGATTTAGAAGAAAATGTTGAAAATGCACAAAAAAATATAAAAAACAAGAAAAAACTATACAGAAAAACTATAAAACTATTGAAAATAACGTTTCTTTTTGTTACAATAATACTCACATTGAGTGACTTGTAAGGAGGGAACGGCAAAATGGCGAAAAAGAGAAATATTATTGTTGGACAATCAGGCGGACCGACAGCAGTAATCAATTCAAGTCTTGCAGGGGTTTATAAAAATGCCATTGAACGTGGTTTTGATAAGGTGTACGGTATGTTACACGGTGTTCAGGGGCTTTTAGATGAGCAGTATGTGGATTTATCCACACAAATTCATTCGGAGCTGGATATTGAGCTTTTAAAGAGAACGCCGTCTGCATTTTTAGGCTCTTGTAGATTTAAACTGCCGGAAATTCATGAAGACAAGACGATTTATGAAAAGTTATTTGGTATTTTAAATAAGCTGGAAATTGACACCTTTATTTATATCGGTGGCAATGACTCTATGGATACCATTAAAAAATTATCAGATTATGCCATTATCACAGGACAGAGTCAGAAATTTTTAGGCGTACCAAAGACCATTGACAATGATTTGGCTTTGACAGACCATACGCCGGGTTTTGGAAGCGCTGCAAAATATATCGGAGCTTCCACAAAAGAAGTAATTCGTGATGCACAGGGCTTGAATTATAAGAAAAATACCATTACGATTATGGAAATCATGGGAAGAAATGCAGGCTGGCTTACAGGAGCAACAGCTCTTGCAAAAACAGAAGACTGTGACGGACCGGATTTGATTTATCTTCCGGAAGTTCCCTTTGATACGGAACGCTTCTTAAAGAAGGTAAAGGAATTATTAAAGAAAAAATCTTCTATCGTGATTGCCGTTTCAGAGGGAATTAAATTGCAGGACGGCAGATATGTATGTGAATTGGGTAATGTAGGAGATTATGTGGATGCCTTTGGACACAAGCAGCTTCAGGGAACAGCAACTTATCTTGCGAATTTCCTTGCGGCAGAATGTAACTGTAAGACAAGGGCAGTGGAGCTTTCCACACTTCAGAGAAGCGCTTCTCACATGGCGTCCCGTGTCGATATTGAGGAAGCCTTTATGGTAGGCGGTGCGGCAGTAAAAGCAGCGGATGAAGGGGATACAGGAAAGATGATTGTCATTGACAGAGTTTCCGATGACCCGTACATGAGTGCGACCGGCATTTATGATGTTCACAGAATTGCCAATGAAGAAAAACTGGTTCCGAGAGAATGGATGAATAAAGAAGCAAATTATGTGACAAAAGATTTTATCGACTACATAAAACCATTAATTCAGGGTGACTATCAGCCGATTATGGTAAATGGTCTTCCAAGACATTTGGTATTAAAGATGAAAAAGAAATAACAATACAGAGAGTAAAAGCTTTGGAGAAGGTTTTTATAGAGGAACAGTCCGAATTGGGGAATTCGGGCTGTTCTGTGTTTCTAAGGGGTTGTGGTTTGTTCTGTAATATAGTATCATTATTTATATTTCAAACGAAAAGGAGAACGAACATGAAACAAACAGCACTTGTAATTATGGCGGCAGGAATTGGCAGCCGTTTTGGAAAAGGAATTAAACAGTTGGCAAAGGTAGGACCAAGCGGAGAAATTATTATGGATTATTCCATACATGATGCGCTGGATGCAGGCTTTAACAAGGTTGTTTTCATTATTCGCAAGGATATTGAAGAGGAGTTTAAGCAGGTTATCGGAAACAGAATTGAGAAAATTACACAGGTAGAATATGTATATCAGGATATTCAGGACTTACCGGAAGGATTTACTTGTCCGGCAGAACGTACAAAACCTTGGGGAACGGGACATGCTGTTTTAGCAGCTAAAAAGGTAATTAACGAGCCTTTTGTGGTAATCAATGCAGATGATTATTACGGAAAAGAAGCTTTCGTCAAAATTCATGAATATCTTGTAGAAGACAGAGAAAAAACAGATAAGATGGATATCTGTATGGCAGGCTTTATTCTGGAAAATACATTAAGCGATAACGGCGGTGTTACAAGAGGAATTTGTGCTTTAGATGAGCAGAAGAAGCTTATTGGTATTACAGAAACCTACAATATCCAGAAAACAGAAGACGGACCGGCAGCAGTAGATGAAGAAAAAGGAGAAAAGACAGCTCTTGATGAGAAAACATTGGTTTCCATGAATATGTGGGGCTTGACACCGGAGTTTCTGGAAGTGCTGGAAAGTGGTTTCAGAAAATTTCTTGCAGAGACAAAACCGGAAGAACTGAAAAAGGAATATTTACTTCCGACAGTAGTAGATAATATGATTAAAGAGGGAACTGCACAGGTTGCTGTGTTGAAGACTCATGACACATGGTTTGGCGTAACTTATCAGGAAGATAAGGAAAAAGTTATGGAGTCTTTTAAAGAATTAGTAAGGAAAGGTATTTATAAAGAACAGCTCTTTTCATAAAATGCGTGACAAAATTCTTATTTTGTGGTATTTTAGTATATGATAAAAATACAAAAAATAAGAATGATTGTGCAAAGGAGCGATTATGGGTAAATATTTTGGGACAGATGGGTTTCGAGGAGAAGCAAATGTAAACTTAACAGTAGAGCATGCTTTTAAAGTAGGACGCTTTTTAGGCTGGTACTTTGGAAAAGAGCATAAGGCACAGATTGTTATTGGAAAAGATACCAGAAGAAGCAGCTACATGTTTGAATATTCCTTAGTAGCAGGTCTTACAGCGTCCGGTGCAGATGTGTATCTTCTTCATGTAACCACAACACCAAGCGTGTCTTACGTGGTGCGTACAGAGAATTTTGACTGCGGTATTATGATTTCCGCCAGCCATAATCCTTTCTATGACAACGGAATTAAAATCATGAACGGCAACGGACAGAAGATGGAAGCTGCCGTAGAAGAGCAAATTGAGAAATATATTGACGGCGAGCTGGAAGAGCTGCCTTTGGCAAAGAAAGAGGATATCGGAAGAACAATAGATTTCTCAGCAGGAAGAAATCGCTATATCGGATATCTGATTTCTATTCCTACCCGTGCGTTTAAAAATGTAAGAGTGGGACTGGACTGTTCAAACGGAAGTGCATCTGCCATTGCGAAAAGCGTTTTTGATGCACTGGGTGCGAAAACTTATGTTATTCACAACGAGCCGGATGGTACGAATATTAATACCAACTGTGGTTCTACCCATATTGAAGAATTAAAGAAATTTGTAAAAGAAAAGCAGCTGGATGTAGGCTTTGCCTATGACGGTGATGCGGACCGCTGTATTGCAGTTGATGACAAAGGAGAGGAAGTCAACGGCGATTTAATCATGTATGTTTGCGGAAAATACATGAAAGAATGTGGAAAATTAAATAACAATACCATTGTTACAACAGTAATGTCGAATTTAGGACTTTATAAGGCATGTGACAGAGAAGGAATTTCCTACGAAAAAACAGCAGTGGGAGATAAATATGTATGTGAAAATATGATGGCAAACGGACATTCCATTGGTGGAGAGCAGTCAGGACATATTATTTTCTCCAAGCATGCCACAACAGGTGACGGGATTTTGACTTCATTGAAGCTGATGGAAGTGATTATTGAGAAAAAACTTCCGTTAAGCGCATTGACAAGAGAAGTGAAAATTTATCCCCAGGTCCTTAAAAATGTGAGAGTACATGATAAAAAGACGGCAAGAGAAAATCAGAAGGTGACAGAGGCTGTTCACAAGGCAGAAACAGAATTAGGCGAAGACGGAAGAATTCTGGTAAGAGAAAGCGGAACAGAGCCTTTAATCCGTGTTATGGTAGAAGCGCCCACAGACGAGGTATGTGAAAAGTATGCACAGCAGGTGGTGGATGCCATGAAAGAAGAAAATCTGATTGCCGAATAAGGAAATGAGGTTAAAAGGGTGAAGAAACGAGTCGTACTGACGGTTCTTTTGAGTATGTGTCTGTTAGGCGGATGCAAAGGAAAAGAACTTACAGATTATGAAAAAGGTATGGAAAATCTGGAAAAGCAGAATTATAAAGAAGCTCTGGAAAATTTTCGGGAAGCAGTAAGCGACGGAGAGGATGCCGCAAAAGCATGGAGAGGCATAGGGATTTCATGGAGCGGACAGGGAGCTTTTGATAGGGCGGAAGAAGCTTTTTTAACAGCTTTGGATTTTACCGAAAAATCTGAGAAAAGCCTCAGAACAGACTTGAGTCTTTACCTTGCAGATACACAGTATCATCAAAAAGAATATCAGGCGTGTATTAAAACCTGCGATGAAATTTTAGATGAAAAAAAAGAAAAAAACGGGTATTTTCTTCGAGGAAGTGCATATCTTCATTTAGACGAGTATAAAAAAGCAGAAAAAGATTTTTCAAAAGTGATTTCCGGTTCTAAGGAATATGAGGACTATCTGGATATTTATCGAATTTATCAGGAATGTGACTTAAATGCAGACGGAGCAGAATATCTGGAGCTGGCTCTGGAGATGAAAGCCAAATCACCGGAGGATTTTTATAACAGAGGCAGAGTCTATTATTATCTGTCAGAATTTGAGAAGGCAGAAAAAGAGCTGAAAACAGCATGGGAAAAAGAATATGCTCCTGCTGCCGTTTATCTGGGAAAAGTGTATGTGGAAGCAAACGAGCCGGAAAAAGCCAAAGATATGTATCAAAAGTGCTTAAAGCAGGATGAATTAAAAGCAGAGGCATATAATGGGCTGGCATATTGTTCGATGGAGCAGGAAGACTACGAAAAGGCTTTGGAATATATTCAAAAGGGATTGGAAGTAAAAGACAGAGAAGTCAATCAGGCATTACTTTTTAATGAAATTGTTGTATATGAAAGAAGCAGAGACTTTGCTTCGGCAAAAGAGAAAATGCAGCAGTATTTAGCCCAGTATCCGGCAGATGCTGCTGCTGTAAAGGAGAATTATTTTTTGCAGACCAGATAGTGAAGGGACACATGAAAATGTGTGGAAGGAATGGTGACAAATATGAGGTTAAAAAGAGTAATGTTCATTGCTGCGGTAGTCGTAATGGCGGGGGCTTTTACAGGCTGTGGTAAAAAAGAAGAAAAACCGGAGCAACCGAAAATTGAAAAAGAAGAAGAACCGAAAACAGAAAAAACAGTAGGTAAAGTCGTAGAAGAACCGGAAATTCCGGCAAACCAAAATCTGCTTACGGGGTTGGGTGATTTGTCAGAGGAGGCAATCGGAAAACGTCCTGTGGCGGTTATGGTAAATAATGTGGAAAAAGCCATGCCCCAATATGGAATTGGGCAGGCAGACATTATCTTTGAAATTCCCGTAGAAGGGGATGTAACTCGATTTATGGCACTGTATGGTGACTATACAAAAGTTCCGAAAATCTGTCCAATTCGAAGCTGTCGCTATTACTTCCCGGCAATTTCACAGGGATTTGATGCTTTTTACGTGAACTGGGGAATTGATGAAACTGTTTCAGATTATCTCAAGTCTCTGAATATGGACCAGATTGAAGGAATTACCAATACAGGAGGTCTTTTTGGCAGAGATCAGGATAAGAGAAATCAAGGATATGCTTTGGAACATACAGGATATTTTGATGGTACGCAGCTTACCTCTTATATTGAGTCAAAAGGACTTCGCACAGACTTAAAAGAAGAGAAAAAAGGACCTGCATTTTCTTTTAATGGAATGGAAGAACAGATAAAACCTGCTTCTTCAGACTGTACCTCTGTTCAAATTGATTTTGGCTCACAAAGTGCTGCTTTTACTTACGATGCAGAAAAAATGCAGTATTTCAAGCAGATAAACGGTAATCCGCAGATGGACGCAGTGACAGGAGAGCAGTTGGGATTTACCAATGTATTTGTTTTGGAAACAGAAATTTCTGTAAAAGATGATGTGGGACATAAAAATTTAGACTGGGATGGCGGTGCAGATGCCAAGGGATACTATATTTCAAACGGCGGTATGCAGCCTATAACATGGTCAAAAGAAGAAGGAAACGAAGACTCTTATTTAACCTTTTATGACGAGGCAGGAAATGTGCTGAATATCAATAGAGGAAAGAGTTATATTGCTTTGAATTATAAGGATAAAGCAACCTTTCAGTAAAGAAATGGAAAGACAGGAGAAAGACATTTTATCAGAGTCGGTCTTCTGTCTTTCCTGTTTCATGGAAAATTTTTTAAAAATACTATGAAATTAGCAAAAGAAGTGTTAAAATGGGTATTATTTAAGAGGAGGGAATGACATTGAGCGAATATAAAATAACCTGTTGTTCTACCGTTGATTTGCCAGCATCTTATTTTGAAGAAAAAAATCTGCCCTTTGTGTGCTACCATTTTCACATGGATGGTGTAGATTATCCGGATGATTTAGGAAAATCCATGGCATTTGATGAATTTTATAAGAGAATATCTGAGGGTTCTGAGCCTACCACAGCGCAGGTAAATGTCCAGCAGTATACAGAGCTGTTTGAGCCGATTTTAAAAGAGGGAAAAGACCTTCTTCATTTGACCTTATCAAGCGGCATAACCGGCAGCATTAATTCTGCCAATATTGCAAAGGAACAGTTGGAAGAAAAATATCCGGAGCGAAAAATCTTTATTATGGACTCTTTGGCAGCGTCTTCAGGATATGGAATGTTAGTGGATGCAGTTTTGGAAAATCAGGAAAAAGGATTTTCTTTGGAAGAAAATGTAAAGTGGATTGAAGACAACAGAAATCGTCTGCATCACTGGTTCTTTTCAACAGACCTGACCAGTTTTATCAGAGGCGGGAGAATATCCAAGGTCTCCGGTTTTGTAGGGCAGGCTTTGAATATTTGTCCTCTTATGAATGTGAATACAGAGGGAAAATTAATTCCGAGAAATAAATACAGAGGAAAGAAACAGGTAATCCGTGAAATGGTGAAACGAATGGAGGAGCACGCACAAAATCAGACACAGTACAGTGGGAAATGTATGATGTCTTGCTCTGCGTGTGAAGAAGATGCCAGAAAAGTAGCCGATTTAATAGAGGAAAAGTTTCCGAACCTCAACGGAAAGGTAGAGATTAACAGCATTGGTACGGTAATTGGTTCTCATACAGGACCGGGAACAGTAGCTCTGTTTTTCTGGGGAGATGAGAGAACTGAGTAAAATCTATGTAAAATTTTTCCGAGGTTTGTGAAAAATACTTGCACCATAAGAGAAACAATGATATATTGAACCTCGAGAGTGTTTGAAATTTGACAAAGAAAAAAGGAGAATTTTATGTTAGAGAAGTACCTGATTGTGTTTTTGGTATCCATGGTACCGTTAATTGAATTAAGAGGTGCAATTCCTATTGCGGAAGGTTTACAGTTACCATTTGTTCAATACTACATTGTTGCCATTTTAGGAAATATGCTTCCGGTACCGATTATTTATTTCTTTGCAAGAAAAGTTCTTGTATGGGGAAGCACAAAACCGGTAATCGGTAAATTCTTTTCCTGGTGTCTTGATAAGGGCGAGCGTGGAGGAAAGAAATTACAGGAAAAAGCAGGAAAAGGTTTGTTTGTTGCATTGCTTTTATTTGTAGGAATTCCGCTTCCGGGAACAGGGGCATGGACAGGAACTCTGGCGGCCAGTATTTTAGATATGGATTTTAAATCCAGCGTAATCGCAGTTATGCTGGGAGTTTTGTTGGCAGGTATAATTATGGCTGCTGTAAGTATGGGCGCATTTGGTGCATTAGGAGCACTTTTTTAAAGCCTATTTAAGATAAATAGAACAAATAACAGACAAAAGAAAAGGCATCATTCTTAATTGGTTTTGAGAATGATGCCTTTTTAACATATTTCGTTGTCCATTGGAAAATACCTCACATTAAAAATTGAATAATGAAAAATTTTTTCTTTTTGGTTTAAGTTTTAAAAGTTTCTGGTGGTCTGTACCTCTCTTTCGATAAATTATAAGGTTTGGTTTAAGTTTTTGGTGGTATCAGTCCTTTCTGTGTTAGCTTTTTTCTTTCGATTTATTTTATGATTAGACTATACCATAGAAATCTTTAAATGTCAATAAGAAAATAGAAAATATATAAAAATAATTTTAAAAGACTGTATTAAAATAATAAATAGTATAAAATATCAGAAAATTTTAAAAAATTCCAAAAGAGAGAAAATGAATAAAAAATGTGGTATAATGTTTGCACAGAGTGCAAACCAAGCTGATAAAATCAGCTTGACGTCACAAAGTGCCGTTTTATACCGGCAATCCACGGCTTGAAAAGAAAATACCCTTGTGGGTGCTTCCTTTTCTGCGCATGTGGTATAATGATTGCACGAAGTGCAATCTAAGCCGATTTCATCGGCTTACGACAAAGGAAAGGAAAAACAATGGAAATAAGACAGGCATTATTGGAAGAAATTCCTGAAATTATGAATATATACGAACAAGCAAAAGTTTTTATGAAGGCGCATGAAAATCCCACACAGTGGAAAGACGGATATCCTTCTGTGGAATTGGTAACTGAGGACTGTAAAAATAAAGAATTATATGTATGTGTGGAAAAGGGAAAGATTGCAGGGGTGTTTATGTTTACAGAGAGACCGGACAAGACATACAGAGAAATCTTTCAGGGTGAATGGTTAAATGAAAAACCTTATGGAACTATGCACCGAATGGCTTCTTCAGGAATTCAAAAGGGAGTGTCTTCTTTTTGCTTAGACTGGTGTTTCAAACAATGCGGGAATGTAAAAGGTGATACTCATGAAGACAATTATGTCATGCAGAAGGTATTTGAAAAAAATGGATTTAGACGCTGTGGAATTATTTATGTAGAAGACGGAACGCCTAGAATTGCATATCAAAGGGAGAATTAAAAATGGAATTGTTAGAGAGAAATGCACCATGCTGGTGCGGAAGCGGAAAAAAGTATAAAAAATGTCATTATAATTTTGATGAGAAATTGAAGTTTTATGAAAGCAAAGGTGTTTTAATTCCATCTCATGATATTATTAAAACGCCGGAACAGATTGTAGGAATAAAAGAAAGCGCAAAAGTAAATATTGAAATTTTGGATTATGTGGCGGAGCACATAAAAGAAGGTGTTACCACACAGGAAATTGATAATTGGGTAGCAGACATTACGGCAAAAGCAGGAGCAGTGGCAGCGCCTCTTAATTATGATGGATTTCCAAAGAGCGTGTGTACATCTATTAACGAACAGGTATGCCACGGAATTCCTTCAGAGGATATTGTGCTGAAAGACGGAGATATTATCAATGTAGATGTATCTACAATTTTAAACGGATATTATTCCGACTCATCCCGTATGTTTTGTATCGGAAATGTCAGCGAGGAAAAGAAGAAGCTGGTGGAAGTCACACGTCAGTGCGTGGAGAAAGGTTTAGCACAGGTAAAACCATGGGGATATTTGGGAGATATGAGTCAGGCAGTTTATGAGCATGCTCACGCTAACGGATATTCGGTGGTAAGAGAGATTGGCGGACATGGAATTGGACTGGAATTTCACGAAGATCCGTGGGTAGGATATATTGGAAAAGCAGGGACTGGGATGCTGTTAGTTCCGGGTATGATGTTTACCATTGAGCCGATGATTAATATGGGAAGTCATGAGATATTTGTAGATGATACAGACGGATGGACAATTTACACAGAAGATGGTAAGCCGTCTGCTCAGTGGGAAATTATGGTGCTGGTGACAGAGCAGGGATGCGAAGTTATTTGTTATTAAGGAAAGTGGTGTTAGATATGTAGCCAGAGCCTTGCCGGTAATTATTTACGGTATAATGTTCTAATAAGTCCTCTTCGGTGAAGGTATCAGAAGTATCATCGTCATCTTTTTCGTAAAAAAGCCAAGCAGACACATTATCCATAAACCAAGATTGCTTTTTTAAAACATTAACGATTTGACCAAACAGGCTAAAATCTTCTGCACGACTATTATCAACATAGGTTAGCGCATTTGCTTCGCTTTCAATACGAGAAAGCCCAACTGTAAGGAACATGTGATTAAGCGTATTATAAATATCCTGTAAAGAATATTGGTTATCTTTTGCTATTTTGTAATCATTCATACGAATTATCATTTTCATCATGAAAAAATACCTCCTTTTGGTGTGTATTATAGCATGGGGAAGATGAGGGAACAAGAAAGAAAAAATGAAATTATTATGAATATAATGACAGTGTATTATTTGAATGATATAATATTTTATAGAAATGGAATGTGTTAAAAAATGATAGAGAGGAGAAAAAGATGCCGGAAACAGTAAGCAATGTTATTTCTAAATTTTCTTTGCAGATGAAAAAATTATTTGGAGAGACATTATCAAAAATTATTGTGTATGGTTCTTATGCAAGAGGGGACTATAAAGAAAATTCGGATATTGATATTATGGTTTTAGTAAAACTTTCAGAGGCAGAAATAAAAAAAATAGAAAACGATGTTTATGATATAGCGTTCGAGTTTGAAATGGATACAGGTATTGATATTTCTCCTATTATAAAAAGTGAGGCACAATATGAATATTGGGTGGATGTGTTGCCATTTTATAGGAATGTGAAGAAAGAAGGTATTGTGGTTAGTGGAAAATAAAGCAATTGATTTGTGTATATATCGTATGCGAAATGCAGTTGATACTTTAGATACAGCGAAACTATGTATGGAACATCAACGTTATAAAGATACCATTAATCGTTGTTACTATGCTGCATTTTATGCAATTAAGGCAGTTCTTGCATTAGAAGAGATTGATTTTAGGAGACATAAGGATGCAGTAGCATATTTTAATCAAAACTATGTTGCTACGAATATATTTCAGCGAGAAATCGGAAAGCAATTAGGTAGAATGAAACGCAAAAGAGAAGCTAGTGATTATGATGATTTTTATGTGGCATCATATACGGAGGCTTTAGAACAGTATGAAGCAGCAGAAATGATAGTGAAGAATATAAAAGAATTTTTAAAGAAAAAAATAGAATAAAGAATTTTTAAATTATCTCAATAAATGAAGTTCTTTTGTTGTATACACAGTTTTAGAAATTTGTAAGAAATTAGATTGTAGTGCGGTAAGAAAGGTCAGGAAGGATAGAGAATTTGCTTTTTAATATATATGAGTCTTTAGGAATATATCTTTTTATTATAGGATTACCAATGCTATTTAAGCTTGTTTCATTGATTTATCAATATGTGAAACATAAAAGTAATCCTATAAATTTTTTTGAAAAGTGTAAACTGGTGCTTGAGTCAGTTTTTGTCAGTATCTTCGTATTAGGCTATTTAATATTTGTTCTTTTTCTGGCAGACTCCCAATTAAGAGGTGCATTTATAGAAAGGACAGGATTTTCCTACGATAAAGGATATTACAAGATATGAATTGGTACAAAAGTGTAGGAATAATTCTTTCTTCTTAAGAAAAGAACCGGAAATAGATGGCGAGATTTTGAGAATACTAAGTTTTTTTTGACAAATTTTAAGAAATTTCAAAAAGGGTTGACATTCTATTTTTTTAATGGTATGTTGTAATTGCTTATATGACTGACGGAAGTGGAAATGACCACAGGGAGTATAAGCCAAGGAAGCCGACCGTCTGGGCATATATGCTCGGGCAGTGGGCTTTTTTGTGTATCAGAAAATCCTGTTCTATTTCACCGAGTATATCGTTCATTGAAAAAAAGGAGAAAAATTCATGGAAATGTTATCATTAACAAAAGAATTGAAAGAAAACGCATATCCTGGCAGAGGAATTGTTCTGGGAAAATCAGAGGACGGAAAAAAAGCAGCAGCTGCTTACTTTATCATGGGAAGAAGTGAAAACAGCAGAAATCGTGTATTTGTAGAAGATGGCGAAGGAATTCGTACACAGGCATTTGACCCTTCTAAGCTGGTTGATCCAAGTCTGATTATTTACGCTCCTGTACGTGTTTTAGGAAACAAAACCATTGTGACAAACGGAGACCAGACAGATACAATTTACGAAGGTATGGATAAACAGCTTACTTTTGAGCAGTCTTTAAGAAGTCGTGAATTTGAACCGGACGGACCGAACTATACACCTAGAATTTCAGGAATTATGCACGTTGAAAACGGAAAATATAATTATGCAATGTCTATCTTAAAAAGCAATAACGGAAATCCACAGGCATGTAACCGTTATACATTTGCCTATGAAAATCCGGTAGCAGGAGAAGGACATTTTATCCATACTTATATGCACGACGGAAATCCCCTTCCAAGCTTTGAAGGAGAACCAAAGCTGGTAAGTATTCCAAACGACATTGATGAATTTAAAGACAGCCTTTGGGAAAGCTTAAACGAAGAAAATAAAGTATCTTTATTTGTTCGCTTTATCGATATTGAAACAGGTAAATATGAAACAAGAATTGTGAATAAAAATAAATAAGAAGTAAGAAGGGAGAAAATCATGAAAGAATTAGCTTTAAAATACGGTTGTAATCCAAACCAGAAACCATCCAGAATTTATATGGCAAATGACAGTGAGCTTCCTATTCAGGTATTATCCGGAAAACCGGGATATATCAATTTCTTAGATGCGTTTAATGGCTGGCAGTTAGTAAGAGATTTGAAAAAAGCAACAGGTCTTCCGGCTGCAACATCCTTCAAGCATGTATCTCCGGCAGGTGCAGCAGTAGGTCTTCCTCTTACAGAAACTCTGGCAAAAATTTACTGGGTAAATGATATGGATTGGAAGAATTTTTCACCAATCGCCTGCGCTTATGCAAGAGCAAGAGGCGCTGACCGTATGTCTTCCTTCGGTGATTTTATTGCATTGTCTGATGTATGTGATAAAGACACAGCATTATTGATTAAAAGAGAAGTATCTGACGGTGTTATTGCACCGGGTTATACAGAGGAAGCTCTGGAAATTCTGGGACAGAAGAAAAAAGGAAATTACAATGTGATTGCTATTGATGAAAACTATGTACCGGCTCAGTTAGAGCATAAAGAAGTGTTTGGTATTACTTTTGAGCAGGGACGTCAGGAGCTTTGCATTGATGACGCATTAATTTCTAATGTAGTTACAGAAAATAAAGAGCTGACAGAAGAAGCAAAAAGAGACTTAAAAATTTCCCTGATTATTTTGAAATATACACAGTCTAATTCTGTATGCTTTGTAAAAGACGGACAGGCAATCGGTGTGGGAGCAGGACAGCAGTCCCGTGTACACTGTACACGTCTGGCAGGTCAGAAGGCAGATAACTGGTGGTTAAGACAGTGCCCGAAGGTTTTAAATCTGCCATTTAAAGAAAGCATCAGCCGTGCAGAAAGAGATAATGCCATTGACGTATATATCGGTGAAGAATATATGGATGTTTTGGCAGACGGCGCATGGGAAAATACTTTTACAGAAAAACCGGAAGTGTTTACAAGAGAAGAAAAGAGAGAATGGTTGGATAAAATGCAGGATGTTATTCTCGGCTCTGACGCATTCTTCCCGTTTTCTGATAATATTGAAAGAGCACATAAAAGCGGTGTGGCATATATCGCACAGCCGGGCGGCTCTGTACGTGATGATGCAGTAATTGAAACATGTAATAAATATAATATGGTGATGGCGTTTACAGGTATTCGCCTGTTCCACCACTAAGAGGAAAAGAGGCACCTTCGGGTGTCTTTTTCTTTTGGGGAAGTTGATGTGCACAGCATAAAAACCATTGACAAAGACCAAGTTTTTGATATACTTTGAGAGTAAATAATGTGTCAAAGAACAGATAGGAGAGTGAAATATGAGTATTAAAATTGGTATTTTGGGATATGGTAACTTAGGTCGAGGTGTGGAGTGTGCTGTGAAGCATAACCCTGATATGGAGCTGACAGTAGTATTTACACGCCGTAATCCTGCAGATGTTCAGATTTTGACAGAGACAGCAAAGGTTTATCATGTAGATGAAGCCGTAAAAATGAAGGATGAAATCGATGTTTTAATTCTCTGCGGCGGAAGCGCCACAGATTTACCGGTTCAGACTCCTGAATTTGCACAGTATTTTAATGTGGTAGACAGCTTTGATACTCATGCAAGAATTCCGGAGCATTTTCAGGCAGTAGACGAAGCGGCTAAGAAGGGAAATAAGGTTGCGATGATTTCCGTAGGCTGGGATCCGGGTATGTTTTCTTTAAACAGATTATATGCAAATGCAATTTTACCGGGAGGAAAAGATTATACTTTCTGGGGAAAGGGTGTCAGTCAGGGACATTCTGATGCAGTTCGAAGAATAGATGGGGTACTGGATGCAAGACAGTACACAATTCCTGTAAAAGAAGCTTTAGACGCTGTAAGAGAAGGAAAAAATCCAGAGCTTTCCACACGTCAGAAGCATACAAGAGAGGTATTTGTAGTTGCTGATGAAAATGCAGATAAAGCAAAAATTGAGCAGGAAATTAAGACAATGCCAAATTATTTTGACGAATATGATACAACAGTACATTTCATTACAGAAGAAGAAATGAAAGCAGAGCACACAGGACTTCCTCACGGAGGATTTGTAATCCGCAGTGGAAATACAGGATGGGAAGACGAACATAAGCATGTGATAGAATACAGCCTGAAGCTGGACTCCAATCCTGAATTTACATCATCTGTTATTACAGCTTATGCAAGAGCTGCTTATCGCATGAGTCAGGAAGGTCAGAGCGGCTGCAAAACCGTATTTGATGTAGCGCCTGCTTATTTAAGCCTTCAGACACCGGAAGAACTCCGTGCAAAAATGCTGTAAGGTGCAGGGAAAGTGAGAGAAAAAGTGAGTGCTAAGGTAGATGCAAAAAAAGAGACGAAAAGAATTTTGTTCGGTCTTATCGGTGCGGTGATTATGGCTGTGAATATTAAGACCTTTGTGCGGGCAGGGGGCTTATATCCAGGAGGATTTAACGGTGTCACGCTGTTATTTCAGACCATTTGTGATAGATTTTTCGATATTACAGTACCGTTTTCTCCTATCAGCTTAGCGTTAAATGCCATTCCGGCAATTATCAGCTTTAAAGCCATAGGTAAGAAGTTTACAGTTGTTACAAGCTGTATGATTGTTGCTACCAGTATTTTAACGGATATTGTTCCGGCAGTGCCGATTACAGAGGATATTTTGCTGATTAGTATATTCGGTGGTTTGATTAACGGAGCAGCAATCAGTATTTCACTGATTGGAGGAACTTCCACAGGCGGAACAGATTTTATTGCCATTTACTTTGCGGAAAAGAAAAATAAAGATGTGTGGAATTATATTTTATTGGGAAATGCAGTGGTGCTGATTATTGCAGGCTTTCTTTTTGGATGGGATAAAGCCCTTTACTCCATTATTTTCCAGTATACTTCGACACAGATGATACATTTACTGTATCAAAATTATAAAAAGGTTACGTTATTCGTAGTTACAGAAAACGCCGAGGCTGTTTATCAGGCTATTTCAGAGGTTACAAATCACAGTGCAACTGAATTTTCAGCAACGGGAATGTATTCCAATGAGAAACGAAAAATGATTTATTCTGTTGTGTCCACAGTAGAAGCGAAGATGCTTACCAGAAAAGTTATGGAAGCAGATGCCCATGCTTTTGTAAATATTGTGAAAACAGATACTTTGCTGGGACGTTTCTATCAGGAAAATAATTACTAACGTAAAAAGGGAGCTATCGTATTAGACGCATATTTCTAAATGCTGTTTAATACAATAGCTCCTGTTTTTTCTAAAATCTTATTTTTTACCGCTGAAGCAGTAAGTACATACTTTACACGGCTCGATAGGAATAGAAGATAATAAATCGTCTAAACGATGGAAATGCAGAGTAGTAAAGTTCAACTGTTTTCCGATTTCTTCCAGCATTTCTTTGTAGTTTTGAGAGTCAGGATTAGCATAAGACTCTAAAACCTCACGGCTTACGTTTTCTCCTTCTCTTGCAGCGATAATTCTTCTCGTAATTAAATCCATTTCAGATTTAGAACGGGAGAAGTTCAAATAAGGGCATCCGAACATTAAAGGCGGACATGCCGGACGGATATGTACTTCTTTTGCACCGCTGCTATATAAAAATTCTGTTGTTTCACGAAGCTGTGTTCCACGAACAATAGAGTCGTCGATTAACAAAAGCTTTTGATTTTTAATCAATGCCTCAACAGGAATTAATTTCATTTTGGCAATGAGATTACGCTGTTCCTGACGGGAAGGCATAAAGGAGCGAGGCCATGTTGGAGTATATTTAATAAATGGGCGGGCAAATGGAATGCCGGACTCGTTTGCATAACCGATAGCATGAGCAATACCGGAGTCCGGTACGCCGGCTACTAAATCAGGTTTTACATCATCTCGCTGAGCATCACGCTGTGCCAGCTTCTTACCGCATTCGTAGCGCATATTTTCTACATTGATGCCTTCGTAGGTAGAGGTAGGATATCCATAATATACCCACAGGAAAGAACAAATTTTCATTTCGTTCAAAGGCTCTGATACGGTTTCGCAGCTTTCCGGAGTCAGATAAACAATTTCTCCCGGACCTAATTCTTTTAAGGTTTCATAACCCAGATTAAGGTAAGCAAAGCTTTCAAAAGAAACACAATGTGCGCCGTCTTTATGTCCTACAATAAGAGGCGTTCTTCCCATGCGGTCACGGGCAGCATAAATGCCTTCCGGTGTTAAAATGAGAAGCGTCATAGAACCTTCAATTAATTCCTGCGCATAACGAATACCGTCTACGATGGTTTCCTGCTGGTTGATTAAAGATGCGACGATTTCAGTAGGGTTGATACATCCGCCGCTCATTTCTAAGAAATGTGTACAGCCGTTTTTGTAAGAAATATCAACAAGCTCTTCTGTGTTGTTGATTTTACCTACTGTTGTAATTGCAAAGCTGCCTAAATGGGATTGTACCAAAAGCGGCTGAGGCTCGTTGTCTGAAATACAGCCGATACCACAGGTTCCTTCCAGTTCATCTAAATCACCGTCAAATTTTGTACGGAACGGTGTGTTTTCGATGTTATGGATTGAGCGGCTGAAGCCGTTTTCTCCATGGACTGCAAGTCCTCCACGTTTGGTACCTAAATGAGAATGATAGTCTGTTCCGAAAAATAAGTCCAGGGTACAACTGGACTTAGATGTTACTCCAAATATTCCACCCATTGCTGTTCTCCTTTTCTTGGAATTACCAATTTAGTTTTCTCCTTATTATATACTCCAAATTTGCTTTTCGTAAAGAGATTTTGGGAAAGTTTTTCACTTCGCAAAGGAGAAAAAATAGTGTATAATAGAGAAGCAGATGTGCAAATAGACAAGAAAAGGAGAAGAAAATGAAATTTATTTCATGGAATGTAAATGGTCTGCGGGCGTGTGTGAAAAAGGGATTTACAGAATTTTTTGAACAGACAGATGCAGACTTTTTCTGTATACAGGAAACAAAGCTTCAGGAAGGACAGATTGATTTTGAACCGGAAGGATATTTCTGTTATTGGAATTATGCTGTGAAAAAAGGGTATTCCGGTACAGCAATTTTTGCAAAGAAGGAGCCGTTAAGCGTACAGTACGGCATTGGTATAGAAGAACATGATCAGGAAGGCCGTGTGATTACCTTAGAATATGAAAATTTTTATATGGTTACCGTCTATACGCCGAACTCTCAAAGCGAGCTGGCGAGATTGTCTTATCATATGCAGTGGGAGGATGATTTCAGAGCGTATTTGCAGCAGCTAGACGAGAAAAAACCTGTGATTATGTGTGGTGATTTAAATGTGGCACATCAGGAAATCGACTTAAAAAATCCGAAGACGAACCGTCATAATGCCGGCTTTACCGATGAAGAAAGAGAAAAATTCACTACGTTTTTGGAAGCCGGCTTTACCGATACTTTCCGTTATTTTTATCCGGATAAAACAGAGATTTACTCTTGGTGGTCTTACCGATTTAAAGCCAGAGAAAAAAATGCAGGATGGAGAATTGATTATTTTTGTACTTCAAAAAGACTGGATGAAAAGTTACTTTCTGCTTCCATTCATACAGATATTTTCGGCTCAGACCATTGTCCGGTAGAAGTTCAGATTGAGTTATAAACAGAGAAAATGGGGGCAAAAATATGTCAGATTGCGAAAAGGTGATTTTTCATATTGATGTAAACAGCGCCTTTTTATCATGGGAGGCAGTTTATCGTTTAGAACAGGGCGGAACGGTAGATTTAAGAGAAATCCCCTGTGCGGTAGGCGGAGATAAAACCAAGAGAAGGGGCATTATTTTAGCAAAATCTCTGTCAGCAAAAGCCTGTGGGGTAAAGACAGGAGAACCCTTAACAGAAGCATTAAAGAAGTGTCCGTCTTTGATTGTTGTGCCGGCTCATCACAGTATGTATCGGCAGTATTCTCAAAAGTTTCTCAATATTTTAAGAGAATACAGTCCTTCGGTAGAACAGTACAGTATTGATGAGGCATTTATGGATATGACTGGAATGGAAAAGCTTATAGGAAATCCTGTGGCTTTTGCTCATAAGCTAAAAAACAGAATTAGCAAAGAGCTGGGGTTTACGGTAAATATTGGAATTTCCGGCAACAAATATCTGGCAAAAATGGCATCGGATTTTGAGAAACCGGACAAGGTGCACACCTTATTTCCAACAGAAATCAAAACAAAAATGTGGCCGCTGCCTGTATCTGACCTGCTGTTTGTGGGAAAGGCAACAGCACAGGTGTTAAAAAAGCTGGGGATTTATACTATCGGAGACCTTGCCAATACAGATGTGGAAATCTTAAAATGTCATTTGAAAAAGCAGGGTGAGAGTATCTGGAATTTTGCAAACGGAAGGGATACTTCGCTGGTAGAAAGTGAAAGTCAGGGAAACAAAGGATATGGAAACAGTACCACCATTGCTTTTGACGTGACAGACGAAGGAACAGCCAAAATGGTGCTTCTTTCTCTGTGTGAAACAGTGGCAGCAAGACTTCGAAAAGATGATGTAAAGGCAGAGGTAGTGTCTGTTTCTGTTCGGGATTTTGAGATGAAAACAGTTTCTCACCAGAGGGTTATGGCAGCGCCTACCAACATCACAGGTGAAATTTATGACACGGTTTGTGTGCTCTTTGATGAGCTGTGGGACGGTACGCCTATTCGTCATTTAGGGGTGCATACCAGCCGTGTTTCTAAGGAAGAACGGGGACGTCAGATGTCCTTGTTTGACCTGAATACCAACTATGAAAAGATGGAAAAAATGGATATGGCAGTGGATAAAATCAGGAAAAAATTCGGAAATAATGCCATTATGCGAGCCTCTTTTTTGGATAATAAAAAGGTAGAAAATATGACAGGCGGCCATCCTGACGGAAGACAGGTAGATTTGAAAACATTGAAAGAGAAGAAAAATGAGTGAGATAATCGAAGAATTTTTTAACGGATATTGCAAGAATTATGATATGGCAAGAACTGCCATAGGAGAGTTTACAGAGGAAAACGGAGTTTTAAATCTGGAGCAAATTGACTGTGATTATGGAAAATGTCCATACGGTGAAGACTGCGAAATGATGCACAAGGTTTTTGCATTTATAAAAGAAAAGGAAGGTAAAAAGAGATGTTAAATATCAGAGATATTCAGGAAAGTGACAGACAGGAATTTTTTCAGATGGCTAAGGAATTTTACGGAGGTCCTGCATGCGACCACGATATTCCCCAAGAACATTTTGAGGCGACTTTGCAGGAATGTTTAAGAAGTAAGGAATATTCCCGTACATTGATGCTGGAAGACGAAACAGGCGTAGTGGGATATTTCCTGATTGCAATTACATGGAGCAACGAAGCCGGAGGAATTACCATCTGGCTGGATGAATTGTTCTTTAAGAGCAGCTCCAGAGGAAAAGGCTATGGCACACAGGTATTTGACTGGGTGGAAAAAGAATATCCACAGGCAAAGCGTTTTCGTCTGGAGGCAACTTACAGTAATGAAAGAGCAATTTCTCTTTATAACCGTTTGGGTTATGAAGAACTGCACTATTATCAGATGATTAAAGACCGTTAAAGGTTATTTCCGCTGTTTGCAGCAAGCATGCGTTTTACATCGGGTACTGCACAAAGAACAGGGTAGAGCAGCTGGGAAATGAGAAGTCCGCTTATTCCCTGAATAAGATTGGCAGGAATACTGGCAGCTGCGCCTTGTCCGTACAGGAAAAACTCAAAGAGGAAATATCCTCCGGCTACCAGCACAATGTCTGCAATTCCTCCGATAGCCAAGGGAAGATAGTGCTTTTTAGAAGAAGCAGCAAGCTTTTGGAAGGCAAGAGCAGAGAAAAAAGCTACCAGGCCTTTGATGAGAAAAGTAATGGGAACATAGGTCAGATATCCGCCTAATAAGTCGGCAAGACAAGAGCCAATTCCGGCAATGAGAAAGCCCCATACAGGTCCGAAAAGCGCTCCGGACAGAATAACAAGAGCATCCCCGGGGTGAATATAACCGCCTGTTCCGGGGGTGGGAATGCGAATTGACATGGTGGCTACACAGGTCAGCGCCATAAAAAGGGCGGACAGAACTAATTTTTTTGTTTGAAATTTCATAAAACCAGACTCCTTTATCTAAATTTGATGTAATCACTATAATATAAAACTGGCTATGTATAAATAGCCAGTTTTTATAAAAATAAGCAGTCCAGTTTGCAATGTGTTTCTGAATATTCTATTCACGGAAAGTTAAAGATGTGTCAGTCATGGAGTCAATAATTGCCAAAGACTCCACACGGATACCTCTTTCACGAAGCATATCGCCGCCTCGCTGGAAGCCTTTTTCAATTACAATTCCCGTACCTTCTAAGGTTGCACCTGAATGATGTACGATATCAATCAAACCGTTTAATGCGCAGCCGTTTGCAAGGAAATCATCAATAATCAGTACGTGGTCTTCAGGACTTAAAAATTTCTTTGCCAGAATAACATCATAAACTTTTTTATGTGTGAAGGACTCGATTTTTGTAGTATACATTTCTCCGTCAAGGTTTACACTTTTTGCTTTTTTGGCAAAAACAACCGGTACATTAAAATATTGTGCCGCAATACATGCAATTCCAATACCGGATGCCTCGATAGTCAGAATTTTTGTAATCGGTGCATCTGCATAAATCCTTTTAAATTCTTTTCCGATTTCGTTAATCAGCGGAATATCCATCTGATGATTTAAAAAACTGTCTACTTTCAGTACATTTCCCGGTTTTACTGTACCGTCTTTTAAAATTCGTTCTTTTAAAAGCTCCATTTGTATTCCTCCTGTGTATTGTCATTTAAACAATCATACGATATATTTATTAGAAAGGCAATTTATTTTTTTGTTTTTTAACAAATCTAAAGAGAAGAGGAGCAGAAATTATGAAGGAATACGAAATTATAAGAGAAATTATTAACCTGTGTCCGGGCAACCATACAAGAGATACTTTTATTGAGGAGGCAGAGCTTCCCGATGATGCGGATTTAGAAGCTTATGTGAGAGACAAATTTAAAAACGAAGCAGAACTGAAAATCGAGCGCATTGACAGAGAAGACGGAAGTGTGGTGTTTGATGTTATGACAGCAGCCATTCATCAAAGATATACGTTTTCGGAATTTTAAGGGCAGAATTAAAAAGGATTTTACATTGCTTTTTTGAACAGGTTTGTTATAATGAAAGGAGTGCGAGAAAGGAGGAATTTATGGATAGTAATCATGAACATACCCATGTAATGGAAGACGGAACTGTTGTTACGCATCACCATGGACATTCTCATGGACACACCCATAGCCATGCGCATACGAAAGCAGTTCTGAACCGACTTTCCCGCGCAATCGGCCATTTAGAGTCTATTCGCCGTATGGTGGAGGATGGCAGAGATTGCAGTGAAGTTCTGATACAGCTTTCAGCAGTGAAATCAGCCATTAATAATACAGGTAAGGTTATTCTGCAGGATCATATTGAGCATTGTATTGTAGATGCCATTGAGAGCGGTGATAATCAGGCTTTAGAGGAATTAAATAAGGCGATTGACCGTTTTATGAAATAAAGGAAGAAAGGAAAAGAGCAATGAACGAAGAAAAGAAACAGTGTGACAGCAAGAGCTGTACAAAAGAAGACTGTGCCGGATGCAGCCATGCAAAAGGTGCGGGCGTACCAAAGGAAAATTTAAACACACATTCAAAAATTAAAAAAGTAATCGGTGTTGTCAGCGGAAAAGGCGGCGTAGGAAAATCTCTGGTTACTGCCTCTCTGGCAAATGAAATGGCATTTCAGGGATACCGTGTCGGCATTATGGATGCAGATATTACAGGACCTTCTATTCCGAGAATGTACGGATTGAAAGGCTCTGCCGTAGCAGATGATAAGGGAATTTATCCAATGGAGACAGGGAATGACGTAAAAGTAATGTCTGTAAACCTTTTGCTTCCGCAGGAAGATGCGCCGGTTATCTGGAGAGGACCGATTTTAGCAAATATGGTAAAACAGTTCTGGACAGACGTTGTCTGGGGCGAGTTGGATTATCTCTTTGTGGATATGCCGCCGGGAACAGGAGATGTGCCTCTTACCGTATTCCAGTCACTTCCTATTGACGGAATTGTGATTGTATCTTCTCCTCAGGATTTGGTACAGATGATTGTGAAAAAGGCATACAACATGGCAAAAATGATGAACGTACCTGTTTTCGGATTGGTAGAAAATTATAGCTATGTAAAATGTCCGGACTGCGGAAAAGAAATTTATATCTTTGGAGAGAGCAAGGTAGATGCGGCAGCAGAGAAAGTCAATGTTCCGGTAATCGGTAAAATGCCGCTGGACAGAGATATTGCGTCAGCAGTAGATGCAGGACAATTTGCCGGTGTAGTGAATACATATCTTTCCGGTGCAGGCAAATATCTGCCGGAGGTTTAGTACATTTTCATGTGATTTATAGAGAAAAAACAGTATGTTTTTGTGGAAAAATAGTCGGTCTTTCGTTAGGAAGACCGATTTTTTGAAATTTAAGAAAAGTTGTTGTGAAATATATATAAAATTGTGATGATTTGTGTTAAAAATATGTAAAGAAGCACTGAAAAAATCGGGATAACTGGTACTACCAGAGAAATGTCGAAAACAGGCTGGTTCTGTTGACAAAGGTCACTTTTAGTGCAATAATACCTAAGCACAGAAAGGGATGAATATTTATGGTAGAGCGCCAAATTAAGCTTACTGCAAATGAAGATGTAAAAGAATTCGTAAATCAGGCAAGTAAATGTGATTTCGATATTGATGTTTTTTACAACAGAGTGGTAATTGACGCAAAATCAATATTAGGAGTTTTAAGTATGGATTTGACCAAAGTCTTAACAGTAAGATGCAATGGTCATGATGAAAGATTTGACGAGTTTTTAAATAAATTTGCAGTAGCATAGGAAAAGGGAGCTGTCGCAGAAGTTGCGGCAGCTTTTTGTTTTTGTTATACTGGAAATAGAAAAATTTTAGTGAAAATATGGTAGAAGCATGGAAAAGGAAAGAATAAAAATTTCTGTCCGAAATCTGGTGGAATTTATTTTAAGAAGCGGAAATCTGGATAACCGGAGAACAAGCGCAGCAGACAGGGAAGCAATGCAGAAGGGGAGCAAAATACACAGGAAAATCCAAAAGCAGATGAAAGCTTCTTATAAAGCGGAAGTTCCCTTAAAGTGGGAGGAAGAATATTCGGATTTTATTATTGAGATAGAAGGCAGAGCAGACGGAATTATTGATGACGAGGAAGATTGTGTCATTGATGAGATAAAAGGTGTATACAGAGATTTATATTTTCTGGAAGAGCCTGTGCCGGTTCATAAAGCACAGGCTATGTGTTATGCCTATTTTTATGCCAGTCAGAAAAAGCTTTCAAAAATGGAAGTGCAAATGACCTACTGCCATCTGGAAACAGAGGAAATTAAGCGGTTTCGGGAAGAGTTTTCTTTTTCTTATTTAAAAAAGTGGTTTGAGGATTTGCTCAGTGAATACTATAAGTGGGCAAATTTTCAGTATCAGAGGAGAATAGAAAGACGCAGCTCCATGGAAGGCTTGGAGTTTCCTTATCCATACAGAAAAGGGCAAAAAGAGCTGGTATCCGGAGTATATCATACCATGCGGACAGAAAAGCAGTTGTTTATTCAGGCGCCTACGGGTATCGGAAAGACTATGGCAGCTATTTTTCCGGCAGTTCGTGCGGTGGGAGAGGGGCATGGAGATAAAATCTTTTATCTTACGGCAAAAACCATTACCAGAACTGTGGCAGAGGAAGCATTTTCTATTTTAAAAGAAAAGGGACTGTCTTATAAAACTATCAGTATTACGGCAAAAGAGAAGCTGTGTCTGTGTGAGGAAACAGATTGTAATCCTGAGAAATGTCCTTATGCAGAGGGGCATTTTGACAGAGTAAACGCAGCGGTATTTGAGATTTTAAATGAAAAAGATACTTATTTAAGGGAAGATTTGCTGGAGCAGGCAGAGAAGCACAGAGTATGCCCTTATGAAATGTGCCTTGATATTTCTTCATGGGTAGACGCTGTTATTTGCGATTATAATTATGTATTTGACCCCAATGTATATTTGAGACGGTTTTTCGGTGACGGCGTTAAAGGAGATTATCTGTTTTTGATTGATGAGGCTCACAATCTGGTGGAGCGAGGACGGAAGATGTACAGCGCTGTTTTATGTAAAGAGGATTTCTTAGAAACAGCCAAAATTGTGAAGGAACACAGTGCAAAGTTATATAAAATTTTGAAGAAATGCAATCGTCTGATGTTGGAATATAAGCGGGAATGTGACGAATGTACCGTGATGGAAAATATTGCAGGACTTTCGTTACAGCTTATGAATTTATTAGGAGAGATGGAAAACTTTTTGGAAAAGGAACATGAGGAAAAGGTACAGAAGGCTGTGCTGGAATTTTCTTTTTCTGTTCGGCATTTTCTGAATATGTACGATATTGCAGATGAAAATTATGTGATTTACAGCCATTATGATGAAGAACAGCGGTTTCTCGTCACTCTTTATTGTGTCAATCCCAAAAGAAATCTTCAGGAATGCTTAAATAAAGGAAGAGGAGCGGTGTTTTTCTCAGGAACATTTTTGCCATTGCCTTATTACCGCTCTTTGTTTAGTGAAAGACGGGATGATTATGCCATCTGTGCCAGCTCACCATTTCTTCGGGAAAATTTAAAGCTTTTGGTTGCCTGTGATGTGAGCAGTAAATATACAAGGCGCGGTGTTTCAGAATATGAGAAAATGGTAGAGTATATTTATGAGCTGGCAGCAGGAAAACAGGGGAATTATATGGTGTTTTTTCCCTCTTATCGTATGCTGGAGGACATTTACGAGATTTTCCGGAACAAGACAGAAGAGAGACAATTTGAAGTATCCTGTATTTTGCAGAGTAGCAATATGACAGAGCAAGAAAGGGAAGAATTTCTGGAAGCTTTTCAGGAAAATTCTGCAAAAACCCTGATAGGATTTTGCGTGATGGGCGGAATTTTTTCAGAAGGGATTGATTTAACAGGAGAGCGTTTGATTGGCGCTGCTATTGTGGGAACGGGGCTTCCGCAGGTGGGCTGTGAGCGGGAAATTTTAAAGAATTATTATGATGAGAAAGCGCAAAATGGCTTTGCCTACGCATACAGATACCCCGGAATGAACAAGGTATTGCAGGCGGCAGGCAGAGTCATTCGTACAAAGGAGGACAGAGGTGTAGTGCTCCTTTTGGATGAACGTTTTCTGCAAAGAGAATATTTAGAATTATTCCCACAGGAATGGCAGGGCTATGAAAGGTGTACTGTTGGAAATGCAGGACAAAAAATCAGGGCTTTCTGGAACAGCTAAACCATAAGCTTGTCACAGTGAAGATACTCCAAAAATTTCTTTGCGGCAGGCGAGGATAGAAGCTTTGGATTATACGCAAGGACAAGCCGGCGTTTCGGAAGGGCTTCCTTTAATTTTAATGGATAAAAATCCTTTTTTTGTGATTTCAGAACATAATCCGGAACAACGGTAATTCCCAGTCCGATACGGGCAAAATCAAGGAGCAGGTCATTGCTGGAAAGCTCTGCTTCCGGTGTCAGAGATACGCCGTTTTTAATAAAAAACTCATGGAGAAACTCACTGGTGGAGCTGGTTTTATCCAGCATTAAAATAGGATATTGGGCAAGCTGTTTCAGAGAAATAATCTGCTCCTGAAGGCTGAAAAATTTCTTTCCTGCCACAAAGACGTCTTGAAATTCCTGTATGGTACAGCACATATCTTTATTGGTAAGGTGTGGATTTGGGGCGTTGGTAACAATAAAATCCACCTTGTTGTTGTGCAATAATGAAACGCAGCCTCCGGAAGTAGAGTTGGTTACCTTAATAGGAATATTTGGAAACTCCTTATGAAAGCGTTTAAAATAAGGAAGGAGAAAATAGCGGCAGATGGTATCTGATGCTCCCAGACGCAAAGGAGCTTCAGAAGGCTGTGCGTGAGAAATCTGTCGTTCTGCATTGTAAAGAAGATTGACCGCAGGCTCTACATAACGAAGTAAAGCTTCTCCTTCCGGTGTCAGGGTGACTTTTTTCGTATTTCTTAAAAATAAGGGATGCCCCAGCTTATTTTCTAAAGCCTTTACAGCCTGACTTACCGCAGACTGGGAGATGTAGAGCTGACGGGAAGCTTCTGAGAAATTTAAGGTAGTGGCAACATAGTAGAAAACTTTGTATAATTCGAAACTGATATCCATGATTGTTCCTTTCTATTGAATTTCTGTATAGGGGGTGCTCAGATATTTCATCGCAAATTGCTCCATTTTTTTATTTTTCTCCGCCATTTATTGATGCTTTGTACGCCAAACTCGTGCTTACGCACTCAGACACAGCTTCCAAAGCATCATTATGCTCGAAAAATTGCAAAAATGTTCGCATCATTTGCTAAGAAATGCTGAGCTTATATATACGGAAAGTAATGGAAACGGGGAGTTAAATAATTTAAGGAGGGATAGAAAGACATAAAAAAATTAGTAGTTGTCTATATCATAAAAAAAAGTTGATGATATGTCAATAAGTATTGCTAATAAATAATATAAGTTATATTAATTTTACTAATAAAGTGAAATGTGATAAGCTAAAAAAAGAAGTGGCACAAGAAAACTATACGAAAGCCATTGCCTTACAGGCAGAAAGGAGCCCACATGAGCAGTGTAAAACGTGTTTATGTTGAGAAGAAGCAGGACTTTGCAGTTCAGGCAAAGGAATTGAAGAGTGAGATTGAAGGTTATTTAGAAATTAAAGATGTAACTGGCGTGCGTGTGCTAATTCGCTATGATGTTGAAAACATTTCTGACGAGGTATTTGAAAAAGCATGTACCTGTGTATTTTCAGAGCCTCCGGTAGATGATTTATTTAGAGAAACTTTTGAAATGGCAGAGAATGCAAAGGCATTTTCTGTGGAATACCTTCCGGGACAGTTTGACCAGAGAGCGGACTCCGCTGTACAGTGTGTGCAGTTTTTAAAAGAGGATGAAACTCCGATTATCCGTTCTGCAACGACTTATGTAATTGAAGGTAATATTTCTGATGAAGAGCTGGAAGCAATTAAAAATCATTGCATTAATCCGGTAGACTCCAGAGAAGCAGAAGCTGCAAAACCGGAAACACTGGTAACAAATTTTGAAGAGCCGGAAGATGTTAAGATTTTTGACGGCTTTATGGAAATGCCGGAAGCAGATTTACAGGAATTATACAATTCTTTAAATCTGGCTATGACATTTAAGGATTTCCTGCATATTCAGAATTACTATAAAAATGAAGAAAAACGCAATCCTTCCATGACAGAAATCCGTGTTCTGGATACTTATTGGTCAGACCATTGCCGTCATACAACCTTCTCCACAGAATTAAAGAATGTTACTTTTGGCGAAGGGGATTACAAAGAGCCAATCGAAAAAACTTATGAGAAATATCTGGAGGACCGTCAGGTACTTTACAAAGACAGAGATGATAAATTTGTTTGTCTTATGGATTTGGCTTTAATGGCAATGAAAAAGCTGAAAGCTGAAGGAAAGTTACAGGATCAGGAGGAGTCTGACGAAATTAACGCCTGCTCCATCGTTGTTCCGGTAGATGTAGACGGCAAAGAAGAAGAATGGTTAATCAACTTTAAAAATGAAACACATAACCACCCAACAGAAATCGAGCCTTTCGGTGGCGCTGCAACCTGCCTTGGCGGTGCAATCCGTGATCCGCTTTCAGGACGTACTTATGTATATCAGGCAATGCGTGTGACAGGTGCGGCTGATCCTACTGTTTCCGTAAAAGAAACTATGAAAGGAAAACTGCCTCAGAAGAAGCTGGTTCGTGGCGCTGCTCACGGATATTCTTCTTACGGTAATCAGATTGGTCTTGCAACAGGTTATGTAAAAGAGATTTATCATCCGGACTACGTTGCAAAACGTATGGAAATCGGCGCTGTTTTAGGCGCTGCTCCAAGACGTGGCGTTATTCGTGAAAATTCTGATCCGGGCGATATCATTATCTTATTAGGCGGACGTACAGGACGTGACGGCTGCGGCGGTGCAACAGGTTCTTCTAAAGTACATACAGAAGAGTCTATTGAAACCTGCGGTGCAGAAGTACAGAAAGGTAATGCGCCTACGGAAAGAAAAATTCAGAGATTGTTCAGAAGAGAAGAAGTCAGCAAGATTATTAAAAAATGTAATGACTTTGGTGCCGGCGGTGTTTCTGTTGCTATCGGTGAGCTGGCAGCAGGGCTGAAAATTGATTTAGATAAAGTTCCAAAGAAATATGCAGGACTTGACGGTACAGAAATTGCTATTTCCGAGTCACAGGAGAGAATGGCAGTTGTGATTGATCCAAAAGATGTAGATAAATTCCTTGGATTTGCAAAAGAGGAAAACTTAGAGGCAATTGCGGTTGCAACAGTAACAGAAGAACCAAGACTGGTGATGAACTGGAGAGGCAAAACTATTGTAGATTTATCCAGAGCATTCCTTGATACAAACGGCGCTCATCAGGAAACAGATGTATTTGTAGAAATTCCGGGTAAAGAAGACAATGCTTTAACAAAGACAAAAGAAGTGAAAGACGTAAAAGAAGCATGGCTTTCTACTTTAGCTGACTTAAATACCTGTTCTCAGAAGGGACTTGTGGAAATGTTTGACGGTTCTATCGGAGCAGGCAGCGTATTTATGCCTTACGGCGGTAAATATCAGCTTACAGAAACACAGACTATGGTAGCAAAGGTTCCTGTATTAAACGGTAAAACAGAAACCGTAACCATGATGAGCTATGGATTTGATCCTTATGTATCAAGCTGGAGCCCATATCACGGAGCTGTTTATGCAGTGACAGAGTCTGTTGCAAGAATTGTGGCAGCAGGTGGTGATTATAGTAAAATCCGTTTTACTTTCCAGGAATACTTCAGAAGAATGACAGAAGACCCACATCGCTGGAGTCAGCCATTTGCAGCGCTTTTAGGTGCTTATGCGGCACAGCTTGGATTTGGACTTCCGTCTATCGGCGGAAAAGACTCCATGTCAGGAAGCTTCAATGAAATTGATGTACCTCCTACATTGGTATCTTTTGCAGTTGATGTGGCAAAACAGAAGGATGTTATCACACCGGAGCTGAAAAATGCCGGAAATAAATTAGTATGGCTTCGTGCACCAAAGGCTTCTTATGATTTACCTGATTTTGAAGCTTTAAAAGAACAGTATGACAAGCTTCATGAAGACATTCAGGCAGGCAGAGTTGTTTCTGCTTATGCTTTAGACCGTCAGGGTATTGCTGCAGCAGTATCAAAGATGGCATTCGGTAACCAGATGGGTGTAAAACTTTGTGATAGCGTAGAAGAATCAGCGGTATTTGGAGCAGGCTTTGGCGATATTATCTGTGAAGTGGCACATGATAAAGTAAATGAACTGAAAATGGATTGTGTTGTAATCGGTGAAGTAACTGATAAAGCAGCATTTGAATATAAAGATATGGTAATTACCATGGCAGAAGCACTGGAAACATGGAAAGCACCATTGGAAAATGTATTTAAAACACGTTCCGGTTCTGAAACAGATGATGCAACACAGAATATGGATAAAGGCTTATATGATACAAAAGAAGTTCATATCTGCTCTCATAAAATTGCACAGCCGACTGTATTTATCCCTGTATTCCCAGGAACAAACTGTGAATATGACAGTACAAAGGCATTTGAACGTGCAGGTGCAAAAGTGATTACAAAAGTATTCAAAAATCTGGATGCAGCAGATATCCGTGACTCCGTAGACGCTTTTGAAAAAGCCATCGACCAGTCTCAGATGATTATGTTCCCAGGCGGATTTTCCGCAGGTGACGAACCGGATGGTTCTGCAAAATTCTTTGCAACTGCATTTAGAAATGAAAAAATGAAAGAAGCGGTTATGCGTCTGTTAAACGAAAGAGATGGTTTGGCTCTTGGTATTTGTAATGGTTTCCAAGCTCTTATTAAACTGGGCTTAGTACCTTACGGAGAAATTGTTGGACAGACAGAAAATTCTCCGACACTTACCTTCAATACAATCGGACGTCATATTTCTAAGATTGTATATACAAAGGTTGTAACAAATAAATCTCCATGGCTGTTAAAAGCAGAGCTTGGCAAGGTTTATGCAAACCCTGCTTCTCATGGTGAAGGTCGTTTCGTAGCAAATGATGAATGGCTGCAGAAGCTGTTTGCAAACGGTCAGGTAGCTACACAATACTGTGATATTAACGGCAATGTTACGATGGACGAAGAATGGAATGTCAATGGTTCTTACTGTGCAATTGAAGGTATCACAAGTCCTGACGGACGTGTGCTTGGTAAGATGGCACATTCTGAAAGACGTGGTGATGGCGTTGCCATGAATATTTACGGTGAACAGGATATCAAGATTTTTGAGTCTGGTGTAGAATATTTTAAATAAAGAAAAATGATAGGAGTATCCGGCAGGAAGTTATCTGCCGGATACTTTTTTCTAGAAAATTAAATTTACATGGATTTAAAAAAGTATTAACAAATTAAAGATAGAAGCAGGGAATGGTGTATGTTACCTTTATCATAAAGAAAAATGCAGTCAAAATGATGGAGGTAAGTATGAAGAAATTAGACAGGAAATCTATAACTATGAGCATGCTGGGGCTGGTTGCTATTGTAGGAGTTGGTCAACAGGTTTTAGCTCAAGATATAGAGAAGACCTCTCAAGAGGTTCAAGCACCAATTCTTGTTACTGAGGTTGTACCTAATACAGATAACTTAAATAGTCTTGATGCGTATGAATATTTTGAATTAACCAATATTACAGATCAAAGTGTAGATATGGAAAATTATGATTTGGTTTATTTAAATGGTGAGAAAACAAGTGTTTGGACTCCTGATTTTGAAAGTATTCCCGCAAAGTCCAGTGCGATTGTTTGGATTAGAAATGAAGGGAATACCGAAATTACAAAATCTGATTTCTGTGCATATTATACCGAAAAAGGATATGGAGAAATAGAAGAAAATTCTCTTATAGGAGAACTGGAGTGTGATGGGTTAAGTAATTCGGGAACCAGACAACTTCAAATTCTGTCAAAAACAGGAAAAATTCTTACGACAGTGGAATACAATACAGATGAGTCGGAGAATAAAAAAATAGATGTAGATGAAGCTATTTGCTTTTCTTATGATAATAGTAATGTTACATCAAAATATGATTGTGAACCAACGCCTTTAACAGTAGCTCCGGAAGACATAAAATGTGGATTTACCTTTCCATCTAAAGTAGATGCAGCAAATATGATAGCAACAGAGGTTTCTAATTTAGATGAGAATACAGACTTAAATATTGAAGTGACGGATACGAATTTAGGGATAGATCAAATCCTTTCAGGGAAAATTATAATTGATGGAGAAAATGAATATCCCCTTCATTACAATGAAAAAGGAAAATTAGTAGGGACAGTTCCGTTTTCAGATTTGGAAGACAAAGAAAGTTTTTTTTATCAAGCTACAATATTTGATGGAACAAACACAGCCAAAACTCAGGAACGGCAGGTAGTGATTCATAAGGACGCAGAAAAGCCGGAGATAGATATTACAAAGGTACCACCGCTTACGATAACGGAGGTTCTTCCGGATACTTCAAATGTAGAAGGCGCAGATGCGTATGAATTTATTGAAGTAAGTAATAACTCGAATCAGGAAATTAATTTAAAAGATTATGGGATTTATTACGTATATCCGGATACCGGAGTTCAGACGGCATGGTGGGAAACAAATAAAGATAAAAAAATACAGCCGGGAGAAGCACTGGTGTTTTGGATTAAAAATGGCTCGAATGATTATCTGACAAGAGATGATTTTAATGCAAATTTTGGAGTAGAGTTATCAGAAAATGAATTGATTGAGGTTTCCAGTGGTGGTATGGCGAATAGTGGGAAAAGAGGAATTCGGATTTGTACAAATGTAGGAGACGAAATTGATAGTATTGTTTATAATGATGCAAATGCAGACAATACAATAGCAGATAAGTCAATTACATATCAAAATCAGTATACCAATGGCATTTTTCAAACAGTTATGACAAGTGATGAGGCAGAACCTACGCCAGGGACAATTACTGATAAAGAAAAGGCAACTTATCAGGCGCAGTTGACAGTACCAGCAGATTCCCCAAAAGTGGTGGACCATACAGGTACAGCCTTTGATAATTCAACAGAGTCATTTCCGTTTTCAGTAGAGGCTTTTTCAAATGAAACTACAATTAAAACAGTGATGCTATATCTAAAAAATAATAATCAATCCCAATTTGAAAGCTATAAGCTGGTTCGCAGCGGAGAAAACCAATTTGAAAAAGTATTAAGTAATGTGGATTTGTTAAATAAGAAAAACTTTACATACTATTTTGAAGTAAGCGATGGATATTCTACCATTCAGACAGAAGAAAAAGAAATTTATAATACAGATGCAGAAATAATGGAAAGCTTAAATTTGAAAGACGGGGATATTGTTACCGATAAACAGCAAATTATTGCAAACGGCAATCAATTACAGATTGACGGCGTGGATGTTTCTGAAAAATCACAGAAATCAATTAATGGAAATGGAAAAATTGCCTTTGAGGCAACTGATACAGATGTATTTTTTAAAAATGCGGTAGCCGTTGATGGAGAAGTTGTAGGAGTATTCAATGAGGGAACTTATAGTGATGTGGCTACCTATGTATACGATATTCATGCGGAAAAATTTGACGTAGAAAATAAGACAATTACCGTAGAATTTCATGCGGGAAATAAGGCAAATGTTCTGGAGCATAATATAGAAAATAATGATGACTTTACCATTCGGAATATTCGCTTGATATTGCCAAACGGAAAGACATTATTTCCAATTTCTTATCAGGCGAAAAAAGGCTTGGGGGCTGTTGAGCATGATAATATGGATCAAGCGCCGATGATAGATGTATCCATACCATCGCAGGAAACCGATATTTCTATGGGAGACGGAACATCAAAATATGAAATATTATATGCTACTTTCCACTTAGAAGATACCGATTTTGATGCAATACGATACTTGTGGGATACAACACAGGAAACAGATGGTGAACATGTAATTTCCAATGGAAAAAGCCAAATTTCTGTAAGAGTAGATAATACGGCACCGGAAATTATCAGTAATATAGAAGAAGGAAAGCTGTACCATAGCGGAACAATTGAAGCAGAGGTAAAAGATACAATTAGTAATCAAGTATCTATGGCGGTACTTTTAGATGGTAAGAGTATTTCAGTTCCGTATGAATTTCGTGCACTGGAAATGAAGCAGGGAGAACATATTATTCAGATTACAGGTAGAGATGAAGTAGGAAATATGGCAGAAAAAGAAATTCATTTTGCCACACCGGTAGAGTCAGCAACCATAGATGAAAATGTTTTGCCTGAAAATGGTACAACAGTACAGACTGCTCCAATATTGTCAATAAAACCAACAGATGAAACAAATGATGATATGACAGTTACTTTTAAAAAAGGTGAACGATATCAGTTGGGCGACAGCAACATTGTGAAAGATAGCGGAATTAGCAATCAAAGTGGAATAGTAGAAAAAGCTTTTGAAGAAAATATAGGAAATGGTTTTCCGTATGACAGCTTCCAGCTTCAGTTAGATGATACAGTAGATGAGAATACAGTTATTTCCTTAGAATGGTCTGGAAATAGTAACAATGAAAAGACATTTATGTATGTATATAATACAGCCTTAGAACAGTGGGAAAAAATAGAGGCACAACAGACAATCATAGAAGAAGGAATGAAATTAACAGGAGATGTAACGTTAAAAGACCATATTTTAGATGGCAAGGTGAATGTCATTGTACAGAATGGAGAAGGGTATACACCTACACAGTATGATGAAAATTCAGGAGCTTCAAATTATTCTATTAATGAAACACCGGACAATGTTGAAACCTTCAATGAGAATGATACACCAAGAAACGAGTATGATTTTACATTTGCAGTAGAAAGCGATACGCAATATTATAACGAGGATTATGAAGACAATCAAGATCAGACGGTAGACGGAGCGTATCAGCATCAGTTGAATATTCATAATTGGCTATTAGGAAATCGGGAAAGAATGAATATTCAGTACTTGTTCCATGATGGAGATATTATTGATGACGAACCAAATCAAAAGGAATGGGTTCAGGCTGACGAAGCGTATCAGAAATTAGATGATGCAGAGTTTCCTTATGGAATTCTTGCAGGCAATCATGATGTAGGACATCTCAATGGTGATTATGGAAATTATCAGCAATATTTTGGAAAAAGCCGTTATGAAAATAATCCATGGTATGGGGAGAGCTATAAAGATAATCGGGGACATTACGATTTGATTACTGTTGGTGGAATTGATTTCATAATGATTTATATGGGCTGGGGAATTGGAGATGAGGAAATTCAATGGATGAATGATGTATTGGCACAATATCCGGAGAGAAAGGCAATTTTGAATTTCCATGAATATCTTTTAGCAAGTGGGGGATTAGGAGAAGAACCACAGCGTATTCATGATGAGGTTGTTGCAAAAAATGAAAATGTATGTATGGTTTTATCCGGTCATTATCATAATGCAAAAACAACGGTAGATACTTTTGTTAATGAAGATGGAACACAGAGAAAGGTTTACAATTTATTATTTGACTATCAGGGCTTAATTGAGGGTGGTGCAGGATATATGAGATTGATGCACTTTGACTTAGATAATGAAAAAATTATTATTCGTACATTTTCTCCTTCTCATGGCGGTACGGAATATGAAAACTATGGTGATTATGATGCGAAACCGTCAGAAAATCCCAATGTTGGAAATGAATTTTGCATCGAAGATGCAAATCTAAATGATGCAGAAACGTTTGAAATTCCTTTTGCAGAGCTTGGTATTCAGCCGGAAATAAAAACTTTAGAAACAACCAGTTTAAATGTGAATGTTTATAATGATGATGTAATTGGCAGTGTAACAGATGTTAAAAGCGGAACCGATGCTTCCTATGTTTGGGAAACAGCAGAAGAAGGAATGAATGGCTGGTATGCAGAAGTTACAGATGATAATGGTGGATTTTCCAGAACAAATGTGCATTATATAAATGTACAATATGATACAGAAAAACCGATTTTAACAGTTCCGACAGATACAAAATTAAAAGAGGGAGATTGTTTTGATGAGTGGGAAGGAGTAAGTGCGGTTGATAATGTAGACGGTGACATCACAAAGAATATTATTATAACGGGTAAAGTCAATACTAGTATAGCAGGTGAATATGAACTTATTTATGAGGTTACAGATTTTGCAGGAAATAAGACATCCATTAACAGAAGTGTTGTAGTAGAACCGAAGAACGCAACGCATATAAACCCAGAAGATAACACGTCTGGCAACGGGAAACCGGATGGAGGAAACGATGATAATACTACAGCTGGTTTGAAACCACAGAGTACAGTACATAATAGCACAAATGTAAAAACAAAGGATGAAAATGAGGTTGGAATTTTGTTAGGAATAGCGTTTCTTGCATTTGTTACAGGAGGAAGTATTTTTGTGTATACATTAAAAAAACACAGATAACAGATAAGGGTAAGAAATAAATCCCTCTTGAAATAGCATAAATTTGTTATTTCAAGGGGGGATTTTTGAATTTTTTTACAAAAAATTAAGAAAAAAGTCAGAGTTTCATTAAAAAAAAATACGATTTAGTTGCTATAATAAACCAAGTCAAGAATGAAATTTTATATGATGAAAGGATAGTTATCACAAGCAAGAATAAAATTCCTTATACAAAAGAAAATGAGGTGTCAATATGGACAAGATATCAATAGTAATTCCTTGTTTTAATGAAGAGGAAGCAATTCCGGTATATTACATGGAAATGAAAAAAATTATGAAAGAAATGTCCTATGTAGGTTTTGAACTGTTTTTTGTGGATGATGGTTCTTCCGACAGAACATTACAGGAATTAAGAGCGTTATCCGATAAAGACGAGAGATGTAATTATCTTTCTTTTTCCAGAAATTTTGGGAAAGAGGCTGCCATTTATGCAGGACTTTCTCATATTACAGGAAATTATGGAGTTGTTATGGATGTGGATTTACAGGATCCTCCTGCACTTTTGGCAAAGATGTATGAGCTTTTGCAAAGTGAGGATTGGGATTGTGTTGCCACGAAAAGAGGCGATAGAAAAGGAGAGCCGAAACTCCGTTCTTTCTTATCTGACAGTTTTTATAAAGTCATTAATAAAATGTCAAAGACAGAAATTGTCAATGGGGCAAGGGATTTCCGAATGATGAAAAGAACCATGGTAGATGCAGTGCTTTCCATGAGCGAGTACAATCGTTTTTCAAAAGGAATTTTTCAATGGGTGGGATTTCGCACTACATGGCTGGAATTTCCAAATACCAGTCGTTGTGCGGGAACAACAAAGTGGTCTTTACGAAAGTTGGTGTCTTACTCATTGGAAGGGATTACAGGTTTTTCAGTAGCTCCCTTGTCATTGGCATCTGTGGCGGGAATTACTTTTTGTGGAATTTCTTTTCTGCTGATTATTTTTATTGTTATTCGTACATTAGCATTTGGAGATCCTGTTCCGGGATGGCCTTCTTTAGTTTGTATCTTGTTTTTTGTAAGTGGAATTCAATTATTTTGCACAGGAATTGTAGGGCAATATTTGTCAAAGACCTATTTGGAAACAAAACACAGACCTCTTTATATTTTAAAGGAGTCCCATGAGCAGAAGGAAGATGCAGATGAAGAAAACAGAAAAGATTAAAATACCTTTGCTGCTGTTTGTTATATGTCTGGCAGTATGCTGGATTTTTGTATTACAGTATGGAATTTTTGGCTCGAATTTAGACTGGATAAATCAGCACAGTGTACTGCCGGACTATTTTAGACAGAGATTTTATGATACAGGACAGCTTTTTCCCGATATTGCGTGGAACTTAGGTGCGGGACAGAATATCTATAATTTTTCTTATTATGGTCTGTTTAATCCTATTATTTGGATTTCTTATCTCCTTCCCTTTGTTCCCATGAGTCTATATATTCAGATTACCTCCATTTTATCCTATGGTGCGTCTGTGGTGATTTTTTACTGCTGGTTAAAGAAGAAATGTGATGACAGAATTACTCTGGCATGTACGTTTCTGTTTCTGTTGGCAGCGCCTTTGGTGTATCATTCCTATAATCAACTGATGTTTGTCAATTATATGCCTTTTCTGTGTGCTGCCTTTTTAGGTGTGGATAAATATGTAGAGGAAAAGAAGAAAGCATTGCTGTTATGCGGCGTGTGTGGAATGATACTTACCAGTTTTTTCTTTAGCATAGGCGGACTTCTGGCGTTGGGGATTTATGGAGCTTCCAAATTTACAGAGAAAGGAATAAAAGAATTTTTTAAAAACAGTGTCTCATTAGCCGGTGTGCTTCTTCACGGCGTGCTTTTGTGTGGAATTTTGCTTATTCCTACGGCATTTGTACTTTTTGGTCGAGGCGGAAGCGGTTCACAGGCAGGAATGGCAGTATCGCTTTTTACTGTTCAGCCTATGCGATTTCTGTACACACCTCATGGTGTGGGGCTGTCTGCATTGGCGTTGATTGCCTTATTTGACGACATGATATGCAGGAGAAAATGGCAGGAAAAATTTCTTTCAGTCAGCCTTTTTTTGATTTTTACTGTTCCTCTTGCGGGATATGTATTAAACGGCGGACTTTATGATAAGGGAAAGGTTTTTATTCCGTTTCTTCCGCTTATGTGTATGGAAGTTGCCAAATACATAGACCGCATTAAGAAAAGGGAAAGCACTTTTCGGGATATTCTTCCGTATCTGATAACGGCAATTTTCTTGATTGCAGGAAAAACATTCTGGGCGTTGTTAGACTGCGGAGTAATGCTGCTCTGCTTTTTTATCAGAAAGAGATTTTCAGCGTTTCCTTTGGCTGTATGGGTTTCCTGTGTGATTTTGTTTTGCTCTGGTTGGACAATCAACAAGGGGAGCGACCATATTATTCCAAAAGAAGATTATGAAAAGATTTTAGATAGAGATACTAAGGCAGAAGTAGAAGAAATTTTAGGCAAAGATGCAGGCTGGTATCGCATGGAGGAACAGCAGGGAGGGAAAAAAGAATTACAGGACATAAACAGAATAGAGGATAGCAGACAACTGATTACCTCTGTATATTCATCTGCTTACAATGAGGAATATGATAAATTTCGCAGGGAAACCTTTGATATAAACCAGCATTTTCGAAATAATATGATGCAGGCAGTGTCAGACAATCCATTGTTTTTACAGCTTATGGGTGTGAAATATGTAATTGGAAAGCACCCTTTGGCAGGGTATGAGCTTTTAGAAGAAGGAAAAAACGGAAATCTTTATGTCAATTCTCATGTAGCGCCCATAGGGTATGTAACCAATGAGGTGGTGGCGGAAAAGAATTATCAGACCTTGGATTTTCCTGCAAATCAGACAGCCTTCTTGTGGAAGGCTGTGGCAGAGAGCGCCCAGAGTGAGGAGGATTTTCCTACTATGAATACGTATCCTTTGGAAATACCGGAAATCAACGAAGGAGAAAACCAGATTAAGAGGACTTCTTTTGGCTGGAGCTTTTCTCTTTCAACAGAGAAAAAAGTCAGTATACCCATAAAAGATATACCGATGACAGAAGATTTGTTGTCTGTGAAATTTCAGGTGAAGAATAAAAAAGACAAGGATATGTATATACGGCTTTGCGGGCAGACCAATCGTCTTACTGCAAAATCTCATGAATATGCCAATCACAATGAGTCCTTTGCCTATACGGTTACTCTTAATCAGGAAAACCAGACAGCAGATTTTATTTTTGGACCGGGAGAATATGAGATTTCTAATTTAGAAGCATTTACTGGAAATTTAAGTGAATTAAGCAATGAAAAATTGTATGAAACACCTTTAAAATTAGAAAAAACAGAAGGCGATACGCTGATTTGCAGTGTGAATAATAAAGAAGCAGGATATCTGATTACTAGTATTCCTTATGATGAAGGGTTTGAAATACACATAAACGGAGAAAAAACTTCTGTGGAAAAGGTAAATACAGCATTTGTAGGCGCAAAAGTGCCGAAGGGAAAATGCACCATTGAAATTTCTTATAAGGCAGAGGGAAAGACATTGGGATTTCTCTGCACAGGTGCGGGGATATTGCTTCTTTTTGGGTACAAAATTCGTTGTAATAAAAAGGGGAGAATGGTACAATAAAAAAGAAATTGGCAAAATGAAAGAGAGGAATAAAGGGGAGTTAGATGAAGAACTTAAAAGGATTATGGTGGTTTTTGGGAATAATTTGTTTTTTAAATATTCTTTTTTTCTCTTTAGGAGACTATGTTGTGTTGTATCTTTACATGATATTTTTACTCGCTCCTATACTTATATTTTTGCTGGCGTGGGGAAGTTATGGAGTTGGTAAAGAAATACAGCGAAATTTTAAATGGGGAATAGTCAGGAAGATTGTATTTTCTTTTTTCATCGCTCTTTTTGTTTCTGTTGTTTATTGGTTTGTAAACGACATACATAACAGTATACAATATAAAAGTATTTCATTGTTTCATACAAGGGAGTATTTAACAAAACCATTTACGGAGGGATTTTCTCTAAGTGGGAATGAAATAAGTTACGGAGAATTTTCCATAGTATTTGTATGTACAATGATTGGGTTATATAGAAAGCAGTAAAACAGGAGATAATTATGAAATACTATTTTGCCCCTATGGAGGGAATTACAGGATATATTTACCGACAGGTTCATCATCAGTTTTTTCAAGGAATAGATAAATATTTTACTCCATTTATAACACCGGGAAGTAAAAAGCTGATGACACCCAAGGAGCTGCGTGATATTTTACCGGAAAATAATGAAGGATATGCTCTTGTGCCGCAGATTTTGACAAATCAGGCACAGGATTTTATTCGACTGGCAAAAGAATTACGAGAATACGGTTATGAAGAAGTGAATTTGAATTTAGGCTGCCCTTCCGGAACGGTAACAGCGAAAAAGAAAGGTTCCGGATTTTTAGAATTTCCTGCCCAGCTTGAGAAATTTCTGGATGAAGTATTTGAAAATCTGGATATGAAGATTTCTGTTAAAACAAGGCTTGGAAAGGATGAGCCGGAGGAATTTACAGAACTGCTTCGGATTTATAATCGATTTCCTTTGGAAGAACTGATTGTGCATCCCAGAATTCAAAGCGATTATTATAAGAATGAGCCCAGAATGGAGCAGTTTCAAGAGGCGGTGAGATGCAGTCAAAATTCTCTGTGCTATAACGGAGATTTATTCACAAAGGCAAGATGTGAAAAGTTTTTTGAAGAATATCCTTCCATAGAGAAAGTGATGTTAGGACGGGGACTTTTGGTAAATCCGGCGTTGGTACAGCAGGTACAGAAGGGAACAGTGTTGGAAAAGGCAACGCTAAAAGCTTTTCATGACAAGCTGTGTGAGGAATACACAGAAGTTATGTCAGGGGATAAAAATGTTTTGTTTAAGATGAAGGAATTGTGGTTCTATATGGGAAACCTGTTTGCAGATAATCAGAAATACTTGAAGAAAATAAAGAAATCTCAGAACTTGAAGGAATATCAGGCAATCGTAGAAGAAATGTTTCAGGTATGCCCGTTGGAAATAAAGGAATAATTTATGAACGATAAATTTTTAAATCAGATTACAGAGTTTATTTTTGTAGAAGATAAGCCTGAAAAGTCAGATGTGATTTTCATACCGGGAAGTGGGTTTCCACAGCTGGCAGAGGAGGCCGCAAAGCTGTATCATCAAGGAATGGCGCCCTATATTTTGCCTTCAGGAAGATACAGCATTTTAAACGGGAAATTCGCAGGAGTACAGGAAAAGAAAGAGCTTTATGACGGAGAATATGAGACAGAATGGGAATTTTTAAAAGAAGTTTTGAAGAAAAATCAAGTTTCGGAAGAACATATTTTAAGAGAAGATAAGGCAACGTATACTTATGAAAACGCCATTTATTCCAGAAAAGTAACGGATTGTCTTGGAATGAAAATAAAAAAGGCAATTTTGTGCTGCAAACCGTATCATGCCAGACGAAGCCTTTTGTATTATCAGCTTTTATATCCGGAAACACAGTTTTTCGTGTGTCCGATACAGGACAGTGATGTAAAGAGAGAGAACTGGTATCTGACAGAAAAAGGAATTCGGCTGGTGTTTGGGGAAGTGCAGAGGATTGGAGAGCAGTTTGTGGATATTACAAGGGAAATGGAGAAATGATTGAGATAAAAATAGCAGGAGGTTTCAGGTGAGAAAACGAATTAATAACTCGGTGCAGTTTTAAAAACTGGCAGCGGATTGTATCGAGGCAAATGAAAATGAAAGGCGCTGACAGGAACTGCACCGAATGTTTATTTTCTTTAAAATGAAATAGAGAGGAAGCAGTTTAGATGAGAGAAACAGAATTAAGAGAAATATGGAAAAAAGAAGAAAAAATAGCGCACATAAAGGGATGGGATTTTTCACATATTGATGGAAAATATGATGAGGAAAAGGATTTACCATGGGATTATAAAAGCATAGTAAGCCAATATTTAAAAGACGATATGGAGCTTTTGGATTATGATACTGGTGGCGGCGAATTTTTACTATCATTAAATCATCCGTTTGAGAAAACATCAGCCACAGAAGGATTTCAACCTAATGTAGAGTTATGCAGAGAAAAATTATTGCCACTGGGAATTGATTTTAGAGAATGTTGTAATCCTGCGGATATTCCTTATGACAGTGAAACCTTTGATGTGATTATCAATAGACACGGTGCTTTTAATGCGAGGGAATTGTATCGTTTACTAAAAAAGAACGGCATCTTTGTTACGCAGCAGGTAGGTGGCGATAATGACAAAGACTTGGTAGAAATGGTGCTTCCCGGAACAAAAGGTTTATTTTCGCATTTGCGTTTAAAAGAGCAGATAAAAGTATTTGAAGAGGCAGGCTTTCAGATTGTTCGTGCAGAAGAAGCGTACAGACCGATTAAATTTTATGATATTGGAGCATTTGTGTGGTTTGCACGTATTATTGAGTGGGAGTTTCTGGATTTTTCCGTGGACAAGTGCTTTGAAAGATTGCTTAAAATGCAGGAGATATTGGAAGAAAAAGGGGAAATTGAAGGAACGATACATAGGTATTTGATTGTAGCAAGGAAGTCTAAATAAGACCTTTACTTTTTAAATGATTTATTTGTTGCTCAAAGGTGTAAAAAGTTTTTTGGGGCATAGGCAGTATCCTCCTTGATAAAGTAAAAAAGGAGAGACCCGAAGGTTCTCCTCTGGTTACAGGCTTCGCAAGTTTCTGTAACACGATCGCTGAATTCAATGTAACAAATTTTTACAGAGCTGTCAACAGCTTAAAAAAATTTCAGCAGTTATTTATAATATGTTTGAAAAGGTAGTATGTGTAATTTGTGAATAAGTGATATAATAAGAAATCGTAGTTACAAAAAAAGAAAATGAAGAAAGGGGAAAAACTACCATCAAGATTACAAAAATAATATTAACTATAATCATGATTGTGTTTGTCGCATTGGGATTATTCCGAATTTTACCTTTTGATATAACAAATCCTATTATATGTACTTCACTTGCCACTTTACTCTTGCTAAGAAGTATAGAGTGCAAAAAGAGCAGAGATAAAACAGGATTTCTTTTTACATTTATTGGTTCGATATTTATTTATATCGTTGTTATTTTCAACGTTTCTTCTTCGCTTCTTGGGTGTGAGAATGTGGATAACCGAGAGAATGTGGATAACCGAGACTGCTTGAAAAATATAAACCCTTCAGAAGTAGTTGAAATTAAATGTTCCGGAACAACCGGTGGGAAAGACGGAGATTTTGAGTATTTCTTAGATGAGAAACAGAAAGAGGATTTTTTAGAATTGTTGGGAAAAGTGAAGCTGGGGAGAAAAGCAGAAAGAGAGGAAACGCTATCTTATGGAGCAGTTACCTATTATACATTGAAGTTTGCAGACGGGGAAATATTGGAAGTCAGTCCGGGGACATTTTTTAAGGTGAATGACAACTGGTATTATTTTTTAAATTATGATAAACTGCAAGAAGATTTTATAGAAATATAGGGTAGTTGGAGAGGGATTATGAAAAAGCAAAAGAAATGGAGTATATTGATTTTTGGTACACTTTGTTTCCTTGGAATTATTATTTATGCTGCGTGGAAATTTGAAAAAGAAAGTATTGCAATATATAATGACAACAAATTTGCAGAATTGAAAGAAACTGCGGAATTAAATGCAGAAGACATTCAAAAAGACTATACGGGGAAAAGCGCTGCATTGACTGTTTTAGCAGATAAGGTTACGGAATTTGGGAAAGATAATCTTGAAGATGTGTATAATAGTGTAAAAACTCTTTCTGAATTTAGTTTTTTTTAATTATGTCGGTATTAGTGACAGTGAAGGAAATGCTGTTGACTCAGGGGGAAACAGAGCCAATATTAGTCAGCGAAAGTATTTTCAAGAAGCTATGAATGGAAAAGCTGTTTCTATTTCAGACGTTTTGACATCAAATGTGATAGATGGAGATGATGTTCAGATTATGGCTGTGCCGATTATAAGAGACGGAACTCCTGTGGGAGTTGTTTACGGAGTACATAATATAAAAGGAGTCAGTGAAACGTTAGAAAATGTTACAGACAGTTCTATTTTTACAGAAATTGTGGACTCTAACGGGAAGCCGGTTACACTTTTAGACTCCGGAAGATGGCTGGACGGATATAATAATGTATGGGATTTCTATGAACAATGTAAGTTTCTTGAGGGGAATATTGAGAAAATTAGGAAAAATGTTAAAGCTTCAAAATCAGGATATTATACATTAGAATATAAAAATGAGAAGAGAATGACCTATTATACTCCCTTAGAAATAGAAGGATATTATATCTACACGAATCTCAATATGACACAGGTGGAAGAAACATCAGAAAAAATCAAGAAACTGACATTTGAAATGACTGTAAAGATAGGCATAGCGCTGGGAATTTTTATAGTAGCAATATATTTTTTTACAAGAAAAGCTTCTTATGAATTAAGGCAGTCTTATTATGAAGCAATAAGCAATGAGAAAATAATGCAGGCAGCGGTTGTTAATTCAAATGCGTTTATATTTGAATATGATAGTAAAAATAAAATTTTGAAAAGAAAAGTGGGTGAAAAGCATATAATTTTTCCGGAGGTTATTACAAATAATGTTCCGGATACAATTTTAGAACGCAAAGTTATAAAACCGGAGTTTGTAAATGATTTTACAAATGCCTTTCGCCGGATTAAAAATCAAGAAATGGTTTCTGTTGTTGTGCAGACAACATCGAAATATCAATCACTATGGTTTGAAATTTCTATGAAAAATATTTATAACAATAAACATAAGGTAATTAATACGATTGGCAGTGTGAAAAATATTACAGATATAAAATTTCAAGAAGAATTATTGAAAAAAGCAGAAAAAGGACAGAGAACTTTAAAAAATAAAGCAGAGAGAGATGGACTGACCGGTCTTTATAATGGAATAACGGCTGCAGAAAAGATTGATAAAATATTGAAATTTACACCGAATAAAAACGAAAAACAGATACTTATTTTTATGGATTTGGATAATTTTAAAACCGTTAACGATACCTTCGGTCATCTGTATGGAAATCAAGTATTGCTTGAGATGTCACGTATATTTTCAAACAAATTTCGCAGCGGAGATATTGTAGGAAGATTTGGTGGAGATGAATTTTTTGCATTTCTTTTAAACACGCAAGGATTTGAGAAAATGGAACATGTTTTCAAGAATTATCTCAAAAAGCAGATGAGATGTTGTTTGAAGTAAAAAGAGATAAGAAAAGAGGGTATAAACTCTATAAAGAAAAAGAATAGAGTATAAAAGTCTTTCATAGAATTCAGTTTTTTATATCTGACATTCTATGAATGACTTTTTATATTGTTCCTCGGTATTTTTTATAGCTTTCCAAAATATAGGAGCGTGCTTTTTGCGCTTCTTCTTTTGGAAGATTTTCCATCCCCTTTAGAGGGTATTCCATATTTAATTCAGAATATTTTTGTTCTCCCATGTTGTGGTAGGGGAGGACTTCCAGCCCTTTGATGTTTTTATGGGAAGCGAGAAGCTTTCCGATACCGTCCAGTTCTTCTTTAGAATTTGTAAAACCTTTCACAATGACGTGACGGACAACCACAGGAACTTTTGCTGTCTCCGAAGCATTCAGAAAATCAAGAACAGGAGAAAGGGGATGACCTGTTAATTTTTTATGTTCTTCTGAAGCACTGTGCTTAATATCCAGCAAAATCAAGTCTGTATAGGAAAACAGTTTTTGATAAGCTTCCGCCTGTTTTTCTCTGTAAAGAATACCGGAAGTGTCAAGGCAGGTATGGATGTTTTTTGACTTTGCAGCCTGAAATAATGCAGTGACAAATTCCAGCTGCATCAAGGGTTCGCCTCCGGTAACGGTAATTCCTCCATTCTGATAAAATCCTTTGTTTTTTTCGTAGATTTCCAGAATTTCCTCTACGGTCATAGATTGTCCTTTTTTTGGAGTCCAAGTGTCCGGATTATGACAGTACAGGCAGCGCATAGGACAGCCCTGCAAAAAGACTACAAGTCTGATGCCGGGGCCGTCTACTGTGCCAAAAGTTTCAATGGAGTGTATAAAGCCTGTTTTACATTCCGTCATGGAAAGTTCTTGAGATAACCTCATCCTGCTGTTCTTTTGTCAGCTTGTGGAAGTTTACTGCATATCCGGACACACGAACAGTAAGCTGCGGATATTTTTCAGGATGATTCTGTGCATCTAAAAGAGTTTCCTTTGTAAATACGTTGACATTTAAGTGATGTCCGCCTTTTTCTGCATATCCGTCTAATAAATTTACTAAGTTATCGATTTGAGCATTACTGATATTCATTGAAAATTCCTCCTGTAAAAAGTATTATTGTAAGTCAATATTTGGCTCGCAGCAAGCGCAGTTCGGTTCTAATTCAAAAGCAATGTCATTAAAGAAAACTGCATCATCTTTTCCCAGAGCGCCCGGAATAATGGAAAAGGTATTGGAAATACCATCTTGTGCATCTTTAAACGGAAGCTTGGAAACAGAATTTAAGGATGCAACAGCGCCGTGACTGTCTCTGTGGTGCATTGGGTTAGCTCCCGGAGCAAATGCCTGTCCTGCTTTTCTTCCATCCGGTGTAGAGCCTGTTGCTTTTCCATACACTACGTTAGAAGTAATGGTAAGGATAGAAGTTGTAGGAATTCCTCCACGGTAGGTATGATTTCCTTTAATATATTCCATAAAGGTGTGAACAATATCATAAGCAATATCGTCAACTCGGTCATCATCATTTCCGTATTTTGGAAAATCTCCTTCGATTTCATAATCTACGGCAATGCCGTTTTCATCACGAATGGCTTTAACTTTGGCATATTTAATTGCGGACAGAGAGTCGGCAACAACAGAAAGCCCTGCAATACCTGTTGCAAACCAGCGTGTGACTTTTTTATCATGAAGCGCCATCTGCAATCTTTCGTAAGAATATTTGTCGTGCATATAGTGAATGACATTTAAAGTATTTACATAGACACCGGCAAGCCATTTCATCATATCCTGAAATCTGTCCATAACCTCATCGTAATCTAAATATTCGGAAGTAATAGGACGGAATTTTGGACCCACCTGTTTTTTGGATACTTCGTCAACACCGCCGTTGATTGCGTATAACAAACATTTTGCAAGGTTTGCACGGGCGCCGAAGAACTGCATTTCCTTTCCGATACGCATAGAAGATACGCAGCAGGCAATGGCATAGTCATCGCCGTGAGTTACACGCATTAAATCGTCATTCTCGTACTGAATGGAAGAGGATGCGATAGAAGTTTTGGCGCAGAAGCGCTTAAAGTTTACAGGCAGCTTTGTAGACCATAAAACCGTTAAGTTTGGCTCCGGAGAAGTACCCAGATTTTCCAGTGTATGAAGGTAACGGAAGGACATCTTTGTCACAAGGTGGCGTCCGTCAATTCCCATACCGGCGATGGACTCTGTTACCCAAGTAGGGTCACCGGAAAACAGCGCATTGTATTCAGGGGTTCTTGCAAATTTCACAAGACGCAGCTTCATGATAAAATGGTCGATAAATTCCTGAATTTGTTCTTCTGTGAAGGTATTGTTCTTTAAGTCACGTTCTGCATAAATGTCAAGGAAGGTAGAAGTACGTCCAAGTGACATAGCAGCACCGTTCTGCTCTTTAATAGCAGCAAGATAGCCCAGATATAACCACTGGATAGCTTCCTGGACGTTGGCAGCAGGGCGGGAAATATCAAATCCGTAAATTTTACCCAGCTCTTTTAATTCTTTTAAAGCACGGATTTGCTCGGATAATTCTTCACGTTCTCTTGTTACATCAGAGTACATGGTAGTACGTGTGGTATTTTTTTCATTTTCTTTATCTTCAATCAGACGGTCTACACCGTAAAGAGCCACACGGCGGTAGTCACCGATAATACGTCCTCTGCCGTAAGCATCCGGAAGTCCTGTAATAATATGGCTGGAGCGGCATGCACGCATTTCCGGTGTGTAAGCGTCAAATACACCGTCATTATGTGTTTTGCGATGCTTGGTAAAAAATTCTACAACCTCAGGGTCTACGTGATAACCGTTGTCCTCACAGGCTTTCATTGCCATACGGATACCGCCGTAAGGCTGTAAGGAGCGTTTGAAAGGTTTGTCTGTCTGAAAACCTACGATTGTTTCTAAATCTTTATCTAAATATCCCGGTCCATGGGAAGTGATGGTGGAAATGATTTTTGTGTCCATATCCAGTACACCGCCCTTTTCCTGTTCCTGCTTTGTAAGTTCCATAACCTGATCCCAAAGTGTCTGTGTAGCTTTTGTAGGACCTGTAAGGAAGGCATCGTCACCGTCGTAAGGAGTGTAATTCTTCTGAATAAAGTCCCTTACATCTATCTCTTTTGTCCAATTTCCTTTGTTAAAGGAAATCCATTCTTCTCTCATAAGTCTGTGTCCTCCTATATCTTGCGGTTAGTTATACATAACTTTTCTTGTATAGGTGGATTTTATAATATTGGACTAAGAAAGTCAAGGTGGTATTGTGTTTATAATTCAATACAAAAAAAGAGCTTCTTAATTAAAAGAAACTCTTTTCATAGAAAAACTCTTATTTTTCGGAGATTTCAGGAAGTTCATTTTCTTCTTCTTCCTCATGGGGCTCATATTTTTCGAAGACTTTTCTTAAAATAATGGAGCATACGTAAGCCACACTGGCAAAGCCCAAAAGCAGCCACAGCATACTGCCGTACACCAGTGTTGAAGCTGTTAAGAAGGTTAGAAATCCCAGTCCCAGAGGAATAAGCATTAAAAGAATGGTCCAAGGGAGATTTAAAATTGCGATTAACAGGGAATTTTTAAAAATATTTTTAATATTATTTATGAAACGCGCCGTATATGGGAAAACATATACCAGTATCATAAAATAAAGAATACCTAATGCACCGATTAAAATCTGGAAAATTGTGCTCATATTCCCCGGAAGGAAGGCAGTAGCACGATAATCAACATAAATAAAAATTCCGATAGCTGCCATAATCAGCCAGATAATCGTAGACTGTTTGAAATTTTCTTTAAAGGCTTTTAAGAAGCCTTTAAAAATATAAGACTCTTCTCCACGCACCATTTTCAGAGTAACGGTATACATGGCGGTGACAGAAGCGCCGGCAGTAATAATAGGAATACAAAATACAATACATAAAATATTTAAAATCATAATATCGCATACACGGGACAGAAAACGCATAATCGGACTGTCCATATTAAACAAGCTGCTCATAATAAAAATCCTTTCCTGTTTTAAATTTATTCGTCAAAATTTTCTTCGGTTTTTTCAGGAAGATAAATATGAACGGTTTCGATACGATTTCGTTCTGCTTTATCTACAACAAGTTTTACACCGCCATCTGTGGTGACGGACTCGCCGGCAGCAGGAAATCTGTCGAGCTGTTCAATGATATAGCCTCCAATGGAGTCATAATCATCAGAAACAATATTCAAGTGAAGTGTTTCATCTAAATCGTCAAGTCTGGCAGAACCAAGAGCAATATACTCACGGTTCGGGATAATTTCACGAAGCTCTTCTTCCTCTGAGTCATATTCGTCATGGATGTCCCCTACAATTTCTTCAATTAAATCTTCCAGAGTCACAATACCGGAGGTCGCTCCGTATTCATCCAATACAACGGCAAAGGTTACTGAATTTTCTTTCATTTCCATCAGAAGCTCAGAGGTTCGTTTGTATTCGTAAGTGAAATAAGCCTCTCTTAAAATTTTCCGCACGGAAAAATCTTCCTTGCTTGTAAGAAGCAGGTCTTTTACATTGACAATACCGATAATATTGTCGGTGGTATCCTCAAAGACAGGGAAGCGTGTATGCTTTTCATCACGAAACAGACCGACTAAGTCTTCATATGAACTGTTTACATCAGCGAAGGTTACATCAATACGTGGTATCATGACATCTTCTGCCTGAGAGTCGCCGAAATCAAATACATTATAAATCATTTGACGTTCTTCGCTTTCAATAACTCCTTCTTCATGTCCTACATTTACCAAAGTACGAAGCTCATGCTCGGTAATGGTACTGCATTTTGCATTGGCATCAATCCGCATCAGCGTCAGAACACCCTGCGCCAGCTTATTGATAATAAAGATAATCGGCGTCAGAATGAACATTAAAATGCGAATGACTTTTGCATAAGACAGTGCCATTTTTTCGGAATGTACAGTTGCCAGAGTTTTTGGAGTGATTTCCCCAAAGATTAAGACCAGAAGAGTAATAATACCCGTACTGATACTTACGGCAGCACTGCCGAACAAGCGCATGGTAAGCGTAGTGGCAAGGGAAGATGCACTGATGTTTACAATGTTGTTACCGATAAGAATGGTACTCAGAAGCTTGCCGGAGTCTTCAATTACGTTCAAAAGTGTCAGGGCTCGCTTGTCCCCTTGGTCGGCTAAAGCTTGAATACGAATTTTGTTCACTGTTGTCATAGAAGTTTCTGCTGATGAAAAAAATGCGGAAAGGCAAATGAGAATAATCAAAATCAGAAACTGTATGGCGTCACTGGAATCCAATATGTTCAACTCCTTTTGATAATAAATTATAGCTTTGGCTATTAAAGTCTAATATACATGATTTTTATTTGGATTGCAAGAAATCTGTATGAAATCCACGGGAAAAAAGTTGATTTTTGGGGGTGTCGGAAAAAAGAAAATTGTGTTATACTAAATCAGAATAACAAAAACTGAACTTGTTCACATTTGATTTAGGAAGGGAATAAGGGAAATGAATAGAAACAAAAAAAATTTACATAAAGTGGCAGCCAATGTACTGGGCGTCACCCTTGCTTCTGCGCTGGTAACAGGAGCAGTGGCAGAGACAGCGGCTCCAATTCCTGTATTTGCCGCACAACAGGATGCGCAGGTACAGGAGAAGATTATTTACTTAAACGGAAGTATTCAGGCAGGAGAAAATGCTGACGGAACCAGTCAGGCACAGGCAGTGGACTCCTTTGAAAAGGCATTTGCTTTGACCGGGGGACAGGGAACGGTTATGGTATGCGGTACGGTCAATGTCAGCACAGAAAAGAAGCTTCATATTCCTGCGGGAGTTAAGATAAAAAGAGATGCCGGATTTACAGGAGCTTTGGTAAAGGTTACAGGCAAAGGAAAGCTTACGGTAACAGGCGGTGGAATTACTGCACAGGATGTGGACGTTTCAACAGCAGAAAGCGGAAAAGGAGCATTTCTTATTGCAAAAATTTCACAGGTGACAATGCCTGCACAGATTACACTGAACAATCTGGCAGAATGGAATACATGCAGCTTTCCTCTTTTGGGATTTGTAGGAGAGGGAACGTTTGCATGGGGAACACAGACGCCTCCGTCTTCTTATGAAACAGAGATGAAGGTGGTATTTACACCGAAAGATACAGAAAATTATGATTATTCTCTGGTTTCCGGTTGGGATAGTCAGAGTAAAACAGTGACCAGAACCATAAAAGTGGTTATCGAAGCATTAAAACCGCAGGAGGAAAAGCCCGTAAAACCAATGGCGGAAGTACAAATTCCTTCTGAATTAAAATTTGCTACGAAGGAAGAATTTAAAAATCTGGATTTTGCAAATGCCGGATTTACGGGAGAAGGAACGTTTGCATGGGAAGTACAGACAGAACCGTCTTCTTATGAAACAAAGATGAATGTAATTTTTACTCCGTCTGATACAGAGAAATATGATTACACACAGACTGTCGGATGGAATGGGGAAACACAGAAGGTTGTTCGGGAAGTAAAGGTGTTTATTGAAGAATTAAAAGAAAACACAGCAGAGCCTGAGACACCACAGCCGGAAAACCCTGAAACAGAAGTACCGGAGGTAACTCCTCCGACAGAACCGGAAAACTCTCAGATACCGGAGACAACCCCTCCGGTAGAGCCGGAAGCACCGGAAAATCCTGAAATACAGGAGCCGGAAGTTCCACAAACGGAAAACCCTGAAGCAGAAGTACCTGAGACAGAAAAACCGGAAAACGGCGGTGTGGAGATTGAATATGTAAACCCTGACGAGGTCGTACAGCCGGAAGAGGAAACACAGCCGGAGGTTAATTATCAGGCAGAGGCAGGTCAAAACGGAGAAATAGCACAGGAAGCTCCTGAAGCCCTTCCTGTGGGAAGCTTGATTGATGAAACAGGCGTACAGGTGTCCGGTGACTTTATTCCTTATTATGTGGATTTGCAGGTTACTTATAATGAAGCAGTCAATGAGCTTCCGGATGCGGGAATTGGCGAAATCCTTTCTGCTTATGAATTGAAGCTCTGGAATTTAAAAGAGGATAAGGAATATCAAATCCCGGAAGGAAGAAAAGTAAAAGTGCTTATTCCTTTGCCGGAAAATGCAAATTGTTTTTCAGATTTATCCATTGCACATTATCTGGGAAATAACCAGTATGAATATTTCGTATTTTCCAAGGACGGAAAAACAGGGAATATGACAGTGGAAGAAAAGGATGGAATGCAATATCTGGCTTTTGAGACAGCTTCCTTTAGTCCGTTTAATGTAGGCGGTCATCAAATTGTAGGTCTGGGTGTAAACAGTGATAAGCATAAACCTTCAACGGGAACGTCTCAGTCAACGACACAGACAAAACCGAATACTTCTGCATCAAATTCTTCTACGCAGAGTACCGTAAAACCGAATACACAGAAAAAACCTGCACAGAATAATACAACACCGGTTATTCAGGTGGTGAAAACAGGAGATGAGTCAAAAACAGTAGTTTATGTACTGATTGGCTTAGGCGCTCTTGTTATTGCAGGACTTGCTGTCTTTTTCGGAAAAAAGAAAAAATAAAAAAGAGTTATGAGTTACAAATCCCTCCCATATATTGATTATAGGAGGGATTTTTTATGGAAGAAAGAGTTTCAAAAAATGCAAAGCCAATGCTGATGATAAAAGCGCTTTTGCTTGCCTATGCAGCTACCGGAATTTTACTTCTTATTCTGGCATTTTTGCTGTATAAGATGGGACTTGGCGAGAGTCAGATAAACATAGGAATTATGGTTACATACATTGTGTCCTGCCTCTTTGGCGGATTTTATATGGGAAAAAAGATAAAAGTCAGACGGTTTGCATGGGGAATGGGCGTTGGTACGGGATATGCCCTCCTTCTTATGGCGGTTACCTTTCTGACAGAACATCAGATAAGCGGAGATTTTAAGGAAATGCTGATGATGTTTTTCCTGTGCTTTTTCGGAGGAACACTGGGAGGCATTTTAGCGTGAATTTCTACTTGCTAGGCGGTTGCAGCTATGCTATAATACCGCTAGATGTTATATCTTAAAAAATTATCATACATGGGAGGATTATGTTATGGAACATATCAAAACATTAAATACAAAAAGCTTACAGAATACAGTAAAAAAAGGTGGATGTGGTGAATGCCAGACATCTTGTCAGTCTGCATGTAAAACATCTTGCACAGTAGGAAATCAGAGCTGCGAACACAAATAAAATAACACAGTGCGTTTTTTTCTGGGCACATGGCTGAACAGCAGCGGTGTAAAAGCCGCTGCTTAATTATTGCATGGGAGACGTAGCCTCCCATGCAATAATTAACGCTCTGCGAGGATTGCACTGCACTGGGTAGATAGAAACGGAAAGGAGAAATACGGTGATACATCGTTATAAAAATAATGGCTACAACATTGTGCTGGACGTAAACAGCGGTTCTGTACATGTGGTAGACGAACTGGTTTATGATGTAATCGGACTTCTGGACGAAGGGCAGGAAGAAGCTGCTATTTATGAGAAGTTAAAGGATACATACAAAGAAGAAGATATCCGAACAGCATTAAAGGAAATACAGGAATTAAAAGATGCGGAAATGCTGTTTACCGAGGATATTTATCGAAATGCCATTGAGCATTTTAAAGAGAGAGAGACAGTTGTAAAGGCATTGTGTCTGCATATTGCCCATGACTGTAATCTTGCCTGCAGATATTGTTTTGCAGAAGAAGGAGAATATCATGGAAGACGAGCTTTGATGTCCTATGAAGTAGGAAAGCAGGCTTTGGACTTTTTAATTGCAAATTCCGGCAACAGAAAGAATTTAGAGGTAGACTTCTTTGGCGGCGAGCCTTTGATGAACTGGCAGGTTGTGAAGGATTTAGTTGCTTACGGAAGAGAGCAGGAGAAAATTCACAATAAGAATTTCCGCTTTACGTTAACTACAAACGGTGTGCTTTTAGATGATGAAATCATGGAATTTGCCAATAAAGAAATGGCAAATGTGGTATTAAGTATTGATGGAAGAAAAGAAGTACATGACTTTATGCGTCCATTTAGAAAAGGAGCGGGAAGTTATGACTTGGTAGTGCCGAAGTTCCAGAAATTTGCAAAGAGCAGAGGAGAAAAGAGCTACTATGCAAGAGGTACTTTTACACGTCATAATTTAGATTTTTCCGAAGACGTACTGCATCTGGCTGATTTGGGCTTTGACCAGATTTCCGTAGAGCCGGTAGTTGCAGATGAAAAAGAGGAATATGCACTGAAATGGGAAGACGTTCCGAAAATCTGCGAAGAGTATGACAAGCTTGCGAAGGAAATGATAAAGCGTAAAAAAGAAGGAAAAGGATTTAATTTCTTCCACTTCATGATTGACTTGACAGGCGGTCCTTGCGTATATAAACGTTTGTCAGGCTGCGGTTCAGGTACGGAGTATCTGGCTGTGACTCCGTGGGGTGATTTATATCCATGTCATCAGTTTGTAGGTGAAGAAAAATATCTCATGGGAAATGTGTGGGATGGTGTAAAACGTACAGATTTATGCAAAGAATTTAAAAATTGCAATGTATATGCAAAAGAAAAATGTCAGAACTGCTTTGCAAAATTCTATTGCAGCGGCGGCTGTGCGGCAAACTCCTATAATTTCCACGGCTCTATCAACGATGTTTATGAATTGGGATGTGAGCTTCAGAGAAAACGTGTAGAATGCGCCATTATGTTAAAGGCAGCCGAGGCGGCAGAAGAACAAGAAAATTAAGCAAAGAAGGGAAAGACAATGAAGAAAAACAGAGGGATACTTGTACTGGTTTTAACAGCAATCATTACAGGATTTCTGATTTTTACCACAGCAGTAGGATTTGGTCCTACCGGTACAGGTGCTGCAAAAAATATTAAGACAGGTCTGGACTTGTCCGGCGGTGTAAGTATTACATACGAAGCATCCAAAGAGTCACCCACAGAAGATGAAATGGCAGATACCATTTATAAGCTTCAAAAACGTGTGGAAAATTACAGTACAGAAGCACAGGTTTATAAAGAAGGGGAAAATCGTATTATCGTAGAAATCCCCGGAGCAAAAGATGCAAATAAAATCTTAGAAGAACTGGGAAAACCGGGTTCTCTGTATTTTATTAAGCACAAAGACTCTGCCGGCGGAGAAAACTATACTTTGAATACAGAAACCGGCGAATATGAGCTTACAAAAACTATTGAAGAAATCGAAGCGGACGGTGGTATTGTTCTGACAGGAACAGATATCAAGGACGCAAAAGCTGCGGTAGCGCAGGATGATTTGAAGAATAACGTAAACGTAGTAAGCTTATCCTTTACAAAAGAAGGAACAGACAAATTTGCCGCTGCTACAAAAGAGGCAGTGGAAGCCGGTAATGATACCATTGGTATTTATTATGATGGAACTTTTGTCAGTGTTCCAAGTGTAAGACAGGAAATCAAAGACGGACAGGCACAGATTGACGGTATGAAAGATGCAGCAGAGGCAGAAAATCTGGCATCTACCATTCGTATCGGTGGCTTGAAGCTGGAATTAAGCGAGCTTCGTTCCAGTGTAGTTGCGGCACAGTTAGGTGAAAAAGCAATTTCAACCAGTTTGGTGGCAGCGGCTATCGGACTTGCGCTGATTATCTTATTTATGATTTTTGTATATCGTATTCCGGGACTGGTATCCGGCATTGCATTGATTATTTATGTATGTCTTGATTTGATTGCATTAAATGCCTTTGATTTGACTTTAACCTTACAGGGTATTGCAGGTATTATTCTGTCAATCGGTATGGCAGTAGACGCCAACGTTATTATTTATGCCCGTATTCAGGAAGAAATTGCTGATGGAAAGAGTGTCAGAACGGCGCTTCAGAACGGATTTAAAAAAGCGTTTTCTGCAATTTTTGACGGTAACATTACAACCTTAATTGCAGCCTTTGTATTGAACTGGCTTGGTTCAGGAACAGTAAAAGGATTTGCACAGACTTTGGCGCTTGGTATTGTACTGTCCATGTTTACCGCATTAGTGGTATCCAAATATCTGATGTATGCAGTATATGCCGTTGGCGTGAGAAATGAGAAATTCTACGGAAAGAGAAAAGAAAGAAAACCAATTCCTTTCTTACAGAAGAGAAAAGTATTCTTTACCGTGTCTCTTATCCTGATTTTATGTGCCCCTGTTTCTATGTTGATTTTCAAGGGAACAACAGGAGAGTCCCTGAAATACAGTCTGGAATTTAAAGGCGGTACTTCTACAAATGTAGAGTTTGATAAGGATATGAGTATTGCAGAAATCGATGAAAAACTTACACCTTTAGTAGAAGAAGTTACAGGTGATAAGAACGTTCAGGCAACAAAAGTTGTAGGCAATAATCAGGTTATTATTAAAACCAGAACTTTGAATGTAGAACAGAGAGAAAAGCTGGAAACAGCTTTAATAGATAATTTTGGCGTAGCACAGGAAGATATTACATCTGAAAGTATTTCTTCTACGGTCAGCAGCGAAATGCGTGCAGATGCAGTAAAAGCTGTAATCGTGGCTACGGTGTTGATGCTCTTATACATCTGGTTTAGATTTAAGGATATTCGTTTTGCAAGCAGTGCGGTTATTGCTCTTCTGCATGACGTATTAGTGGTTCTGGCATTCTATGCTGTTGCAAGAGTTTCCGTAGGAAATACCTTTATCGCATGTATGCTGACCATTGTAGGTTACTCTATTAATGCTACGATTGTTATTTTTGACCGTATCAGAGAAAATCTGGCAAGTGCTGGCAAGAAGACAGATTTGGAAACACTGGTAAATGCCAGCATTACACAGACACTTACAAGAAGTATTTACACTTCCTTGACAACCTTTATTATGGTATTCCTGTTATTCATTATGGGAGTTTCCTCTATTCGTGAATTTGCACTGCCTCTTATGGTAGGTATTGTATGCGGCGGATACTCTTCTGTATGTATTACAGGCGCTCTTTGGTATGTCATGAAGAAAAAATTTAAAAAACAGAATTAAACTCAGAAAAAAGGAGTTGTTACATTAAAGTGACAGCTCCTTTTGGAATTATAAGGTGATAATATGGAAAAATGGGTAGTTGCTGCCAAGAAGGCAGATTTTCAGGGGATTAGCAATCGCTTCGGAGTAGATCCTGTGATTGCAAGACTCATTCGAAATCGAGAACAGATTACTGATGAAGAAATTGATGTGTATCTTCACGGAAAGCTTCGAAATTTACATTCATGGAAAGAGTTAAAGGGAATTGATGAATTATTAAATATTTTAATTCAAAAGATACAGCAAAAGAAAAAAATCAGAATTATCGGGGATTATGATATTGACGGTGTATGCTCTACATATATTCTTTTTCAAGGCTTGAAAAAAGCCAATGCTTTGGCAGACGTAGATATACCGGACAGAATGAAAGATGGATACGGTATCAGCAAGGAGCTGATTGAGCGGGCGTATGAAAAAGAAATTGATACTATCATTACCTGTGACAACGGTATCAGCGCCATAGAGCAGATTGCTTATGCAAAAGAGAAAAATATGACAGTTTTGGTAACAGACCATCATGAAATCCCCTATGAGGAGAAGGAAGACGGAAGCATAGAGCGGTTTTTGCCAAATGCAGATGCCATTGTAAATCCAAAGCAGGAGGGCTGCACCTATCCTTTTAAAGAAATCTGCGGAGCAATGGTTGCATTTAAGGTAGTATGGGGGCTGTTTGAAAAGCGTAACATTCCTCTTTCGGAGATTGAGGAACTTATTCCCATTGCTGCCATTGCTACCGTGGGAGATGTTATGGATTTAGTAGATGAGAACAGGATTTTGGTAAAGGAAGGGCTGAAACGCATCCAGAATACAAATAATGAAGGTTTAAAAGCGCTTATTCGTGTCAACAATCTGGAAAACAGAGAAATTACCGCATATCATATCGGATTTGTATTAGGTCCGTGTATCAATGCCAGCGGAAGATTAAGCACTGCAAAAAGAGCTCTGGAATTACTGCTTTCGAAAGATACCAAGGAAGCCTCTGTGCTGGCAGAGGATTTGAAAGAATTAAACGACAGCCGTAAGGATATGACCGTAAAAGGTGTAGAAAGAGCAGTAGAAATAATTGAAAATACAGAGCTGAAAAATGACCGGGTACTGGTAGTATATCTTCCCGAATGTCATGAAAGTCTGGCGGGAATTATTGCCGGACGTATCAGGGAAAGATATACAAAGCCTGTTTTTGTGCTTACAAAGGGAGAAGAAGGCGTGAAGGGCTCAGGGCGTTCTATTGAGGCGTACCACATGTTTCAGGAAATGGTAAAATGCAGGGAGCTGCTGACAAAATTCGGTGGGCATCCAATGGCGGCAGGGCTTTCTATGGAAGAAGAAAATATTGAGAAATTCCGAAGAAAATTAAATGAAAACTGTACGCTGACAGAAGAAGACATGGTAGAAAAAATTGTGATTGATGTTCCTATGCCAATGTCTTATGTTACCATTCCTCTTATTCGCCAGTTAGGGCAGTTAGAACCTTTTGGAAAAGGAAATACAAAACCGATTTTTGCACAAAAAGATATCCGATTTTCAAACTGCAAGGTTTTCGGAAAAAACAGAAATGTAGTAAAAATGAAAGCGCAGGATGGTTTTGGGTTTGGAGCAGAATGTATTTGGTTTGGAGACGGAGACGAGTTTTTGGAACGCTTAAAAGAGAAGGATGTGTGGGATGTAATTTATTATCCTTCTGTTAATTCTTTTCAGGGAAGAGAGAGCATTGAGATGATTATTCAAAATATCCGTTGAGCAAAAATAAAATTTGCGTCTGCAAAGAAAAGATGATATACTAAACCACATAAAAAACACAAAAAAATCACAAAAGTGACATAATTTGATATAAAGGGCAGGGAAACGCAATGGAAGATTGTAAAAAGAAAAAAATTGAAGACTATGTCAGAAGCATTCCTGATTTTCCGCAGGAGGGAATTATCTTTCGGGATGTTACCAGTATTTTAGAGGATGCAGACGGATTTGCACTGGCAGTTGACTCTATGCAGAAGCTTTTGGAAGGCGTGGATGTTGACGTTATCGTAGGAACAGAGTCCAGAGGATTTATTTTCGGAGCGCCGATTGCGTATAATTTACATAAACCGCTTGTATTGGTAAGGAAAAAAGGGAAGCTGCCATGTGAAACCGTAGAGCAGAGCTATGATTTAGAATACGGAAGCGCTGTTATCGAAATGCACAAGGACTCCATTAAACCGGGACAAAAAGTTGTTATTGTTGATGATTTAATTGCAACAGGCGGAACCGTAGAGGCAGCGGCAAAGCTCATTGAAGGTCTTGGTGGAGAAGTTGTGAAATTGGTCTTCCTCATGGAGCTGGCAGGATTAAAAGGAAGAGAAAAATTAAAGAAATATGACGTTCAATCTGTAATTTGTTATGAAGGAAAATAAAATCGGTTGATGGATAAGAGGTGACGTTTTTTATGGAAGAAAAAAGAGAAGCTGCCTTAAAAGCAGAAGAAATTGAAAAAATTAAAAAGGCAGATGCCAATGTGAAGACCATGGAGGATTTCACCAGTCCGGAGGTACTTTATCAGGAGCTGATAACCAGTGTTCGGAAATACCATCCATCTACTGATATTTCCATGATTGATAAGGCATTTCAGATTGCCAATAATGCTCATAAAGGACAGGTGAGAAAGTCCGGCGAGCCTTATATCATTCATCCGCTTTGTGTGGCAATTATTTTAGCTGATTTAGAGCTTGATAAGGAAACCATTGTAGCCGGGCTTCTTCATGATGTGGTAGAAGATACGGTTATGACCTCTGAGGAAATTCGGGAAGAATTTAATGCAGAGGTAGAGCTTTTGGTAGACGGTGTAACAAAGCTGGGACAGTTGAATTATTCCGCAGATAAGGTGGAGGTGCAGGCAGAGAATTTAAGAAAAATGTTTCTGGCAATGGCAAAGGACATCCGTGTTATTTTGATTAAGCTGGCAGACCGTCTGCATAATATGCGAACCTTGAAATATATGCCGCCTCATAAACAAAAGGAAAAAGCCAGAGAGACGATGGATATCTACGCACCCATTGCTCAGCGCCTCGGTATTTCCAAAGTGAAAATCGAGCTGGATGATTTGTCTCTGAAATATTTGAAACCGGAAGTTTACTATGATTTAGTAGAGAAAATAAATTTGAAAAAGAGCGAGCGTCAGGCATTTATCGACCAGATTGTAGGGGATGTGCGTGCACATATTGAAAAAGCGTCCATCAATGCGCAGATAGACGGAAGAATTAAGCATTTCTTCAGTATTTATAAGAAAATGGTTAATCAGGATAAAACTCTGGATCAGATTTATGATTTATTTGCGGTACGAATTATTGTAGATACGGTACGTGACTGCTATGCAGCCCTTGGTATCATTCATGAAATGTATAAGCCCATTCCGGGGCGGTTTAAAGACTACATTGCCATGCCAAAGCCCAATATGTACCAATCTTTGCATACTACGCTGATCGGACCGAATGGACAGCCTTTTGAAATTCAGATTAGAACCTTTGAAATGCACAGAACAGCGGAATACGGTATTGCCGCTCACTGGAAATATAAAGAGGTTTCCAATAACGGAAAAGTGAATGTCACACAGTCAGAGGAAGAAAAGATGAGCTGGCTGCGCCAGATTTTGGAATGGCAGCGGGATATGTCTGACAATAAAGAGTTTTTAAGCCTCTTAAAAAGTGATTTGGATTTGTTCTCCGAAAGTGTGTATTGCTTTACACCGGCAGGAGATGTAAAGACACTGCCAAACGGTTCTACACCTATTGATTTTGCTTACAATGTCCACAGTGCAGTGGGAAATAAAATGGTAGGCGCAAGGGTAAACGGAAAGCTTGTTCCTATTGAATACGTGATTAAAAACGGAGACCGTGTAGAAATTATTACTTCTCAAAACTCCAAAGGTCCAAGCCGTGACTGGTTAAAAGTAGTAAAAAGCACACAGGCGAAAAACAAGATTAACCAGTGGTTTAAGCAGGAATTAAAAGAGGATAATATTTTAAAGGGTAAGGAAATGCTTATCCAGTATGCCAAAGTAAAGGCAATCTCTCTAGGAGAAATTCAGAAGCCGAAATATCAGGAAGCCGTTATGAAGAAATACGGTTTCCGAGACTGGGACTCTGTTCTGGCTGCGTTGGGACACGGAGGTTTAAAAGAAGGACAGATTATCAATAAGCTTCTGGAAGTCTATAATAAAGACCATAAAGCAGAATTGACAGATGAAAAGGTATTGGAGGCAACAGCAGAGCATAAGGATAAGCTTCATATCGGCAAATCCAAAGGCGGCATTGTGGTAAAAGGTATTCACGATGTGGCAGTGCGTTTCTCCAAATGCTGTAATCCAATTCCCGGTGATGAAATCGTAGGATATGTAACACGAGGCAGAGGCGTTACCATTCATCGGACAGACTGTATCAATGTGATGAATATGTCCGCAGAGGACAGAAACAGGCTGATTGACGCAGAATGGCAAGTACCTGCCCATGAAAGCTGTGAACGTTACATGGCAGATATCAATGTGTTTGCTTATAACCGTACCGGTTTGATTGTTGATATTTCCAAGATTTTTACAGAGAGAAAAATTGATATCCTTGCTTTAAATACAAGAATAAGCAAACAGGGAACAGCAACCATCAATATCTGTTTTGAGGTAAGAAGCAAAGAAGAGTTAAACAGTATGGTTGAAAAAATCAGGCAGATTGAAAGTGTGAAGGATATTGAGCGTACTGCCGGTTAAGGAGAAAAGATGAAGAAATTGATGCTGAGAGGAATTGTAGTAGGGCCTGTACAGACAAATTGTTATTTTTTAAAAAATGAAGAAACACAGGAAATCTTAATCGTAGATCCGGGGGCAGAGCAGGAAAGAATTATCTATGCTTTGGATAAATTGCAGGGAACACCTGTGGGGATTTTACTGACACATGGACATTACGACCATGTGTGTGCAGTAAATGAGTTGAGAAAGCATTACGAAATTCCGGTATATGCGGCAAAGGAGGAGGAAACACTTCTTGCTGACAGTCAGCAGAACCTTTCCGCCGCATGGTCCGGTGTGCCGTATAAAGTAAAAGCAGATGTTTTACTGAAGGATGAAGAAGAAATTCAGGTAGCAGGCTTTGAGATTACAACGATTCTTACACCGGGGCATACAAGCGGCTCTTGTTGTTATTGGATTAAGGATGAAGAAGTTTGTCTAAGTGGCGACACGGTGTTTTACGGAAATTGCGGCAGATGTGACCTTCCAACAGGAAGTATGAGCCAGATGAAAAAGAGCTTAAATAAAATTTTTGCCATGCTGCCGGACGAAACGGTGATTTATCCGGGACACGGAGAAGCCACAGATGCCAAATTTGAAAAGAAAAATAACCCCTATTTATAAGAAGAACATAGAAAGAGGAAGAACCCATGATAGGAATTTCCTTTAATAAAAAAGAATTTGAATACGATGCCTATACGCTGGTAAAGGCCTTTTATCCAAAAGAAGAAATCGAAATGTATTATACAGAGGAAATACAGGAAGAAAAAAACTATGACAGGCTGATTTCTATTCTTTACGGAGAAAAGGTAGTTATCCGATTGTGCTTTGATGGAAAAGCGCTGGAGGGAGAACAGGCATTTGACGAAGAAGAAGACAGAAAAATCAGAAAAAATAAATTAAAGCAGGTGCTGTATCAGCTTCTGGTGGAGGAGACCGGTCATACTCTTCCTTGGGGCAATCTGACCGGTATTCGCCCTACGAAAATTGCCATGGGACTTATTGAGTCGGGCATGAGCAATGCAGAAGCAGCGGATTATATGCGAAAAACTTATTATACCAGTAATGAAAAGACAGCGCTTGCCATTACCATAGCCAACAGAGAAAGAGATATTTTAAAGAATATTGATTATGAGAATGGATACAGCTTATATGTGGGAATTCCATTTTGCCCCAGTATATGTCTGTATTGTTCTTTTAGTTCCTCACCTTTAGAAAGATGGCGTGATAAAGTTGACAGCTATTTAGACGCACTGCTAAAAGAGTTGGATTTTATTGCGGAAACCATGAAAGATAAAACCCTAGATACCATATATATAGGTGGAGGAACTCCCACAACCTTGGAGCCGCCGCAGCTTCATCGCCTGTTGGGACATATACAGAAGCGTTTTCCAATGGGACAGGTCAAGGAATATACCATAGAAGCGGGAAGACCGGACAGTATTACAAGAGAAAAGTTACAGGCAATACGGGAATATCCTGTTACCAGAATTTCTGTAAATCCTCAGACAATGAATGCAGAAACCTTGAAGATTATTGGAAGAAATCATACGGTGGAGGATACACGACACGCCTTCGCTTTGGCGAGGGAATGTGGATTTGACAATATCAATATGGATTTAATCGTAGGTCTTCCGGGGGAGCACAAGGATGATGTGGAGCATACATTAAAGGAAATTCAGGCGCTTGATCCTGACAGCCTTACCATACATTCTTTAGCAGTAAAAAGAGCTGCAAGACTTCGGATGTTTAAAGACCAATATGAAGAAATGGGATTTGAAAATAATCAGGAAATCATGGAAATGGCGATGAATTATGCCCGAAGCTGTCAGATGGGGCCGTATTATCTATACAGACAGAAAAATATGTGCGGAAATCTGGAAAATGTAGGCTATGCAAAAGTTGACAAAGCAGGAATTTACAATATACTTATAATGGAAGAAAAGCAGACTATTATTGCGGCGGGGGCAGGGGCATCCACGAAGCTTGTGTCTGACCACGGACAGAAGATTGAGCGTATTGAAAATGTAAAGGATGTTACCAATTACATTACCCGTATTGATGAAATGATTGAGAGAAAAAGAGACGGAATTGTATTGTAAAAAAGATAGGAGACGATAAGTATGAGTTTAAAGAAAAAACCGGTAACCGGTATGAAAGATATTTTACCTCAGGAAATGGAAATTCGTGATTATGTAATCAGCTTAATTAAGGATACTTACAAACAGTTTGGATTTACTTCCATGGAAGCTCCTTGTGTAGAGCACATTGAAAACCTTACCAGCAAGCAGGGCGGCGACAATGAAAAGTTGATTTTCCGTATTTTGAAAAGAGGAGAAAAGCTGAAAATTGACGAAGCAAAGGAAGAAAACGATTTGGTAGACAGTGGTTTACGTTACGACTTAACCGTACCTCTTTGCCGTTTCTATTCCAATAATGCGAATGAGCTGCCACAGCCGTTTAAGGCGCTTCACATCGGAAATGTATTCCGTGCAGACCGTCCTCAGAGAGGTCGTTTCCGTCAGTTTATGCAGTGCGATATTGATATTTTAGGCGATCCCACCTTTTTAGCGGAAATAGATGTTATTCTAGCGACTTCTACTTTAGTAGGAAAACTGGATTTTGACAGCTTTACCATTCGCATTAACGACAGAAGAATTTTAAAGGCAATGGCAGCGTACAGCGGATTTCCGGAAGACTCCTTTACACAGGTATTTATTATTCTGGATAAAATGGATAAAATCGGCATGGATGGCGTTGCAAAAGAACTGGAAGAGTCCGGTTTTGCAAAAGAGAGTGTAGAAAAATACATGGACTTATTTAAAGCAATGGGAAATGGCATTGATGGTGTTGCTTACTGTAAAGAGAAACTGGAAGGCTTTCTAGATGCAAAAGTAGCAGACGATTTAACAACGATTATTGAGAGTGTTATGCAGGCAAAAACAGCTAACTTTACTTTAGAGTTTGATCCTACTTTAGTGCGTGGAATGTCTTATTATACAGGACCAATTTTTGAAATTTCTATTGACGGTTTTGCAGGAAGCGTTGGCGGCGGCGGACGTTACGATGAAATGATTGGCAAATTTACGGGAACACCTACACCGGCAACAGGATTTTCCATTGGATTTGAGCGTATCGTTATGCTGCTTATGGAAAGAGGCTTTAAAGTTCCGGGAGCAAAAGAAAAGAAAGTATACCTTCTGGATAAGAAGCTTTCCAATGAAAAACTTCTGGAAGTAATGAAAAAAGCAGCAGAAGAACGCAAAGCAGGGCAGAGCATTAACATTGCTTACGCAAAGAAAAATAAAAAATTCCAAAAAGAACAGTTGGAAAAAGAAGGATATGCTGTCATTACAGAAGTTTATAATGACACTGTTTTATAAGAAGGAGAATTTATATCATGGCAGAATCAATGAAGGGGCTGAAAAGAAGCCACAGATGTACAGAAGTGACAAAGGCAGAGATTGGAAGTACCGTAACCTTAATGGGTTGGGTACAGAAAAGCCGTAATAAAGGCGGGATTGTATTCGTAGATTTACGTGACCGTTCCGGTATTATGCAGATTATTTTTGAAAACGGCGATATTGACGAACAGGGATTTGAAAAAGCAGGACGTTTGAGAAGCGAGTTTGTAATTGCTGTAAAAGGTCGTGTGGAGGCACGTTCCGGTGCAGTAAATCCAAACCTTCCTACCGGTGAAATTGAGGTAAGAGCAACAGAGCTTCGTATTTTATCCGAGGCAGAGACACCTCCGTTCCCAATCGAAGAAAACAGCAAGACAAGAGATGAGGTTCGTTTAAAATATCGTTATCTGGATTTAAGAAGACCGGATTTACAGAAGAACATGATGCTTCGTTCACAGGTCTCTACATTGGTGCGCCAGTTCCTTGCAAATGAAGGATTTCTTGAGATTGAAACACCGACTTTGATTAAGAGTACACCGGAAGGAGCAAGAGATTACCTTGTACCAAGCCGTGTGCATCCGGGAAGCTTTTATGCTCTTCCGCAGTCACCGCAGATTTTCAAACAGCTTTTAATGTGCTCCGGATATGACCGTTACTTCCAGATTGCAAGATGTTATCGAGATGAAGATTTACGTGCAGACCGTCAGCCGGAATTTACACAGATTGATATGGAATTATCTTTTGTAGATGTGGAAGATGTATTAGACGTAAATGAAAGAATGTTGGCATTCTTGTTTAAGGAAGTATTAGGTATAGAAGTGCAGCTTCCGATTGAGAGAATGACATGGATTGATGCCATGAATCGTTTTGGTTCTGATAAACCGGATTTACGTTTCGGAATGGAGCTTACAGATGTTTCTGAAGTAGTAAAAGACTGTGAATTTGTAGTGTTTAAAGGTGCTTTGGAAAACGGTGGCAGTGTGCGTGGTATCAATGCAAAAGGACAGGGCGCTATGCCTCGTAAGAAAATTGACAAATTGGTAGAATTTGCAAAAGGTTACGGTGCAAAAGGTCTTGCATACATTGCCATTGGTGAAGATGGAACTGTGAAATCTTCTTTTGCCAAATTTATGAAGGAAGAAGAAATGCAGGCTTTAATTCAGGCAATGAAAGGGGAAAATGGAGACTTACTGCTTTTTGCAGCAGATAAGACAAAGCTTGTTTGGGACGTATTGGGAGCTCTTCGTCTGGAATTAGCAAAACAGATGGATTTACTGGATAAAAATGAATACCGTTTTGTATGGATTACAGAATTCCCTCTTTTAGAATGGTCAGAAGAAGATGAGAGATTTACAGCTATGCATCATCCATTTACTATGCCAATGGAAGAAGATTTACAGTATATTGATACAGATCCGGGCAGAGTTCGTGCAAAAGCTTATGATATCGTATTAAATGGAAATGAAATCGGTGGAGGTTCTGTAAGAATTTTCCAGGATGATGTTCAGGAAAAAATGTTTGAAGCTTTAGGATTTACAAAAGAAGAAGCACAGAAACAGTTTGGTTTCCTTTTAGACGCTTTTAAATATGGTGTACCACCTCACGCAGGATTGGCTTATGGATTGGATCGTCTGGTTATGCTCATGGCAAAAGTAGACTCCATTCGTGATGTAATCGCTTTTCCAAAAGTAAAAGATGCTTCCTGTCTTATGTCAGAAGCGCCGGACATCGTAGATGAAAAACAGTTAGAAGAATTAGGAATTGCCATTGTGGCACAAAAAGAAGAAACAACAGAAGAATAGATAAACTATAAAAGTTAGAGTTGTTGTAGAAAACATCATTCAGAATATTTATACACTTTTAGCGAATTTGTCGAGCACGCTTTGAGATTACAAGCTCAAAGTGAGCGCAGACTGAGTGCAAAAGGTATAAATATTCTGGAGATGTATTTAATACAACAACTCTTCTTGTACGTTTCCGAAGATAGCTTCGGCAATTTCTTCATTCATTTGTATTTTCCAGTTGACGCCGTCATTTACCAGATGAATTTCCACATCATGGGAAATGGTGTTGTGATTATTTTCAATACAGGATAAGAGCATTTCCTGCTCTTTTTGTCTTCTGCCTTCTGAGCCAACAGCCAGAGACTCGGAGGTTTTCAGCCATTTTGACAATTCTTCTTTATATGTTTCCATAATACTGTGAAAATTTACGCTTACAATCGATGCAGTTACGGTTGCCTCGGCATCTTCTTTTTTTTCGCCTAAAATTTTAAAATCAAAGCACTCACTGATTTGCGACGCAACAGCATGAGCAATGGAGCTGTTATAAGTATCCTCTGTCTCAAAAAGAGTGTCCAGAGCAAGATAAATTTTCATCTGTTCGGCATCAAAATGCTTAATACTGCTAAAATGTGTTTTTACAATTTCTTTTGGACTTAATAAATTACAGTCCGTGACATAAGATAAAAAGTTTCCGGTTAAAGCCTCCTGAAGAGAAGGGTTGTGAAGTACTTTCCAGTTTTCCTTTTCTTTTACGAGAGAAAGCTTTGCAGTAATGTCTTTTGTTTTATAATGGTTCTTTTGCAAAAGCTTTTCTAACAGCAGATAAGAGTCATGGATGGAAAACTCTACTCCGGTAGGCGCAGCATCTTGCTCAATATGCTTTTTTAAGGAAGCCTTGCTGAAATCTTTTGCCAGCTTTTTGGCGTCAATGACAGAAAAGATTACTTTTGCAGAAGCCTCGTTTTCTTTTTCTGAAATTTTTTCTATTTTGTAATCAAAATCCTTGTAAAATAGAGTAAAGATAGAAGCAACATCTTCTTCCAGCTCCTCTGTGTCCCCATAGTATGGGAGAAGTTCTTCGGCTGCAATGCAATTTTGAATAGTTTGCATATCATCACTTTTTATTTGATTAAATTCTTTTTCAATAGCATGCTTTACAGCCTTTTCTTCCTTGCTCAGACAGGCAGATAGAAGAAAATAAAAAAGGCATAGAGAAAGAAGCAGAAATAATTTTTTTGTCCGTTTATTCATGATTATCTCCAATTTTATTCTATATACTGAAGGTAGTTTAACAAAGTCAGAGGCAAGTTGCAACATAATCTGTAACATCTTGCAATGAAATTGCAAGAAAAATGTAAAGAAAATCGTAAAAATTAAGAAAAAACAAGGGGACAGGCAGTGGATTTTTTGATATACTGATTTCATACAAGAGACTAAGAGGGTGGCAGGAAAATAAAATTTGAAGAAGGGAAAAAGTAGGGTATGCAGAAAAAACAAAAAATAATCATCGGAGCCTGTACTGTACTGTGTATAGGAGTAATTGGAGCAGGGATTTTCTTTGTACAGCATAAGGATAAAGGAAATAAAGAGGAGCTTGCTTATGTCATGAGTGTTTCGTCCATGAATGATATGGCAGGCACGCAGAAGCTGGCAGGTGTAGTCGAGTCTCAGAAAACCTTAGATATTCAAAAAGACGCAGAACGAGAAGTAAAAGAAATTTTGGTGAAAACAGGAGATGAGGTGGATGTAGGGACACCTTTATTTACTTATGACACAGAAAAACTAGAAGCAGATTTGCAGCAGGCAAATCTGGATTTGGAAAGAGCAGATAATGATATGAAAAATCAGAAGGACCAGATTGCCCAGCTGGAGAAAGAGAAGAAAAAAGCACCGGAAAAGGAGCAGCTTTCTTATACCACCCAGATACAGTCTGCCCAAATGGATTTAAAGAAAAGTGAGTATGAGAAGAAGGCAAAAGAAGTAGAGATTAATCGTATAAAAAGTCAGATTGAAAATTCTACGGTTACCAGTGAAATGAAGGGCGTGGTAAAATCTGTGAATAATTCTCAAAACGGAGAAAGCATCAATCCTTACGACGGTTCCTCACAGGCGTTTATGACGATTTTGGCAACAGGAGAATACCGTATTAAAGGAAAGGTCAATGAGCAGAATATTACGCAGATTGTAGAGGGAGCTCCGGCAATTATTCGCTCCAGAGTAGATGAAAATGCCGTATGGAAGGGAACTTATACGGCAGTAGATACAAAAAATCCAAACAATAATACCGAGAATATGATGTATGGCGGCAATGAGGACCAGCAGATGACCTCCACTTCCTATCCTTTTTATGTGGAACTGGAGTCTTCGGAAGGATTGCTGTTAGGGCAGCACGTATATATTGAACAGGATACGGGATTAGAAGAAAGAGAAGAGGGAATTTGGCTGGATGAGGCATTTATCGCAGATGTGGATAAAAAACCTTATGTATGGGTAGAGTCGAAAAAAGGTACGCTGGAGAAAAGGACAGTGGTACTCGGAACTCATGATGAAAATATGCTTCAGTATAAAATCGAAAGCGGGTTAAAATCTTCCGACTATGTGGCTTACCCTCAGGAGTTCTTTAAAGAAGGCGTAAAGACTACGCATGAAATGACAGAAGATATGATGGGCATGCCGGAAGACGGAGGTGCAATGCCGGAAGGTGAAATGATGCCGGAAGGTGAAATGATACCGGAAGGCGAAATGATGCCGGAGGGTGAAGCTATTCCGGAGGAAGAAATGATGCCGGAAGAAGGTGAAGGAGAAACCGTGACACCGGAAGGCGAAACAACTGTGGAGTAAAGGAGGAGGGACAATGCGAATAACGAAAAAAACAGCAAAAATTGCCGCAGTCAGTACGGCAGGTGTGCTTCTCCTTGGCGGAGGTATCTGGTTTGCGGCAGGAAAATTGAAAAAGCCGGAGATAAAGGTTTACTCCATGGAAGAATTATCCCAGCAGATGTGGGGGGAAACCAACAGTCTGGAAGGGGCGGTTTCCTCCAATGTATCGCAGGAAGTACGTTTGATGGAGAAACAGTTGGTTTCACAGGTTCATGTACAGGAGGGGCAGGAGGTAAAAGCAGGGGATCCGCTTTTGACCTATGACATGACTTTGGTAAATATTGATTTGGAAATGGAAAAACTGAATAAAGAGCAGTTAAAGGTCAAGAAAAAAGGTCTGGAAAATGAACTGAAAAATTTAAAAGATGAAAAGAAGAATGTGGCAGCAGGAAATAAGTCTTATAAGATAGAATTTCTTAGTAATGCAGAGGAAATAAAGCCGGAAGAAGAAAAGCCGGAACAGCAGCCTGAGGAAAAACCGGAAGAGCCAAAACCGGAACAGCCGGAGACGCCGCAGGAGCAGGCAAGACCTTCCGGTGTTTACAAAAGACTGTATCGTGACATTACCATTGATAACACAGAATTTCCCAATGATGATGCCATTATAGAAAATGCCATTCCTTATTCGGGAAAGGGCACAAAAGAGGAGCCTTATGTGTATGTATGCCAGAAGGGCGTTCTGATACAGGGTGAATTTTTAAACCAGTTAGCAGGATTTGATGTTTCCGGAAACAGAGTGCGTGAGCCATATTATTGTAAATTAGAAGTGCGAAGTGACAACAGCTTTGACGGAACCTTACAGGCTGCTATGATTTTGGACGGAAGCGCAATAGAAAGCGCCGTGGAACCAAGTGCATGGTTCCGTACCAGATTAGGGAAAAATGAATGGGAAGAAATGCTGCCTGAGGAAGATGTTCCGCAGGGGGAAGTGCTTCCTGAGCTGCCGGACGGAACCGGAAATGAAATTCCGGAGGAGGAGATTGTAGGCGGATATTCTAAAGAGGAATTAGAAAAAGCCATTAAAGAAAAGGAAAAAGAAATCAAGACCACGGAACTGGATATAAAAGAAGCAGATTTGAAAATTAAAAAGGTAGAACAGGAGCTTCAAAGCGAGACAGTAACCAGTACGGTAAACGGTACTGTGAAAAAAGTGGGAGACCCTGCCAAGGGAGAGATAGACGGCGACCCTTTTATTATTGTTGAAAGCAGCGGAGGTGTTTACATTAAAGGCGTAGTAAGCGAAGCTTTACTGGAAAAAGTACAGCCGGGACAGCTTGTAACCGGTATGGCTTATGAGTCAGGCACATTTTTTGAAGCAGAGGTAAAAGAAGTTTCTCCTTATCCTGCCAGCAGTTATCAAAGCTATGACGGCAGAGAACTTACCTATTATCCTTTTACCGCATACATTGCAGACAGCACAGGATTAAAGGATAATGAAATGGTGAGTATGGATTTGCCCGCAGACGAAGGCGGAATGTCAGGCTTGTTTATCGGCAAAGAATATATTCGAAGCAAAAACGGAGAAGACTTTGTTTATAAAGAAGGGAAAAACGGAAAGCTGGAAAAGCAGCCAATACGTACAGGACAGACCTTTTACGGTTCGATAGTAGAAGTGAAAGACGGCTTGACTATGGAGGACCATATTGCATTTCCTTATGGCAAAAAGGTAAAAGAAGGAGCAAAGGTAAAACGTGCTTCTTTGATGGAAGAAAATATGTTTTAAGAAAGGAAAGCAGCACAATGATTGAAAATATTAGATTGTCTTTTCAGGGGATTTGGGCACATAAAATGCGTTCCTTTTTGACCATGCTGGGAATTATTATCGGTATCGCATCTTTAATATCTATTGTGTCTACAATCAAAGGAACAAATGAACAGATTAAGAAAAACCTCATTGGCGAAGGAGATAATGTGGTAGACGTTTATCTCAGTCAGGGAGGAAGTGAATATGAGATGGAATATCAGGGTGTGCCGGAGGGTGTACCTGTGATAGCAAAAGAGCAGAAAGAAAAAATATCAGATTTGGATGAAGTCATGAATGTAACCTGTTATCAGGCAAGAAAATATGCAGACAGTGTATTTTATCAGAACAAAACCATGAATGGCGGCGCAGTGTTTGGCATTGATACAGACTATCTAGATACCTGCGGATATCAGATTATCAGAGGACGGGGATTTTCCAAAAGTGATTATGGAAAGTTCCAAAAGGTAGCGCTGATTGATGAAACTGCTTCCAGTAACTTTTTTGAAAAAGGAGAGGAAATAGGCAAGGTCATAGAAATCAAAGGAGAACCTTTTACCGTAATAGGTGTGGTGAAAAAGACAGAGGAATTTGAGCCTGTGATTAACAGCAGAGAAGAATATTACACATATTACAATGAAAGCAGCGGTATGGTTTTAATCCCTGACAGTACATGGCCGATTATTTATCAGTATGATGAACCTCAGCTTGTGTCTATAAAAGCAACTTCTCCGGAAAGTATGAGTGCGGCAGGGAAAAAGACGGCAGAGATTTTAAATGAAAGCATTGTTTCTGCAACCGGAGATATTAAATATAAAGCCAGAGATATGATGGAAAAGGCAAAAGGCTTGCAGCAAATCAGTGAAAGCACCAATCGTCAGCTTTTATGGATTGCCAGTATTTCTCTCTTGGTAGGAGGTATTGGAGTTATGAATATCATGCTGGTATCTGTGACCGAGAGAACAGGAGAAATTGGCTTGAAAAAAGCTATTGGTGCAAATAAGAGAAGGATTTTAGGACAATTTCTTACAGAAGCAGCGGTACTTACCAGCATTGGTGGAATTTTAGGCGTTTTTGCAGGTATTATACTATCGGCTGTAATTGCCAAAATGTCAGGTGCACCGATGGTAATCAGTGTACCGGCGGCTGCACTGGCAGTTATCTTCTCAACGGTCATTGGTTTGATTTTTGGTTTATTACCATCTGTGAAAGCGGCAAATCTCAGTCCGATTGAAGCTTTAAGAAGAATGTAAGGTAAGAATGGAACTGTTATTTTAAGTGCATATAAAAATATTTATACATTTTGAACTCAGTCTGCGCTCACTTTGAGCTTGTAATTTCAAAGAGTGCTCGACAAATTCGCTAAAATTATATAAATATTCTTTACTGCTTTTTAAAATGACAGTTCCATTTTTGAAGAAAAAATGATTGTATTTGAATGTGCTGTATGGTATCATTAAAAACAATGACCTAAAATTAGGAAAGGGAGCTGAGAATGATGGGGAAAAAGAAAATCGCAATTATTACAGACAGCAATAGCGGTATCACTCAGAAAGAAGCACAGCAGATTGGAATTACTGTATTGGCTATGCCATTTTATATTGACGAACAGTTATTTTTAGAAGATATTACTTTGACGCAGGAAGAATTTTATAAACGGTTGGCAGAAGATGCAAATATTTCAACTTCTCAGCCCTCACCTGCGGATGTTATGGAAACATGGGAAAAGCTTTTGGAAGAATATGATGAGCTTGTACACATTCCCATGTCAAGCGGGTTAAGCAATTCCTGTCAGACTGCCATGGTACTGGCAAAGGAGTTTCATGACAGAGTACAGGTAGTGGATAATCAGCGCATTTCCGTTACCCAGCGTCAATCCGTCTTAGATGCTATGGAACTTGCAAGGGCAGGTAAGGACGCAGCCGAGATAAAAGAAATTTTAGAGCGGGAAGCCGGGGAGTCCAGTATTTATATTACATTGGAAACATTAAAATACCTGAAAAAGGGCGGAAGAATTACACCGGCGGCGGCAGCGCTTGGTACGGTGTTAAATTTAAAACCCGTTCTGCAAATTCAGGGAGACAAATTGGATGCTTTTTCAAAAGCAAGAGGAAAAAAACAGGCAAAACGTACTATGCTTCAGGCTATGAAGGCTGATTTGGAAGGCAGATTTAAAGAGTATGCAGACAGAGATTTAATTTGTTTGCAGGCAGCTTATACAGGCAACGAAGAAGACGCTATGGAGTGGAAAAAAGAACTGGAAAGCCAGTTTCCGGGTATGCCGGTATATATGGCGCCTCTGTCTTTGAGTGTGGCATGTCATATCGGACAGGGAGCTTTAGCCGTAGCAGCATCAAAAAAAGTGGAAGTGGAGTAACAGGCAGATGAAGAAAATTATAGAAAAAATTGAGGAAGCAGTAAAAGAAGCATTTGCAGCTTCAGAGTATGACGAAAAATTTGCAAAAGTGACAGTATCAAATCGTCCTGATTTATGCGAATATCAGTGTAACGGCGCTATGGCAGCAGCAAAGACTTATAAGAAAGCACCGATTATGATTGCTAACAGCGTAGTGGAAAAATTGCAGGACAATGAAATGTTTGAAAGTGCAGAGGCAGTTAATCCTGGTTTTATCAATCTTAAATTAAACAAAGAATTTCTGGCAGGATACTTAAACGATATGCTGGCAGACGAAAAGCTTTCCGTAGAGGAAGCCAAAAATCCAAAAACAATCGTGATTGACTACGGCGGTCCAAACGTTGCAAAGCCTCTTCATGTAGGACATTTGCGCTCTGCAATTATTGGGGAAAGTATTAAGCGAATGGGACGCTTTTTAGGCCATAAGGTAATTGGCGATGTTCATTTGGGAGACTGGGGACTTCAGATGGGCTTGATTATTACAGAGCTTTCTAAAAGACAGCCGGATTTAGTATACTTTGACGAAAATTATGAAGGTGAATATCCAAAGGAAGCTCCGTTTACCGTAAGTGAACTGGAGGAAATCTATCCTACTGCCAGCGGAAAGTCCAAAGAAGACGAAGCATATAAAAATGAAGCGTTGGAAGCAACTCTTCAGCTTCAGAAGGGAAGAAGAGGTTATCGTGCTTTATGGCAGCATATTATGGATGTCTCTGTCACAGACTTAAAGAAAAACTATGCCAAATTAAAAGTGGATTTTGATTTATGGAAGGGTGAGGCTGACGCAGACGCCTATATTCCTGCTATGGTGGATTACTTAAAAGAAAATGGTTACGCTTATCTGGATCAGGGCGCGCTTGTAGTGGATGTAAAAGAAGATACAGATACAAAAGAAATCCCACCTTGTATGATTTTAAAATCAGACGGAGCTTCTCTGTATAACACAACTGATTTGGCTACGATTGTACAGCGTATGGAAGATTACAAGCCGGATGAAATTATTTATGTGGTTGACAAACGTCAGGAGCTGCACTTTGTTCAGGTGTTCCGTTGTGCAAAAAAAGCAAAACTGGTAGATGAAAATACACAGTTATCTTTTGTCGGCTTTGGTACCATGAACGGAAAAGACGGAAAACCGTTTAAGACAAGAGAAGGCGGTGTTATGCGATTAGAACGCCTGATTGCAGAAATCAATGAGGAAATGTTCAAAAAAATCACAGAAAACCGCAGTGTAAAAGACGAAAATGCAGAAAAGACAGCGCAGATGGTTGGATTATCTGCAATTAAATACGGTGATTTATCCAATCAGGCATCTAAGGATTATGTATTTGATATTGAACGCTTTACTTCTTTTGAAGGAAATACAGGTCCGTATATTTTATACACCATTGTTCGTATTAAATCTATTTTAAGCCGCTATGCAGAAAGCGGAAAAAATATAGACGGAAAAGCGATGAAAGCGGCAGTAAATGACAGTGAAAAAGCATTGATGTTAGAACTGTCTCGCTTTAATTCCATCATTGCACCTGCATTTGAAGAGAAAGCGCCTCACAGAATTTGCTCTTATATTTATGATTTGGCAAATGCTTTTAACAGCTTTTATCATGAAACAAAGATTTTATCAGAAGAAGACGAAGAAAAGAAAGCATCTTGGATTTGTTTGTTGACTTTAACAGAAAAAGTGTTAGAAACCTGTATTGATTTATTGGGATTTGACGCACCGGATAGAATGTAAAAGACTCCCTGCAAAGGAAATGGAAGACCTTTGCAGGGTTTTTTAGTTACTTTTGATAAGTGATATAAGTGGATTTGTCTGATTGTTTAAAAAATGTGCACATAAAGAAAAAAATGAAGATATATAATTGCAAAATGTGCTAATGAATGGTATTATTAAGAAAAATGTTTGTGCATAATGCACGAGCGTTAAAAAAAGAAAGGAGAACGTTATGAAAAAAAGAAACATGAAAGTGTTCAGTTTGCTTTTGGCAGCCAGCATGACAGTTCCGCAGTTAGCTGATTATTCACAGCTTTCCGGACTTACTGTAGTACATGCAGCAGTAAGCGATGAGGCTTCTCAAAAAGTAGCAACTGAAACATGGCGTCATTTTAAAGCAGGTACAACAAATGATAATGCCAGTAAACCTGCGGTATTGAAAAATACCAATGAAAACGCAATTGATCCTGCGGGAGGAGAAATCAGTCTTGTGTTAAAGACGACACAGGACGCTGCATCAAACAGACTGCAGATTTGTCCATATTGGGTAGATGGAAAAAATTACTTAAATGCAGCAGGATTTGATGCAAGCAGCAAGTGGTTTTTTGAGTACAAAGTAGGCGGAAGCGGACAGTATCCTGGTCTTGGAGTTTCTGACTGGAATGCAAATGAGGAAGTGCCAATTGTAATTTCATGGAAGGAAAATGTGTATACTGTTACAATCAATGGAAAACAGTGCGCAGCACAGACAGTACCTACTGAAAAATTGGAAGCGTTAAAAACAGGCAGCTTTGCTATTAAAGCTGGTACTTGGGGAGAGCAGACAACAGATGTTTACTTTAAAGATGTTCAGATTAAGAACAGTAAAGGCGAAGTTGTTGTAGCAAAAGGCGCTGATACATGGGAAGTGTCTACCGGAAACGGTGAAATTTTTGAAGAAGGTAAAGAAGTTACAACAGTATCTTTAACAGGTAAGGTTGTAGACGCTGATAAAAATCCGGTTGCAGGAGCTACAGTTACAGTAGGTGACAAGAGTACAACAACAGGAGAAGACGGTACTTGGACACTGGAAGGTGTTAAAGAAGGAGCTGCTGAAATTGTAGTAAGCAAAGCCGGTTATAAGAGCGCAACAACAACTGTAACAGTAGGAAAAGAAGATTTAACGGTTGAAGATATTACTTTGTCTTCCGGAGAAGCTGTAGATTTTGAAAATGCAGCAGATGAAACGATTTCTTCTGATGAAATGAAAGTATCTATAGATAGTAAATTCCCACGAGTAGCAGGATATGAAATCTTAAAAGGCAATGGTAAAGGCAAGAAAATGTATGGTCAGACAGAAAAACTGAATACAATCGTGCTCAACCAGAAAAATTCTAATGATACTACCGGTATTACAGTAACACCTAAAGTTACTTCTGAAAAAGCAAAAGAAGGCAATAAGATGACTTATACCATGAAAGTTGATGAACAGGGTATTAAGGCAACTATCAAAGCGGAACTGGTAGTAGAGAAAAATACACTTGCATTTAATATTATATCCGTGGACGCGGGAGACGATGTAATAAAGACAATTAATATCCCAAATCATAATCTGGTATCTGTAAGAACTACACAGGCAGGAGCAAGATTTGATGGCGCAAATATGTCTAATAATACAAAGAGAAGTGGGGATACACATCAGGAAATTGCTTCTATGGCGGCAGGAAAAACAGGTTATATGTATGCCTTTGTATCTTCTTCTGATTTAAGTGCAGGTCTTTGGAGTAACTCTGAAAATAATGTAAATGCAGACTGGCAGCGAGTTGTTGCTAATGCAGCTGATAAAAACGGATATCGCGAAACAGGTTTAAGCAGTAACTACTGGACATGGGATAAAGGTGAAGGCTATAGAGAAGAAAGTGAAGCATATGAACTTCCTTCTACAAAAATTGCAATTACCGCTGATGAAAACAACGATGAAACAGTAGACTGGCAGGACGGTGCGATTGCATATCGTGATATTATGAACAATCCAAAGGGAAGCGAATTAGTACCTGACAGAACTGCAATTCGTATTGCAATGAACTTCTCCAGTCAGGCACAGAACCCATTCCTGATGACATTGGATAATGTTAAGAAAGTATACTTAAACACAGATGGTCTGGGACAGAGCGTTCTGTTAAAAGGATACGGAAGTGAAGGACATGACTCCGGACACTTAAATTATGCAGATATCGGTACCAGAATTGGTGGCGCAGATGATATGACAACTCTTATGAAAGAGGGTGCAAAATACGGAGCTACCTTTGGTATTCACGTAAATGCCAGTGAAACTTATCCGGAATCTATTTACTTCGAAGAAGACAGATTAAAGAAAAATCCCGATGGAAAATATTCCTATGGTTGGAACTGGTTGGATCAGGGTATTAACATTAATGCGGATTACGATTTAAGACATGGTCGTGAACAGCGTTTCTTGGATTTGAAAAATAAACTTGATAAAGCAGATCCGGACGGAAAGAATGACCTTGACTTCATTTATGTAGACGTATGGGGCAATGGTCAGTCCGGTGATAATGGTACATGGGCAAGCCGTCAGCTTGCAAAAGAAATCACAGAAACTTGTGATTGGAGATTAGCAGGTGAGTGGGGACATGCCAATGAGTATGACTCTACATTCCAGCACTGGGCAGCCGACCTTACATACGGTGGAGCAGCGAATAAAGGTATTAACAGTGCGATTACAAGATTTATCCGTAACCACCAGAAAGATTCATGGGTTGGTGATTACCCAAGCTACGGCGGAGCAGCAGTAAATCCACTTCTTGGTGGATATGATATGAAAGACTTCGAAGGCTGGCAGGGAAGAAATGATTACAAAGGATATATCGAAAACCTCTTTGATGATGATGTATCTACAAAATTCCTTCAGCATTATGAAGTTATGCAGTGGATAGATGGAGAACCAACTACTGTTGCAGGTTCTACATGGACTCCTGAAATGAAGGTTGTTCTTCAAAATAAAGAAAGAACACAGACTGTTACTGTTGAAAGACAGTCTAATAACGGAAGTGATGCCGGTTACAGTTTAAGAACCATGAAGTTTGATGACGGAAATGGTGAAAGAGTTATCATGGACGGTGAAAAATACTTAATTCCATGGTATTGGGACGCAAATGGTAAATCTTTAGGAGATAATTACAAACTGTATCATTGGAATCAGGCAGGCGGAAGTTCTACATGGACATTACCTGCAGGCTGGTCTAATGCAAAAGTTTACGAACTTACAGAAAATGGTAAGAAAGAAGTAACTAATGCAACAGTATCCGGTGGCAAGATTACAATCAATGCAGAAGCAAAAACACCTTACGTTCTCTATAAAACAGAAGCTAAGAACCCAACAAATGCAGAGCTGGAATGGAGTAAAGGAACTCATCTTGTAGATACAGGATTTAACAGCGCTTCATTAGAACAGTGGACAATTACAGGTGAAAAAGAAGCTGCACAGATTATCCACAGCGCAGGATTTAACCCAATGCTTCGTTTGAACAACCAGTCTAAAGAAGTTGTTCTGGAACAGAAAGCAAAAGGTCTTAAACCGGGAAAACAGTATGTTGCAATGGTAGGAGTAGATAACAGAAGTGATGCAAAAGCTTATCTGGAAGTTGTATCCGGTGATAAGACAGAGTCTAACTACACTACAAGATCTATTGCTAAGAATTACAGTCAGGCAGATGCGCATAATACAAATGCAAGTAATGCAACAATTAAAGGTCAGGGAAGTTACTTCCAGAATATGTACGTATTCTTTACTGCAGATAAAAACGGAGAAGCAACTATCAGACTGAAACGTGAGAAAGGTGAAGGCGAAGTTTACTTTGATGATTTGAGAATTGTTCAGAACGATTCTAATAACTTCCCATCTGAAAATAAATTTGTTCAGAATTTCGAAACCGTTCCACAGGGACTGTGGCCATTCGTAGTAGGTGGAGCAGAAGGCGTTACAGATAACCGTACTCACTTGTCTGAGAAGAATAAAAAAGACCCGAAATATACATCAGCAGGTTGGTTTACAAAGAAACTGGACGATGTATTAGAAGGTGGCTGGTCCTTAAAGACAAATGGTCTGACACAGAGAGGAAATCTGATTTATCAGACAATTCCACAGAACTTCCGTTTCGAAGAAGGCGTTACATATAACGTAAGCTTTGATTATCAGTGTGGTTCCGAAGGAACTTATGCATTGGCAGTAGGTAACGGAAATGTAGAAAATGGAAATGTAAAATACACACCATTAGAGTCTACTATTCCGGGTGGAAAGGAAACAGAAACAAAACACTATAAATTCCGTATTACAGGTGCAGAAGGCGGACAGAGCTGGTTTGGTATTCAGTCTACAAGAACAGCTCCTGATCTTCAGGGAACAGGTGGCGGAGATGCTGACTTCGGTGGATATAAAGATTTCGTTTTAGATAATCTTGTAATTGAAAAATCCAAAGCACAGAAAGCAAATCTGGAAACTTTAGTAGCTGAAAATCAAGGTCGTTACGAAGTAAATTACAGTGCCAAAACATGGAAAACATTTACAGAAGCTATGAAAGCAGCAAATGCAGCATTAGATAACTTTGATGCAGATCAGGCAACTGTAGATAAAGCATACAATAACTTAGACAAGGCAATCAAAGGCCTGGAAGTAATCGGTGCAACTATGTCCGGTACAGTTACAGACACAAATGGAAGACCAATCGAAAACATTACAGTTAGTGTTAAGATGAAAGATAAGACTGTCAAGACTATTACAAACAGCCGTGGACAGTATGTTCTTCCAGGTGTATTATTCGGTGAGTGGACAGTAAAAGCAGACAGTCCTATTTGGGCAAAAGCAACAGCAGATATTAATGTTACAAAAGATAAGCTTGAATTTACACAGGACTTTAAGTTAAAAGATACACAGTCTTCTGTAGAAGGTCATGTAACTGCTATTGGTAAAAATGTAGAAGGTGCGACTGTATCTCTTACAGGAAAGAGCAGACCGGAAGCAATTCAGACAGATGCAAAAGGTGCATATAAGTTTGATAAGCTTTTAGCAGGAACTTATACCTTAAAAGTTGAAAAAGAAGGTTATGATGTATATACACAGGAAATTACTGTGACAAAAGAAAAAGGTCTTGTTGAAAATGTTATGTTACAGCCGGTTTCTACTGTAGATTATGCAAATGATTACAGTGATGGCAAAAAGACATGGGATAATCTTGCAGGAAATACAGCAAGTACAACCATCAGTGTAGCAGATGGAGCAACTAAGATTAAATTCCCTGGTGGACATGCTAACGTTTATGAAACAGCAGCACCAAGATTTAAAAATGGTGTAGTTGAAATGGACATTACACCTGAAAAGAGCGGTCAGCGTATTGGTATCCTGCTTCGTGCAAATGGTATGAACGACCGTGTATACGTAGGTGTAGGCGATGCAGAAAATCAGTGGTTTGCAGAATACTGGGGTAACGGTTCAAACTCATGGTCCAGCATGCATTCCGGACCAACAGCATCTGCAGGTAAGAAATTACATCTGAAAGCAGAAATTATCGATACAACTGTTTCCTTATGGGTAGATGGCAAGTTAGTAATTAACAAGCTGAATATGGGTGGAATGCCAACAAAACCAGGTGCAGTTGGTTTGAACACCAGAAATGCTAATAATGTAACAGTAGATAATGTAAAAGTAACTTCTTATGATTTACCAGTAGGTGAAGTGGAAACTGTTTCCGGTCATGTATCTGACAAAGCCGGAAAGGCAGTAGAAGGCGCTACTGTTAATATTAAGAGCGTAGAAGGTGCAGCAGAAGCAATTGCTAAGACAGCTAAAACAGATGCTCTCGGAAACTACAAGTTTAAAAACATTCCATTAGGAAACTATACAGTAACAGTAACAAACGGTAAAGAAACAAAAACTGTTGATGTTGTAGTTGTAGCTACAGATGATTACATTGTAGTACCGGAAGTTCGTTTTGGAGCAGAAGCTGCTGGCGTTGACAAGACAAACTTAAATGCAGCTATTGCAGTAGCAGAAGGTAAAAAGAAAGCAGATTATCTGAGCACCGGTTGGGCTGAATTTGAAGCCGCATTAGAGGAAGCAAGAACTGTAGCAGCAGATAGAAATGCAACCTTTAATCAGGTAAATGATGCAGAAGAAAAACTGACACAGGCTATGAATGTGTTAGTAAAAGCTCCTGAAAAAGATGGTCTGAAAGCAGCGATTGATGCAGCAAAAGATAAAGAGGAAGCTAATTTTACACCGGAAACATGGGCTCCATTTGCAGAAGCATTAAAAGCAGCAGAAGAAGTTTATGCAAATGCAGATGCAACAGCAGAAATGGTACAGGACGCTACGAATGCACTGTTAGATGCATCAGAAAAACTGGAAGAAGTACAACCAGAACCTGAAAAACCATCTAAAGACGCGTTAAAGAAAGCTATTGATGCAGCGAAAGAACTGAAGAAAGAAGACTATACAGCAGATAGTTGGAAAGCATTCTCAAATGCACTTCAGAAAGCACAGGTAGTTTATGATAATGCAGATGCAACAGCAGAAGAAATTGCAAAAGCAGTTGCAGATTTAGAGGCAGCACAGAAGAACTTAGTAGAGAAATCAGGCTGGGTTGAAACTGAAAACGGATGGGTATACTATGAAAACGGCAAGAAAGTCGTTGGATGGAATGCAATTGCAGGACATTGGTATTACTTCGATAAAGATGGAATCATGGCAACAGGTTGGACAGCAGTTGATGGACATTGGTATTATCTGAATACAGATGGAACAATGGAAACAGGCTGGGCATCTATCGGTGGAAAATGGTACTATCTGAATGCAGATGGAACAATGGCAACAGGCTGGACAGCAGTAGGTGGACATTGGTATTATCTGAATGCAGACGGAACAATGGAAACAGGTTGGGCATTTATCGATGGTAAATGGTATCATCTGAATAATGAAGATGGAAGAATGGATATCGGTTGGACATCTATCGGTGGACATTGGTATTACCTGAACGCAGACGGAACAATGGCAACAGGCTGGACAGCAGTAGGTGGACATTGGTATTACCTGAATGCAGACGGAACAATGGAAACAGGTTGGGTATCTATCGATGGACATTGGTATTATCTGAACGCAGATGGAACAATGGCAACAGGCTGGGCATCTATTGATGGAAATTGGTACTACCTGAACGCAGATGGTACAATGGCTAGCAATCAGTGGATTGATGGATACTATGTAGATGCATCTGGAAAGATGTTATAAAGCATAGTACAGAGAATTTAATAAGTATTAAATTTTAACTAAAAAGGAGCTGTTGCTTCAACGATGAAATCGTGAAGCAGCAGCTTCCTTTTTTTCTGTTTTATGTTAGAATGAGGGTATTAGAAACAATGTTGGGGAAAAACAGAAAGTATATGAGGGAAAAGAAATGGAGAAGATGAAACAGAAGTATCTGGAAAAAATGGCAGAACTATATCCAACAATAGCAGAAGCATCTACAGAAATTATTAATTTGCAATCAATTTTAAATCTGCCAAAAGGAACAGAACATTTTATTACAGATATACATGGGGAATACGAAGCATTTTCTCATGTATTGAAAAATGGTTCAGGTTCTATCCGAAGAAAAATTGATACTGTTTTTGGGCATACCATGAACAAACAGGAAAAGAAAAGCCTTGCTACTTTAATCTATTATCCAAAAGAAAAAATAGAGCTGATTAAGAAACAGGAAAGAGATATGGAGGAATGGTACAAAATTACGCTGTATCGTTTAATTGAAGTATGTAAAAAAGCTGCATCAAAGTATACGCGCTCAAAAGTAAGAAAAGCTCTTCCAAAAGATTTTGCTTATGTTATTGAAGAATTGATTACGGAAAGATGGGATATTACAGATAAAGAATCTTATTATGAACAGATTATATGCACAATTATTGATATTGGTCGTGCAGAGGAATTTATTATTGCCTTATCAGAACTGATACAGAGATTGGTGGTAGACCATCTTCATATTTTAGGAGACATTTACGACAGGGGACCGGCACCTCATCGAATTATGGATAAACTGGAAACTTACCATTCCTTGGATATTCAGTGGGGAAACCATGATATTTTGTGGATGGGGGCAGCTGCGGGACAGGAATGCTGTATAGCAACTGTTGTTCGAATCTGCGCCCGTTACGGAAATCTGGATATTCTGGAAGATGGATATGGTATCAATCTATTGCCGTTAGCAACCTTTGCTCTCACATACTATAAAGAAGATGTCTGTCAGTGTTTTAAAATCAAGGGAAATCATCGTTTAAATCCTGTGGAGCAGGATTTGAATATGAAAATGCACAAGGCAATTTCGATTATCCAATTTAAGCTGGAGGGACAGCTTCTTATGCGAAGACGGGAATTTGGTATGGCAGACAGGGCGCTTTTAGACGATATTGATTATTCAGAAGGAACAATTCGTTTAAAAGGAAAAGAATATAAACTGTTGGACAGTTATTTCCCGACGATTGATGCAGAAAATCCTTATGAATTGTCAAGAGAAGAAAAAGAAGTTGTGGAGAGGCTGGTATCTGCATTTGTAAGCTGTGAAAAATTACAAAACCATATACAGTTTCTGCTAAAGAAGGGAAGTATGTACAAGATTTTTAATGGAAATCTGCTTTATCATGGCTGTATTCCTATGAATGAAGACGGCAGCCTGAAAGAAGTACAGATTTATGAAAAATCTTACCGGGGAAAAGCCCTGTACGATGTGTTGGAATGTTATGTTCGTAAAGCATTTATGGCACGAGACGGAAAAGAAAAGGAGAGAGGGAAGGACATGCTATGGTATATCTGGACCAGTCCGAACTCGCCTTTATTCGGTAAAAACAAAATGGCAACGTTTGAACGTTATTTTCTGGCAGAGAAGGAAATACATCAGGAGATAAAAAATCCATATTATAATTTTTTGGAAGATGATGATGCGGCAGAGAGAATTTTTGAGGAATTTCAGGTAAAAGGAGAAGAAAGACATATTGTAAATGGGCATGTTCCTGTACATCATACGTCAGGGGAGAGTCCTATTAAGTGTAAAGGGAAAATTCTTGTCATTGATGGAGGTTTTTCAAGAGCATATCAAAAAGAGACCGGTATTGCAGGATATACTTTAATTTATAATTCATGGGGGATGATTTTAGCTGCTCATGAACCGTTTACATCTACACAGGATGCTATTACAAAAGAAAGTGATATTCTTTCCGATAGTATTTTAGTAAAAAGGGTGACAGAAAGAAAAAATGTAGGGGCAACAGATACAGGTGCAAAATTAAAAGAAAGGATAGCAGAGCTGAAAGAGCTTTTAGATGCTTATAGAAACGGACTGCTGGTAGAAAAGCTATGAGAAATGAACAGATAAAAATCCAAGTAGAAGGTTCTGAAAAGGACGCATGTTTAGAAACTTATATCTTAGGAGATGCGATGGATGATGCAAGGAATAGAAAAGCACCATTGGTGTTAATCTGTCCGGGAGGAGGCTATGCCAGAACTTCCAACAGAGAGGCAGAACCGATTGCCTTACAGTTTAACAGCATGGGGTATCAGGCGGTTGTTTTGCGCTATTCCTGTGCTCCGGCAGTTTATCCCACGGCTCTTTGCGAATTGGCATACAGTGTGAAGCTTATCAAAGAACATGCAGAAGAATGGAGTGTGGACGCAGAAAAAATTATCGTTATGGGATTTTCTGCTGGAGGACATCTGGCAGCCAGTTACGGTGTGTTTTGGAATGAGCCGTGGCTGGCAGAGAAAATGCAATGTGATATGAAAATTTTAGAGCCTAACGGTCTTGTGCTGTGTTATCCTGTTATCAGTTCAAAAGAGGAAATCGCACATCAGGACAGTATAAAAAATCTTTTGGGAGCGTTTTATCAAGAAATGAAAGAACAGGTATCATTAGAGGATAAAGTGGGAAAACATACGCCAAAAACCTTTTTATGGCATACTTTTACAGATAATGTTGTTCCTTTTTGGAATTCTTTTCGATTTGCAGAGGCGCTGGGAAAAGCAGGAGTTCCAATGGAATATCACTTATATCCCCAAGGAGGGCATGGACTTTCTCTTGCCAAAGAACAAACGGCAAATGCACAGGGGAAAGGTGTGGAAGAAAGATGCCAGAGCTGGTTTCCCCTTCTTCAGTCATGGATGTTGGGAAATTTCGGACTTTATTCGTAAAAAAGCCTTGCAATTACAGAAAAAATTATGATATAATGCAAGCGTTGCCAAGTGCAATATAGAAAATAACCACGCCTGTGAATTTCAACGGGGGGTGCTTAGAAAGTCCCGAAGGAGCAGAAGCAGGTGGAAGAGAAAACCAAAGGAGAGAAAAAAATGAGCGTTATTTCAATGAAACAGTTACTTGAAGCAGGTGTTCATTTCGGACATCAGACAAGAAGATGGAACCCTAAAATGGCACCATACATCTACACAGAAAGAAATGGTATCTACATCATCGACTTACAGAAATCAGTGGGAATGGTTGACGATGCTTACAAAGCAATCGCTGACATCGCTGCAGAAGGTGGCACAATCCTGTTCGTAGGAACAAAGAAACAGGCTCAGGACGCTATCAAAACAGAAGCTGAAAGATGTGGAATGTTCTATGTAAATGAAAGATGGTTAGGCGGTATGCTGACTAACTTCAAGACAATCCAGAGCAGAATTGCAAGATTAAAAGAAATCGAAGCTATGGAAGCTGACGGAACATTTGATGTTCTGCCTAAGAAAGAAGTAATCAACCTGAAAAAAGAACTGGAAAAATTACAGAAAAACCTTGGCGGAATTAAAGAAATGAAAAAACTTCCAGACGCTATCTTTATCGTAGATCCGAAAAAAGAAAGAATCTGTGTACAGGAAGCTCATACATTAGGTATTCCGTTAATTGGTATCGCTGATACAAACTGCGATCCGGAAGAATTAGATTACGTAATCCCAGGAAACGATGATGCTATCAGAGCTGTAAAATTAATCGTTTCTAAAATGGCTGACGCTGTTATCGAAGCAAATCAGGGCGAAGCTGCTGATGCTGAAGAAATCTTCGCAGAAGAAACAGAAGAAGTTGTAGAAGAATAATCTTATTCAAAATGGAATAAATGAAGCTGTCATATAAAATCTGATTTTGTGTGACAGCCTCATTCCGTATAAAAGGTATTATACAGGAGGAATTTAAAATGGCTATTACAGCAGGAATGGTAAAAGAATTAAGAGAAATGACAGGCGCTGGTATGATGGACTGTAAGAAAGCTCTTACAGCAACAGAAGGCGATATGGATAAAGCAGTTGAATTTTTAAGAGAAAAAGGTCTTGCAACAGCTCAGAAAAAAGCCGGACGTATTGCAGCAGAAGGTCTTTGCCAGACTTTAGTTTCCGCAGACGAAAAACACGCAGTTGTTGTTGAAGTAAATGCAGAAACAGACTTCGTTGCGAAAAACGATGTATTCCAGGGATATGTAGCTCAGGTTGCAGAAGCAGTTATGGAAACAGAAGCAGCTACAACAGAAGAATTCCTTGCTTCTCCATGGAAATTTGATACAACAAAAACTGTAAACGAAGCTTTAGCAGCACAGATTGCTGTTATCGGTGAAAATATGAACATCAGAAGATTTGCGAAAGCATCTGAAGAAAACGGATTTATTGCTTCCTATACACACATGGGCGGTAAAATCGGCGTTTTAGTTGATGTTGAAACAGACGTTGTAAATGATGCAGTAAGAGAAATGGCTAGAAACGTAGCAATGCAGATTGCTGCTTTAAAACCACAGTATACAAACAGCTCTGAAGTAAGTGAAGAATATATTGCACATGAAAAAGAAATTCTTCTTGCTCAGATTATGAACGACCCAAAAGAGTCCCAGAAACCGGAAAAAGTTATTCAGGGAATGATTAGCGGACGTATCAACAAAGAATTAAAAGAAATCTGTCTGTTAGATCAGGTTTATGTAAAAGCTGAAGACGGAAAACAGAACGTAGCTAAATATGTAGAAGAAGTTGCAAAAGCTAACGGCGCTAAAATTACTGTAAAAGGATTTGTTCGTTTTGAGACAGGCGAAGGAATTGAAAAGAAACAGGAAGATTTCGCTGCTGAAGTTGCTGCACAGATGGGAAACTAATCTGAACTTCATGTCAAATATTTAAGAACCACCCCTTGTAAATAATACATTTACAAGGGTTTTTTGCATAAAATGACACTAGAAGAAAAGTGCAAAAAATTCAGTAATAATTAGGTATAGCAATCCTTGAGTTTCCGCAAACTGTAATTCAAAAAGGAATATGTCTGCCTAAAGAGCAAT
>UQAX01000005.1 GCA_900539145.1 uncultured Blautia sp.
CCATATTTACTGGGGTTGTAGCCATTTTTTTACCTTATAACTGTCAAAGATGGGAGTTTAGCAGAATATGTCAAAAAATGCAAACACGTAACCTCTTTTTTCTTCTATTCTTCCGCATCTGCACAGGATAATTCAAACCAGAATTCCACACCGTTTTCATAATTTTTCACACCGCATTTCTGGTGCATACTGTCCATAATTGCCTTTACAATGGAAAGGCCGATGCCGCTTCCTCCGTATTCTCTGGTTCTGGCTTTATCCACCTTATAAAATTTAATCCATACCTTTTCCAAATCCTCTTTTGGAATAATATCTCCGGTGTTAAAAACAGATACCCTGACTACATTTCCTTCTTTCTGTGCCTTTACTTCAATCTTTTTCTCATAGTCCACATGGTTTAGAGCATTGGAAACATAATTTGTCACTACTTCCTCTACTTTAAATTCATCTCCCCAGACATAAATAGGGGCATCCTGTGAAAAAGTCAGCTCTGCTTCTTTTTGTCCTGCCAAAAGCTGTGCCGACTGAACAACGCCACGGATAACTTCTGTTAAATCAAATCTCTCCATGGAAACCTTATCGTTTCCAAATTCCAGTTGGTTTAATGTCAGCAGTTTTTTTACCATATTGTTCATTTTTCCTGCTTCATCAATAATAACATCACAGTAAAATTCTCTGCTCTCCGCATCATCGTTGATGCACTCCTGCAAGCCTTCTGCATAACCCTGTATTAAAGCAATGGGCGTTTTCAATTCATGGGACACATTGGAAAGAAACTCTTTTCTCATCTCATCTATCTGTTCTTTTTTCTCAATGTCCTTCTGCAATTCATTATTGGCTGTTTTCAGCTCGGAAATGGTATTTTCCAAAGCCTCCGACATCTTATTCAGGTTGTTTCCCAATACGCTGATTTCATCCTGCCCTGTACTATGATATTTGGCTTCGAAATTCAGCTTTGCCATTTCCTGGGAAAGAGAACTGAGCTCCTGAAGCGGTCTGGTAATATGTCTTGTCATAAACCAGATAATCACAGAGCTTACTAAAATTGTAAGAACACCGATATATAAAAAGAAAATGTTGGAAATAATCGCACTGTCTTTTAAGCTCTGGGCAGGAGTATTGATTAAAAATGGATTTCCGTTATCCAGATTTCCCACCATGTTTACAGAGTCCATAGTTTCCCTGTCATCTGTTTTCTTTTCTACTACATAATTATCGGTTGTTTCAAGAACGCTGTGCTTTCCTCTGGAAAAGCTGTCCAAAAATCCAAACTGCGCCTCTGCATAAAGCTTATCCGCATCTCTTGCATAAGCATATATCTGATTGGAGGTTTTGTGGTCTACTACAATAATCGAGAGGTTTTTTTCCTCACAAAATTGTAAAAAATCCGTATCGTATTTCAGGTAAGCATAATTCTCCGTGCTGTTTACCATCTCAAAAGCTTTTTTTAGAGAGTCTGTCTTTTTTGATAAATAAAATTTTTCCAAAAACAGTGTATTAACCAAAAGCATGGCAATCAGAGAGAGACACATAATCCCGATATAGCTGACTGCCACTCGTATTTTTATGGATTTTTTCATTATGACACCTCGAATTTATAGCCCATGCCCCAAATAGTTTTAATATATTCTCCTTTTGCTCCGATTTTGCTTCTCAGCTTTTTCACATGAGTATCAATGGTTCTGGCATCCCCGAAATAATCGTAATTCCACACCGAATTTAAGATTTTTTCCCTTGATAAAGCAATTCCCTGATTTTCCAGAAAATAAGTCAAAAGCTCAAATTCTTTATAGCTTAAATCCATTGTTTTTCCGTCAATAGAAGCTGTATGAGAAGTTTTATTGATTTCAATTCCTCCTGCACTTAAAATATCATCTGAACCAATGGCGCTTGTTCTTCTTAAAATTGCCTCTACTCTCGCAACCAGAATTTTAGGGCTGAAGGGTTTTGAAATATATTCATCAACACCCAGCTCAAATCCCAAAAGCTCATCTCTTTCATCTCCTCTGGCAGTCAGCATAATAATGGGGATTTTGGAGTCTTTTCGAATTTCTCTGCACACGCCCCAGCCATCCAACTTCGGCATCATCACATCCAGAATAATCAGTTGGATGTCCTTGTCTTTATAAAAAATATCCAGCGCCGCTTCTCCGTCACCGGCTTCTAACACTTCATATCCTTGTTTTGTCAGGAAATCGCTTACCAGCTTTCTCATTCTGCTTTCATCGTCTACTACAAGTATCTTACATTTATCCATGAAAATTCCTCCTTTTTTTAAATTGTATCAAATAAATTTGTTAAAAATGTGAACAAGCTTTTCTCTCTGCCAATTCTAACACACCCGCTCTTATCCCACAATATTTTCCCTTATTTTTCCTATTCTTGACACTGCTCTTATGACTGTGATATAGTGGAACAGAAATAAATATCAGCAGAATAAGAAGGGGAGCCGAAAGGCTGAGAGGAAGGAACGCTTCGACCCTTATACCTGATTTGGATTATGCCAACGTAGGAATCTTTTTTCAAGCTTTCTTTGCCCCTTCTTGTTCTAAAAAAGAAGGAGGAAATTCTATGTTTCAATTTTTTGTCAATGCAGAAGGCGGTCTTACCACTGCCGGTTATGCAGTCACCATTGTGGCAGCAATTTTACTCACTGTTGCAGCCATTATTCTCGCCGGAAAGGAATCCACAAGAAAAAAATTAAGTGTCAAACAGTTGGCTTATTGTTCTATGGCCTTAGCTCTTAGCTTTGTGACATCTTATATTAAAATTTTCGAGCTTCCCTTTGGTGGTTCTGTCACAGCTTTCAGTATGCTTTTTATTGTATTGATTGCCTATTGGTACGGACCGAAAACAGGTGTGCTTTTGGGATTTGTTTTCGGAATTTTACAGTTTTTACAGGAACCTTACGTTCTTTCCTTTTTTCAGGTATGCTGCGATTATCTCCTTGCCTTTGCCGCTCTTGGGCTGGCAGGATTTTTCCGCAAACAGAAAAACGGATTGGTCAAAGGCTATCTGGTTGCAGTTGTTGCCAGAGGCGCTTTTCATGTGTTAGGAGGATATTTGTACTGGATGGATTATATGCCTGACAATTTTCCAAAAGAGTTATCTGTTGCATATCCATTCATTTATAATTACAGCTTTTTATTGGCAGAAGCTTTGATTACTGTTATTTTACTCTCTATACCGGCAGTTAAAAAAGCTTTGGCGCAAATTCAGCAAAACGCACTTTCTTAATTTCTGTACATAGATTGTTTCTTGACAATATAATATGCTTACCCGGGCAGCTGGGAGGGCGTGCATATCATCCGCTTGAGTCTTGACAGGAGGATGATGCTTATGAATACATACGAAGAAATGCAGATTTTACTTACATTCGCATTACTTGTAGTTGCAATTCTAAACTTAAAAAATAAGTAAGCCGCCCTGTCCCTGCAAAAGATAGGTGGCTTACTTAGCTAAATACTTTGCCGGGCGGATAGGTGTGCTCTATCTTCCGGCTGTCTTGTTAAGCATATTATATGTCAAGAAAAACAATTTGTCAATTTTTTGTTTCACAGAACACAATTTTCTATAACTAAAAAAGCCCAGCAAATACTGAGCTTTTTCTATGGACCTGAGGGGAATTGAACCCCTGTCCGAAAGTCTATCCCTTGCGGCATCTCCCATCACAGTTATTCTTTTAACATTCCCTCACACAAACGCCGAATAACAGGCTTTTGCACTTAGTAGCTTCATAAAATCTTCCACTTTCTCAAAGCTTTGAAAGCGAAGTGCCCCGCAAAGTCGATGCCAGGTTCTTAAACAGCGGGTGGTTTAAGGCTGACAAGCTGCAATTAGGCAGCTAACGCTACGTTATCGTTTGCGTTTATATTTAGTTTCCAGGTTGGTATGCAGTCCCGGAGTCTGCAGATGGCTTCCTCAACTTCAAAACCCCCGTCGAAACCAGTACAAGCCCTTAAAGCATTCTGGTTATGCAAACGAGAATAACATACTTCTCTTGAAGCAACTATAATACTAAACGTATTTATCTCTTTTGTCAAGGTATTTTAAAAAATGCCGCTTCAAGATTTTTCAATCTCAAAGCGACACTCTTTATTACAAGCATATAACAGAAAGTAAATTATCTACCAAACTGCATATCGTTGTTACCGGATTTTGTTTCCCACATTTCAAGCATGTTGATTGGGTCGTTGTAATCTGCTAACCAACCTTCACGAGCAAAGTCGAATTTACCTGCTTTTCTTTCTTCAAGGAATGTAGACCATTCACGTGTTTCTACTGTCATGTTGATACCGATTTCATTGAAATCCTGCTGCATAGCTTCACCAATCTTAACATTACCTTCAGAGTCGTTTGTCAGGTATGTAATATTGATAGGTGTTTCCGGAGATAACATACCGGAATCATCAAATTTGTATCCTGCACCTTCTAATAATTTTCTGGCTTCTTCTACGTTAGCTTCTGTTTTTTCCGGGTCATAGTATCCAACATTTTCTGCATCCGGATAAGTATAAGCGTCATCATTTGCTCTGAATTCGCCGCCCTGTCCGTCTAACATACCTTCTGGAATAAATGTGTTAGCTATTGTCTGGTCAGCCTGAGCGATTGTATCTACAATGTACTGACGGTCAATCAGTAAGGAGAATGCGTGACGCATATCTGCTGCCTGCTGAGCTGTCTTTCCTGCGAACAATTCACTCTTAACATTAAATCCTGAGTAGTATGTTCCTAAAGTAGCAATTTTGTGGAATTCAGGTGTATTTACAACATTTGCCATTTCATCTGTTGGAATTGTATCACTAAACTGTAAAGAACCATCCTTAAATGCGTTAAATACAGCTGTGTCATCCGCACTTAACATGAAGTTGATTTTCTTCAGAGAAACTTTATCTGCATCATAGTAATTTGGGTTTGGTTCGTAAGTCATAGACTCATTGTGTTTCCATTCTGTTAATGTGAAAGGACCGGATGTTACAAATCCAGACTCAATACACCATGCACCCGGGTTATCAGCTGCGCCTTCAGCGGACTCTACGTTCTGCTGTGGAACCGGATAGAATGCAGGGAATGCACATAAGTCAAGGAAGTATGCGCAAGGTGCTGCAAGTTTTACTGTAAATGTTTTTCCGTCTTCAGAAGCTGCGATATCAAGTGTACCGTCTTCTTTCTTAGCAATACCGTCTGCTAAGTAAGAATAGTTAGCACCTGTATTAGGATCTACAAGTCTGTTCCAGCTGTATGCAACGTCTGTTGCGTCAAGAGCTTCACCGTCAGACCATTTTAAACCGTCTTTCATTGTGAAAGTATAAGTAAGACCGTCTTCGCTCATTTCATGGCTTTCAGCTAAGTCCGGAACTAAAGCTCCTGTTTCATCATATTTATATAATCCGGCAAATGAAAGAAGTGCCAGACAAGCGCCGTCTACTGTTGAGTTTAACGCCGGATCAAGTTTATTTGGTTCAGATGCAACCTGTAAGGATAATTCATTATTTGGAGCTGTTGCAAATCCAAAATATTTAAATCCGAAAAGGTTAGAGTAAATACCTTCTACATCTGTACTCTGCATATAAACATCGTTGTAGTAGTATAAAGGAATAACTGCCCATGTATCCATAAGCATATCTTCTGCTTCGTGCATCATTGCCTCACGTTTTACAAGGTCTGTTTCTTTCTTGATGTTGGCAATTAATTCATCATAAGCTTCCCATTCCGGTGCTGCAGAACCTTCTTCTGCTGTTTCTTTTCCATCTTCTGTGCTTGCTTCTGGTTTGTCACTGGAGCCGCCACATCCTGCCAGTGAACCGGCAACCATTGCAGAAGCAAGAAGCATTGCTAAAACACGTTTTTTCATTTTTGCCTCCTTCTACTTATTTCCTTCATAAGTATACATTTATTATACAAAATTCCTGCTGGAATGTTGTATCACTATTTATTCCAGCATGCAACCTGATGTCCGTTACCTCTGTCAGTTAATGTCGGACATTCTTTTGCACACTGCTCTGTTGCATATTTGCAACGTGTACGGAACGCACAGCCTGTCGGCATGTGCAGAGGACTTGGTACGTCACCTTCCAGAATAATACGCTGTCTTTCCTTTGCCATCTTTGGATCCGGATAAGGTACTGCGCTTAATAAGGACTGTGTATATGGATGAATTGGACTTGCATTTAATTCATCTGCATCTGCAATTTCAACCACACGTCCCAGATACATAACTGCAATTCTATCTGAAATATGATGTACAACCAATAAGTCATGGGCGATAAACAAATAAGCAATTCCCAGCTTATCCTGAAGTTCTTCAAACATGTTGATAACCTGTGCCTGAATAGATACGTCAAGAGCACTGACCGCCTCATCACATATAATAAACTTTGGATTTGTAGCCAATGCTCTGGCAATTCCGATACGCTGACGCTGACCGCCGGAAAACTCATGTGCATATCGTGTCGCATGCTCTGCATTTAATCCTACTAATTCCATAAGATGTAAAATCTTATCACGTCTTTCGCCCTTAGAAGTATATAATTTATGTACGTCTAAAGGTTCGCCGATAATATCCTCTACTGTCATACGTGGGTTCAGAGAAGAATATGGGTCCTGAAAAACCATCTGCATATCTTTTCTCATAGACTGAATACTTTTTTCATCTACACGCTGACCATTGTAAAAAATATCACCGCCGGTTGGTTTATATAAATGTAACAGAGAACGTCCTACTGTTGTTTTACCACAGCCGGACTCTCCTACCAATCCCAAAGTTTCTCCCGGTTTGATTGCGAAGGATACGCCGTCTACCGCTTTTAAAGGAATTGTTTTTCCAAAACCTGCTTTAATTGGAAAATACTGTTTCAGATTATTTACTTCTACCAGATATTCTTTATTTGGTACGAAATTATCACTCATTACTTCCGGCTCCTTTCTGGTTCTCCATAAGTTCTTTTACGCTGAGCCAGCAAGATGCAAAATGTCCGTCTGGCATCTGTACTTCCGGTGCCTGTTCCTCAAGACAAATTTTCATTGCATTTTCACATCTCGGACAGAAAGCACAGCCTTTTGGCATATTTAATAAGTTAATCGGTGTTCCCGGAACCGGAACCAGCTTTTCTCCGATACGGTCGATGTTCGGAATAGAACGAAGCAGACCTTTTGTATATTCATGCGCCGGTCTGTAAAAGATATCTTCTGCTGTACCACGTTCACAAACTCTTCCGCCGTACATAACGATGATTTCGTCGCACATATCTGCGATAACACCTAAGTCATGAGTAACCATGATAATAGCCATACCTAATTTTTTCTGAAGACTCTGCATCAGCTCCAAAATCTGAGCCTGAATGGTAACGTCAAGCGCTGTTGTCGGTTCATCGGCAATCAGGATATCCGGTTCACATGCAAGCGCCATAGCAATCATAACCCTCTGACGCATACCGCCGGATAATTCGTAAGGATACTGTTTGATACGTTTTTCCGGTTCGTTTACACCTACTAAAGTCAACATTTCCACTGCACGGGCTTCTGCTTCTTTTCCTTTGCGTTCTGTATGTAACTCAATAGCTTCTTTTAACTGGTTTCCGATTGTGAAAACCGGATTTAAGCTGGTCATAGGGTCCTGGAAAATAATGGAACAACATTTTCCACGGAACGCTCTCATCTGTTTTTCTGAAAATTTTGTAATGTCTTCACCTTTAAATAAAACTTCACCCTGTTTGATGCTTCCGTTTTTCTCCAGAATTTGCATAATGGAATATGCAGTAACACTCTTTCCGGAACCGGACTCACCTACAATACCAAGGATTTTCCCTTTATCCAGATTAAAGGAAACGCCGTTTACGGCCATTACTTCACCTTTCTCTGTTGTAAAGGAAGTACAAAGATTTTTTACTGAAAGGATTGTCTCGCTCATTTTTCTATTACCTCCTTAATTTTGGGTCGAACGCATCACGCAGACCATCACCAATCAGGTTAAAGGAAAGAGTGATAAGACCAATCATCAATGATGGGAAAATCAGTTTATAAGGATATGCAGAAATACCTGCACGAGCCTCATTTGCCAGAGAACCAAGGGAAGGCATCGGCGCCTGAACACCCAAACCTACGAAACTCAAGAAACTCTCTGTAAAAATAGCAGAAGGAATTTGTAATGCTGCGGAAATAATAATAACACTGATACAGTTTGGAAGAATGTGTCTGCGAATAATTCTTCCTGCTTTTGCACCGCTTACTTTTGCAGCAAGTACGTATTCATTCTGTTTAATTGTAAGAATTTGACCTCTTACCATACGAGCCATACTGGTCCAGTATAAAAGACCGAACACAATAAACAGGGAAATCATATTGGTACCCAGCTTGCTAAGCGCCGGAATTGCATCCAAATTCAAGGTTTCACGAAGCACTACGGATAACAGGATAATCATCAACATATCAGGAAGAGAATAGATAATATCTACTATTCGCATCATGACCAAATCTACCTTACCCCCGAAATATCCGGAAACACTACCGTAGATAACACCGATTAATACAACAATGCAGCTGGCAAATACACCTACTAACAGGGAAATTCTTGTTCCGTATACAACACGTACAAAATAATCTCTACCCATTTGGTCAGTACCCATAATATGAGGGAATACTTTTCCACCGTCTTCCATATACTCCTTTTCCAACTCAGAATACTCGAACGGAGCCATATTTGCCGCTGTTTTATCACGTTTGCCGTTTACGGTAACAATCTGTGAATATTTATACGGTACAACGTATGGTGTAATAGCGATTGTAAGAATAATCAGTATCAATACAACGATACTTCCTACTGCCAACGGGTTTTTCATCAGCTTGCGCATACCGTCTTTAAAGAATGTGGAGGACTCGCTCATAACCTCCTGCTGTCTCTTTTCTTCATCTGTTGCCTTTTCAAATTTGCTCAAGTCTACCTGAAAGCTAAAAGGAGATTTTTTAGGCATCTGATCCAAATTTTTATTTGTATTTTCCATGTCTCGTCTCTCCTCCTAATCTAACTTAATTCTTGGGTCAATGAGTTTATATACAATATCTGTAATCAAGTTCATTGTAACCATCAATACTGCAAGGAAAATAGTCACACCCATAATAAGCGGGTAATCTCTGTTGATAATACTGTCAACAAATTTTGCGCCAAGTCCGCCGATTGTAAAGATTTTTTCTACAACCAAGCTACCTGTAAGAATTGCTGCTGTCATCGGACCTACGTATGTAACAACCGGAATAAGAGCATTTCTCAATGTATGTTTAAAAATAACCTTCCACTGTGCAACACCTTTTGCTCTGGCTGTACGCACATAATCCTGTCCCATTGCATCCAGCATACTTGTTTTTGTAAGACGTGTGATATAAGCCATAGGGTAAGCTGCCAATGCAATTACCGGAAGAATATAATTCTGATTATCAGGACTCCATACAGGAACCCATTTCAGCTTAATGGAAAATACCAAAAGCAGGAGAGAACCTAATACAAAGCTTGGAAGCGATGTAAACAATGTGGAGAAGAAAATAATCAATCTGTCAGGAAGTCTGTTTCTGGTCAGTGCAGCAATGCTTCCTAAAACCAATCCGAAGATAATCGCTGTTACTACCGCCATAAGTCCCAGCTTCGCTGAAATCTTAAAAGATGTGAAAATTGTTTCTCCGATATCACGTCCTGTTTTTGTAGAGATACCAAAATCACCTTGGAAAATATTTCCCATATAAATTACAAACTGTTCCGGAACCGGTTTGTCAAGGTTATATCTCTTTTCTAATGCCGCTTTTACTTCTGGTGTCGTTGCTTTTTCACCATCAAACGGTCCACCCGGAATTGCATTCATTGCAAAAAATGTGATTACGCATACAATAAAGATTGTTGCGATTGCAAGTAAAATTCGTTTAACAACATATTTTGCCATTACAACTTACTCCTTTTCCTTTATATTTCTTCTTGTAACTTCAGGTCTTCTCATACATCTGTCTTTATAGGAAAGACATTCAGCGTAAAATAATAATCCAATGCCTATACATTAGATTTCATTCACACCAGCACTTTAATCAACTGAATTTACGTATACTAGGTATTATATAGTCTTCGATTGAATTCGTCAATCTTTTTTCTCACAAATTTTGCATGAAAATTCACATTTGTTTATATTTTGTTTATTTTTTATAGAATTCGTTTAATTTTAAAAACTTTTCTATTGCTTTTAAACAGAAAAAGTGCTTACAAAAAAGCACTTTTTCTCTTACGTTTTTTATCATTTCTTTAAATTCTCTACAATTTTCGCAAGTACTCCATTTTTAAACGGAGTTTCCAGTCCTGCCTCCTCTAAAAGCTCTGTGTGGAACTTAGCCGCAGACATTCTGCATAATTTCAAATAACTCTGCCATGCAGCCTTTCTGTCCTTATCCATCCAGATTTTATATTCAAAAGCGCAGAGCTGCGCAATTACATAATCGATATAATACAGCGGAAAACTGTAAATATGATGCTGCTTCTGCCAAAAGCAGCCGTTTTCAAAGAATTCCAGCCCATCATAGAACAGATGCGGCTTGTAATCCCTCTCCAAATCCTTCCACACCTGCTTTCTCTCCTTTGGTGTCAGATTTGGATTGTCGTATATTATATGCTGGAATTCGTCAACCATGCAGCCGTAAGGAACAAAAATCACAGCGTCCTCTAAGTGCATATCTGTATATTCCTGTGCGGTTTCTTTTCCAAAAAACAAAGGATACCACGGCTCAGTAAAAAATTCCATAGACATAGAATGAATTTCTGCGGTTTCCATTCCAATGTCTGCATGCTCACGAATAGGGTCCTCTGCTGCCAGATATCCCTGAAAAGCATGACCGCATTCATGTGTCATAACATCTACATCACCGCTTGTTCCGTTGAAATTGGCAAAAATAAACGGCGCTTTATAATCCGGAATATAGGTCATATAGCCGCCTACTGCCTTTGTTTTTCTTCCGAACACATCAAGAAGCTCATTGTCCATCATAAAATCAAAAAATTCCTTGGTTTCAGGAGAAAGTTCCTCATACATCTGCTGCCCTGCCTGAAGGATTTCCTCCGGTGTTCCTTCCGGCTGTGGATTTCCTTTTGGACTGTATACCACCTCATCTGTATAAGAAAGCTTAGACAGTCCCAGACGCTCTTTTCGTTTTTCAAAAATACTTTCTGCAAAAGGAACCCATACTTCTTTTACCTGACGTCTTAAATTCTCGATTTCTTCCCGTCCATAGCAGTTTCTCTGCATACGCAGATAGCCTAAAGGCGTATAAGTTTCAAATCCCAGCTTTTTCGCCTGCAAGGTACGGTTTTTTACCAACTTGTCATACAGTTCGTCTAATTTATCCTGAATGCTTAAAAAGAATTCATTTTGCTTTTCCTGTGCTTCTCGTCTTATTTTCGCATCCTTGTGTTTCAGATACGGTGTCAGCAGAGAAAGATTTAGTGTTTCCTCTCCCCATGAAATCTTAGCGCTTGCCAAAAGCTTTTCATACTCTGTTACCAATGTATTTTCTTCCTGCATGAGAGGAATAATTTCTTCTGATACAGACTTCATGGCAATTTCCATATTTTTAAAAGCTACCTGTCCGATTTTTTCCTCTAATACCTCTCTGTATGGAGAATGGAACAGAATTTTCTGATACTCTACACACAAATTAGAATACTCCGGAATTTGTTCATCATAGTAATTCTGCTCTTTTTCATAGAATTCGTCTGTGGTATCAATGGTATGGCGAATGGAGCAAAGAGTTACCTGTGTCTGAATTTTATCGTTTAACCGATAAAACATTTTATGAATTTCAAACTGTTCTGCTCCGCTCTTTGCAGCTTTTGATTTTTCCATAATTTCCGAAAGCTCTGCTTTTGCCTTTGCAAAATCAATTCTTTCATAAGGCATGTCTTTAAATTTCATTCTGTTTTCCTCCCGCTTAGTATAGATTTTTCACCTTAAATTCTCGCTCTGTTTCTCTTCTCTGGTCTTTCTTGGCAATATCCTGACGTTTGTCATATAATTTCTTTCCTTTTGCCACTCCCATTTCCACCTTTACAAGACTGCCTTTAAAATATACCTTCAAAGGCACCAGAGTATAACCCTTTTCTCGAATTTTACCCTCAATTTTTCGTATCTCATAGGAGTGAAGCAAAAGCTTTCTTACACGTAAAGGGTCTTTATTGAAAATATTTCCCTTTTCATATGGACTGATGTGCATACCGAAGATAAAGACCTCTCCCTTATCAATTTGAATAAAGGACTCTTTAATACTGCATTTACCCATGCGAAGGGATTTTACTTCTGTGCCCGCCAGAGCAATTCCGGCTTCGTAAGTATCTTCAATAAAATAATCATGATAGGCTTTTTTGTTGTTTGCAATCAGGCGATTTTCTGATTTTTTTGCCATATCCTACCCCATCCTTTCTATTTTGAAATCCACTGTCTTTGTATTCTCATCTGCATTTTCCACCCAGACCTTCACTCTCTGCCCCATTCTGTAAGCTCTTCCTGTCATATCTCCTACAAGGCAGTATCTGTCTTTATCAAAAGTATAGTAATCATCCGTCAGACTGTTTACATGCACCAGACCTTCCACAGTATTATCCAGCTCTACATAAAAGCCCCATTCTGTCACACCGGAAACCGTTCCTTCAAAAGCTTCCCCAATATGCTGCTTCATATATTCTGCTTTCTTCATCTTAATGGTTTCCCGCTCTACTTCTTCTGCCCTTCTCTCCATAGCGCTGGACTGTCTTGCCACTTCCTCCAGAATTCCTTTGTAATGTTGGATTTTTGCCTCTGTCATTTTGCCGCGAAGAGTTTCTTTGATAATTCTGTGTATCTGTAGATCAGGATAACGGCGAATAGGTGATGTAAAATGGCAGTAATATTTTGCTGCTAAGCCAAAATGTCCGGTATCCTCCACTGTATATTTTGCCTGTTTCATAGAACGCAAAATCAATCTTGCAAAGAAAGGCTCACATTCCATTCCTTCCAGCTCTTTTAAAATCTTCTGAACTTCCTTGGGAGAAATGGTTTCCTTTCCTTTTTTTACTTTTATGCCTGCCTGATGAACCATCTCCAGAACCGTCTCCATTTTTTCCATATCCGGATTCTCATGGGTTCTGTATACAAAAGGCAGCCCCAACATACAATATTCCTCTGCTACAGTTTCATTAGCAGCCAGCATAAAATCTTCAATTAATCTGGTAGCCACATTCTGTTCATAGGGATAAATATCGACCACTTTTCCATTTTCATCCAAAACCAGCTTACTTTCCGGAAAATCAAAGTCAATAGCGCCTCTTTTCTTTCTTCTGTTTCTAAGAAGTTCTGATAACTCCTTCATTTGAAAGAACATAGGTAAAAGTTCTTCATAACGTTTTGCAAGTTCCTCATCTTCCTGTAAAAGAATTTTTTTCACATCTGTATAACTCATTCTTTCTTTTACGTGAATTACACTCTCTACAATACGATGAGAAACTACTCTGCCCTTTTTGTCAATATCCATCAGACAGCTAAGCGCCAGTCTGTCTTCCCCTGCATTTAAAGAACAAATTCCATTGGAAAGCTTTTTGGGCAGCATGGGAATAACCCGGTCTGCCAGATACACACTGGTACCTCTTTTTAAAGCTTCTTTATCTAAGGCACTGTTGTACTGTACATAATTGCTCACATCTGCAATGTGTACGCCTAAATGATACAAATCCTCATCTTTTGTAAGAGATACGGCATCGTCCAAATCCTTTGCGTCTTCTCCATCTATGGTCACCATGACAACGTCTCTTAAGTCCTCTCGGCCGTAAAAATCTCCTTCATTTAAGGTTTCTTTGATACGCTCAGCCTGTTTTGCTACCTTTTCGGGAAATTCCATAGGCAGCTCATAGCTTTTTGCCACACACAGAACGTCTACGCCACATTCTCCCGGTTTTCCCAGAATTTCAATGATTTTCCCCTCCGGAGAACGTCTTTTATTTCCGTGGTCTTTGATTTCTGCAAGAACTTTATCTCCATCCTCTGCTTCCAATGATTTCCCCGCAGGAATAAACACGTCTTTTAAAAAACGTTGATTATCTGTAACGACGAAACCAAAACCATCACACTGCTGGTAAGTTCCCACAACTTCCCTTGTACCTCTTTCCAGTACCTTGACAACTTCTCCTTCACATCGTTTGCCGCCTTTTCCGTCTTTTTTCACTACAATCTGTACCGTGTCTCCGTGAAGAGCTGTTCCGATGCTTTCCTCCGGAATAAAGATATCTTCTTCTGCCTCCGGAATTTCCAAAAAGCCAAAGCCTCTGGGATGACTGATAAAAGTCCCTGTATAATACTGACCTTTTTTCCTGTCGCCTTTTACCTGTTTTTTCTCTGTTTCCTTTTCTCTTTTTATCCCGCTGTTTCTGACTGCTTCATATCTGCCTCTTTTGTTGATACTGATTTTTCCTTCTTCCAGAAGCATATCTAAAATTTTATGAAGCTCCTCCCTCTTTCCTGCGGGAATTTGAAGGAGTACCGCCAGCTCTTTTGCACGCATGGGCTGGTATTCCTTGCAGCACATGATTTCATATACAATTTTTTTTCTTTTTTTAATTTGTTGATTTTTTTTCAATGTTTTTATCCTCAAAAAAGATGACACCCTTGCAATGCAAGAGTGTCATGATTAAAATTTCAAATTCAATACCAAAGCCAACACAAAGAACAATACACCAAGAATTTTTGTCACTTTTACTAAAGTACCTTCCATGGAGCGTCCTTTATTTTTTCCCCAGTAAGTCTCAGACATACCTGCAAGACTTCCAAGCCCCTGAGACTTTCCTTCCTGCATCAGAATGATTACAGATAATGCAATACAATCTATAATGAAAAGCACAGTTAAAGCAATTCTTAAATATTCCATCGTTACACCTCCTAATTGCTAAGCACTACAAGTGTAACACAGGAACTTTGCAATTTCAACTATTATTTTTCATAAATGGATTTCTGTACTGTGCTTCTTTACCTAAATCGTCTTCGATTTCCAAAAGCCGATTATATTTTGCTGTTCTTTCTGCCCTGCACGGCGCTCCTGTCTTTATCTGTCCGGTTCCCGTTGCAACTGCCAAATCAGCAATAAAGGTGTCCTCACTTTCTCCTGAGCGATGAGAAATAATGGCACGATATCCTGCCTTATGCGCCATCTCCACTGCCTCCATAGCCTCTGACAGACTTCCGATTTGATTTACCTTAATTAAAATGGCGTTTCCTGCACCCATTTCAATTCCTTTTTGAAGACGTTTTGTATTTGTAACAAACAAATCATCTCCTACCAGCTGTACCTTATCTCCCACTCGCTGTGTCATTTTCACCCAGCCTTCCCAGTCCTCTTCACAAAGTCCGTCTTCAATGGAAACAATGGGGAATTTTTCTAAAAGCTGCTCATAATAATCAATCATTTCCTCTGCACTTTTTCTCACTTTTTCGCCTCGCATAAAGCTCTGTCCCGGAAAATAATACATACCGTCTTCATAGAGCTCGCTTGCTGCCACATCAAGAGCAAAAGAAATTTCTTTTCCCGGTATAAATCCCGCTTCCTTCACTGCCCTTACCATATACTCCAACGCTTCTTCCGCTCCTTTTAAGTCCGGTGCAAATCCGCCTTCATCACCTACGGCTGCCGACAAGCCTTCTGACTTTAAAATTTCTTTCAGCTTATGATATACTTCCGTACACATGCGAAGCCCTTCCTTAAAACAGCATGCGCCTACGGGCATAATCATAAATTCCTGAAAATCCACGGTATTATCTGCATGTTTCCCTCCGTTTAAAATATTCATCATGGGAACAGGCATACAATGCGCCTGACAACCTCCCAGATATTGATACAAAGGAATACGAAGCGCCTTTGCCGCTGCGTCAGCCGCTGCCAAAGATACTCCTAAAATGGCATTTGCACCCATTTTCTCTTTATTTTCCGTTCCATCCTCTCTTTTCAGCAAGGTATCAATATGCCTTTGATTTAAAACGTTTTCTCCTAAAATACACTCTGCCAATTTATCGTTCACGTTCTCTACTGCTTTTAAAACGCCCTGACCGCAGTAACGATTTTCTTTATCTCTCAGCTCCAAAGCTTCGTATTTTCCTGTGGAGGCGCCTGATGGAACAATGGATTTCCCTGTATATCCGTCTTTCCCCACAATCCCTTCTCCTACCGTTACTTCTGTCTCCACTGTCGGATTGCCTCTGGAGTCCAGCACTTCTCTGGCGTAAACCTGTCTAATCGGTAAATAACGCTTCATGGTACAACCTCCTGTTTTTTCATTTCCAATGTTAGTATTTACATTCACCGATTTTTCATACAAGGATATTTCTTCGTCATAGTTCGATTTTTACATAATAAAAGAGATTGCCTTTTCAGCAATCTCTTTTAAAAATTTTTTATTTTTTAATCAATAAAGATTTTCCTGTCATTTCTTTTGGCTGTTCCATACCCATCAGTTCAATCAGAGTAGGAGCGATGTCAGCAAGGCATCCGCCTTCTCTTAAACCATAAGCAGGATCTGCATTTACCAGAATGAATGGAACAGGGTTTGTTGTATGTGCTGTAAACGGAGCTCCTGTTTCGTAGTCTACTAACTGCTCTGCGTTTCCGTGATCTGCACAGATAAACATCTGTCCGCCAACCTCTTTGATTGCATCCACTGTTTTTCCTACACATTCATCTACTGCTTCAATGGCTTTAATTGCAGCTGCTTCTACACCTGTATGTCCAACCATATCCGGATTTGCGAAGTTAATGATAATTACATCATATTTTTCAGATTTGATTGCCTCTACCAGTTTGTCGCATACTTCGTAAGCGCTCATTTCCGGTTTTAAATCGTAAGTAGCAACCTTCGGAGATTTCACCAGAATTCTGTCTTCTCCTTCGTTTGGTTCTTCCACACCGCCGTTGAAGAAGAAAGTAACATGCGCATATTTCTCTGTCTCTGCAATACGTGCCTGTTTTTTGCCGTTTGCAGCCAAAAATTCACCGAATGTATTGGTGATTGCCACTTTATGGAAAGCAACTTCTTTATTGGGGATAGTCGGGTCATATTCTGTAAAGCATACAAAAGTTAAATCTAATCTCTTTTCTCTTGCAAATCCTGTAAACTCATCATCACAGAAAGCTCTTGTAAGCTCTCTTGCTCTGTCAGGACGGAAGTTGAAGAAGATTACAGAGTCTTTATCCTGAATAGTTCCTACCGGTTTACCGTCTTTTACAATTACAGTCGGCATTACGAATTCATCTGTTTTTTCTTCTTTATAGGATGCTTCTACGGCTGCTGCCGGACACTCGGCCTGTACACCTTCCCCTTTTGTCATTGCATTGAATGCCAGTTCTACACGGTCCCAGCGATTATCTCTGTCCATTGCATAATAACGTCCCATAACAGAGGCAACCTGACCTACACCCAGCTCTTTCATCTTATCGCAAAGCTGTTCCACATATCCTTTACCACTTGCAGGAGGTGTATCTCTACCGTCTAAGAAACAATGTACAAATACTTTGGAAAGTCCTTCTTTTTTCGCTAATTCTAAAAGACCGAATACATGAGTTAAGTGACTATGCACACCACCGTCAGATAATAATCCGAATAAATGCAGCGCTGAGTCATTTTCTTTTGCATTTTTTACTGCTTTTAATAAAGCTTCGTTTTTGAAGAAATCTCCGTCTTTGATTTCTTTTGTAATTCTTGTAAGCTCCTGATAAACAATGCGGCCTGCACCCATATTTAAGTGACCTACCTCAGAATTACCCATCTGTCCGTCAGGAAGTCCTACTGCCATACCGCTGGCATTTCCTTTTACAAAAGGATACTGCTCCTTTAACATATCCATTACAGGAGTTTTCCCTTCGCATACTGCATTTGCCTCACATTTGTCATTTAATCCGTATCCGTCAAGGATCATTAACACGGTTGGTTTTTTACTCATAATTTTTCTCCCTTCTTATCTATATAATAGAAATACCGATTTCTCATTTCATGTTGTTACCAAAGGTATTCTATCACGAAATAGGAAATCGGTAAATGCTTTTTTCTATAATTTTCTAAGACAATACCTTAGACAAAAATTCTTTTGCTCTCGGTGTCTTTGGATTTTCGAAAAATTCCTTCGGTGTGCTGTCCTCTAAAATTCTTCCTTCATCCATAAATAAAATTCGGTTGGCAACTTCTTTTGCAAATCCCATTTCATGGGTAACAATAATCATAGTCATGCCTTCTTTTGCCAGCGCCTTCATTAAATCCAATACTTCGCCTACCATTTCAGGATCTAACGCACTGGTAGGTTCATCAAAAAGAATAACATCCGGGTTCATTGCAAGAGAACGTACAATGGCAACCCTCTGTTTCTGACCGCCTGATAAAGTGGAAGGATAAACATCTGCTTTGTCCTCAAGCCCAATTCTTTTTAACAAATCAAGAGCCTGTGCTTTTGCTTCCTCACGAATTTGTGCTTTTGTAGTAGTAATAGGAAGAAGTTCTTTCTTCTGCGAGGAAAAGACATTCTTCACCTTTGTCACAAAATTCTTTCTCTTTGTCTGGCTTAATTCCTGACATTTTACATGTACCGGTGCCATCATAATATTCTGAATAACCGTTTTATTATTAAAAAGGTTAAAGTGCTGGAAAACCATTCCCATGTGGCGGCGATGAATATTGATATCGACCTTCATATCGGCAATATCTACGCCATTAAAGATAATACTTCCTCCGGTAGGATCTTCCATACAGTTTAAGCATCTTAAAAACGTACTTTTTCCGGAACCTGAAGGTCCAAGGACAACCATAATATCACCTTTGTTCACGGTGACATTGATATCCTTTAAAACCTGAACATGATTAAAATCTTTTTTCAAATTAATTACGTCTATCACTCTTTTTCAGGCTCCTTTCTAATAATTTTACCAGCAGAGAAATAATCAATACCAGAACAATGTAAATCAATGCCATTACTAAATACGGCACCATAAATTCATAGCTGTTGCTTCCGATATAACTAAATGCCACATACAAATCAGCAGCGCCTACAAAACTTACAATGGAAGTCTCTTTAATTAAGGAAATAAATTCATTTCCCAAGGTAGGCAGAATATTTTTAACTGCCTGTGGAATTACGATTTTCACCATACTTACGCTAAAGCTCAATCCCACGGCTCTTCCGGCTTCTAACTGTCCTGCGTCTACGGACTGAATTCCGCTTCGCATAATTTCTGAGATATATGCACCGCTGTTTAAGCCAAAAACAGCCATTGCCACAACTTCTCCGGAAGTACGGATACCCATAATCGGAAGAAGTACATAATAGAAGACCAAAAGCTGTACCACCATTGGCGTTCCACGGAATAACGCTACATAAAAGCTGCAAATTCCATTTAAAATTCTGGGCAAACGTTTATATTTTGGAAGAACTCGTACTGTTGCAATCAAAGTACCGATTAAAATACCCACGATTAAACCTACAATGGCAATCATCAAAGTATTTTGCAGACCTTCGATAACCTTCACATAACCGTTCTGCTCCAGAAAAATCTCCATAAACTTGTTTATTTTCTGTTCAAAGTTACCCATTTTTTCACCTTTTCACTTACTGCATTTCATTGATTGCTTCTGTGATACATTTTGCAGGAGCAGCATCTACCATTACGTAATCAATATTTCCGTTAATTAAATCCTGTACTGCTAAAGAACTGTTTTTGTAAGTAACACATTTTGCAGGAAGTCCCGGGAAGCCCCATTCTTCATCGCCTTCAATGTAATACTGACCTGTTGTACCTGCCTGTACACCGATGCTGTCAGACTCTTTTAATTCATTTAAGAGCTTTTCTACGTCTGCTGCTTCTTTACAATCATCAAAAGCTGTATTATCGCTGGATACGATTAAACGCTGAGAAGCTTCATAATAAGTATCGGTAAACGCTACCTGTTCTGCTCTTTCTTCGTTTACAGTCAGACCTGCCATTGCAATATCACATTTTGACTGTCCTACGGATAAACAAACAGCGTCAAAGTCCATGTTCTGGATTACCAGCTCCTGATCTAATTCCTCTGCAAGAAGGGATGCGATTTCCATATCAATCCCGTAATACTCATCGCCCTTTGTAAATTCAAATGGTTCAAACGCCGCATTTGTAGCAACTACAAGCTGTTCTTTAGATGTGTCCAGTTTTGCAGATTTTACTGCTGTCGGTTCTCCCTCTGAGAAATATTTTTCACAGATTTCATCTAAAGTTCCGTCTTCTTTGATTTTTGCAATAAAAGTATTTACCTGCTCTAATAATTCCGGCTGTTTCTTGTCAACACCGAAAGCATATTCTTCATCTGTCAAATCCACATCAATAATCTTTGCTGTTTTTTTGCCTTCGCTTTTTCCGCCCTCTTCTTTGTCACTTCCACAAGCTGTCATGGACATTGCCATCAATGCTGCTAATACTGCTGCCAATAATTTTTTCTTCATATCTATTCTCTCCTTTATTCATTTCTTATGTATATTTTGTATATTTATTCATCTGTTAAAGGATTATAACAGCTCTTTCCTCATTTGGCAAGTCCTTTTTTTACTTTTTTTATTATTTTTTCTATATTTATTCATTCTCACTGTATATCAATACACTACAATCGGTGTATTCACCTCAATATTCTCATAAATGGTTCGTACATTATCAAGAGGCGTATTGATACATCCGTGTGAACCATTTGTCAAATAAATATCTCCGCCAAAGCTGCTTCTCTTTGTCAAATCGTGAATTCCCACACCGCCGTTAAAAGGCATCCAGTAATTTACCGGCTCTTCATAATCAATGCTGCCGTCCGGCTTCTTTCCTACTAAAGTAAACGGGCTGGCTTTATCTTTTAATCTCCATACGCCGCCTTTTGGTGTGCCATGTCCTTTATTTGGATTTCCTGTAACAACCGGAGTGTCCACGAGACAAGTTCCGTTCTTATAAAACCACATCCTCTGCTGGTCAATGGATATTTCCACATAAGTGCCATTGATATCATTTCCTTCATGTGTCTGTCCTTTATACAGCCAAGTCGGTTCAAGCTCTCCGCTTTGTCCTGCATTTAGTGCGGCAATCAAAGCATCTGTTGTTTTATCCTGCCATACTCTCCAGCCATAATCTCCGGTAGTCAAATGTACCGTTCCTCCCCCTGAGGTTTTAAAATCACGAGGTTTTCCATAGGTGTTATATTTTTCGGACCAACCGATAACTACCGGTTTAACAAGATTGACATCAAAGGTATACGTTCCGTCTTCCCCTTTTACCAACCATGACTTCAGCATATCTCTTGTAACTGTCTCTGTACCGTTTCCGAAATTTACCGTAATCTGCGTAGCCATAAGCTTATTTAATTGTTCTGCTTCTTTTGCCAAGCCTTCGTCGCTTTGCAGCACAGCCGGCTTCAGATAGCATTCTTCTTCTGTCAAAGAAATCTCTGTTTTTCTCTCATTCACTGCTTTTTTTAGAACTTCCATGGTTTTTTCTTTATCTAAAGCAGTACCTTCCACTTCAGGAACAATCTGATAAGCAGTCCCATCATCTTCTACCTTTGCATCCTGAGGCGGTGTCATATTGGCATCCTGCATACATGCCAGTTGATTTACTACCTGTGTAAAGCTTGTCTCATCATAAGCATGTTTTACAGAAACCGTATAATTCTTATCCTGAAAAATCTGTATCGGCCACAGCCATGAATTCTGTTTCTCTTTTACCTTATCCAGCTCGTTATCATCTTTATATTGAAGCTTAATTGCTTCGCCGCTGATTACTTCTGTTTTATCGTCCTTTTCCTTAATAGTCAAAACATAATCTTCTGAACTTCTTTTTACGCTTTCCTTAACGTCTTTTACTTTTTTCCCGCCAAAAGAGTTCTCATTAATCACTGTTCCGGGATAAAATCTGCCTTGATAATAAACAGCCACAGACACATATCCTGCCAGCAAGCATACGGCAACTCCTCCCACAATACCCAACAGAACTTTTTTTGTCTTTTTACTGCCTTTTTCTCCCCGTTCTCTTTTTATTTTCTGATCTGCCTTCTTTAAATCTTTTAATCTTTGTTTATTGCTTTTCTTGTTGTTCATTGAATAAACTTCCTTTTCTCAAAGTTACTTCCCAATATGTTACATTCGCTTCCATTTTACTCCAAAAAAAGACAAAATAAAAGCTTTTTATCACCCCTCTTGAAATTGTCATACTTTTTTAATATTATGTTGAAAGAGATAAAATACGAAATAGTTTTTGTTTACTGAAAGGAAATATTTTTGTATGAATTCATTATTGGATATTACCTGCTGTCAGCTTTGTCCCCGTACCTGCAAAGTCAATCGAACCGTCTCAACCGGATTTTGCAGCTGCACCAATGAAGTAAAAGCAGCCAGAGCAGCGCTGCATTTATGGGAAGAGCCCTGTATCAGCGGCACACAAGGAAGCGGTACTGTTTTCTTTTCCGGCTGTACTTTAAAATGCTGTTTTTGCCAAAACTCTCAAATCAGTTGTGAAAATTTTGGAAAAACACTGTCCGTATCACAGCTTAGTGAAATTTTTTTAAAGCTTCAAGAGGAAGGGGCTCATAATCTTAATCTGGTTACGCCAACTCAATATCTTCCTTTTATTATAGAAGCTTTAGATAACATTAAAAAACTTCTTTCCATACCTGTTATTTATAATTGCGGCGGTTACGAAAGACCTGAAGTCATTTCACTTTTAAAAGATTATGTTGATATTTACATGCCCGACTTGAAATATTATGATGCTTCCCTGTCGTTTTCCTACTCCAAAGCAAAGGATTATTTTTCCTTTGCTTCAAAAGCAATTCAGAAAATGATAGAACAAACAGGCGTTCCCACATTTAATAAGGAAGGAATTTTACAAAAAGGGGTACTTATCCGCCATCTCGTCTTGCCCGGATGTAAAGAAGACTCTATGAAGCTTTTAGAATGGCTAAACGAAACGCTCCCAAGAAACAGCTTTTTGCTAAGCCTTTTAAGTCAGTATACCCCTGTTTATAAAGCAGCAAAACATCCGAAAATTAACCGCAGAGTAACCACTTATGAATATAACAAGGTCTTGGACAAAGCAATTTCTCTTGGGCTGACGCAGGGCTTTATGCAGGAAAGAAGCAGCGCTTCTTCTGCATATACACCTTCTTTTCAATTAGAAGGTCTTGATATTAAATAGTTTTTTTGCAACAGAAAAGAACCGGAAAGCTCCTTACAAAGGGAAACTTCCGGTTCTCTTCAAATCAATCATTTTAATTTGGAATAATTCTTATTTGTAGTTTACAATAGAACCAAAATCTGGTTTTAATGCTGCTCCACCAACTAATCCACCGTCAATATCCGGCTGAACGAATAATTCCGGAGCTGTTGCAGCATTTACGGAACCACCGTACTGAATACGGATTGCTTCTGCTGTTGCTTCATCGTAAACTTCTGCAATACATTCACGGATTGCTTTACAAACTTCCTGAGCCTGCTCAGTTGTAGCTGTTTTACCAGTTCCGATTGCCCAGATTGGCTCATAAGCGATAACTGCTTCTTTTGCCTGTTCTGCTGTAATTCCCTGAAAACCAACCTTTACCTGCTGGCGAATAAAATCCATAGTAACACCCTGTTCTCTCTGTTCCAGAGTTTCACCACAGCACATAATCGGTGTTAAACCATGTTCAAATGCTTTCAGCATTTTTTTGTTGATGTCTTCATTTGTTTCACCAAAGTATTCACGTCTTTCGGAATGTCCTAAAATAACATATTTAACGCCTGCATCTACCAGCATGTTTGGAGAAATTTCTCCTGTATATGCACCTTTTTCTTCAAAGTACATATTTTCAGCGCCAACCTGAATATTACTTCCTTTTACTGCTTCTACAACCGGTACAATGTCAATAGCAGGTACGCAGAATACAACGTCTACTTCTTCATTTGCTACCAGTGGTTTTAATGTGTTTACTAATTCAACTGCTTCGCTTGGTGTCATATTCATTTTCCAGTTACCAGCGATAATTTTTTTTCTTGCCATTGGAATGACCTTCTTTCTCATTTTATTTTAAGTGCTTTCGTTAAGTTACTTATCGTGTATCTTCTCTCAACTAACCTCGCCTTTGGCTCGCTAAGGTTCGAGAAGGGCTTCGCACTAAACTCAACCTTCGCCTTTCGGCTTGCTTTCGTTAAGTTGCTTTCAGCCTACTTATCGTTTGCTGCTGCAACGCCCGGTAATTCTTTTCCTTCTAAGAATTCCAGAGAAGCGCCGCCACCTGTGGAGATATGTGTCATTTTGTCACCATATCCTAAGATGTTTACTGCTGCTGCGGAGTCACCGCCACCGATGATTGTTGTAGCATCTGTATCAGCAAGTGCTTTTGCAACTGCTGCTGTACCATGTGCAAAGTTTGACATTTCAAAGCAACCCATTGGTCCGTTCCATACAACTGTTTTTGCATCTTTTACAGCATCTGCAAAGATTTTTTCTGTTTCAGGTCCGATATCCATACCTTCCCAACCTTCCGGAATTTGTCCGCTGCCTACAATCTGAATGTTGCAGTCGTTAGAGAAGGCATCACCAATTCTGTGGTCAACAGGAAGAAGAAGTTTTACTCCTTTTTCTGCTGCTTTCTTTTTCATTTCTAATGCGTAATCTAAATAATCATCTTCACATAAAGAAACACCGATGCTTCCGCCTGCTGCTTTGGAGAAAGTATAAGCCATACCGCCGCCGATGATTAAAGTATCTACTTTGTCAAGCAGGTTATTGATAACAGAAATTTTGCTGGAAACTTTTGCTCCTCCAAGAATAGCAACGAAAGGTCTTTCCGGATTATTTACTGCATTTCCTAAGAAATCAATTTCTTTCTGCATTAAATATCCAACAACTGCTGTATCAACAAATTTTGTAACACCTACGTTAGAGCAATGTGCTCTGTGAGCTGTACCAAATGCGTCATTTACAAATACTTCGCAAAGAGATGCAAGCTCTTTAGAGAATTCATCGCCATTTTTTGTTTCTTCTGCACGATAACGTGTGTTTTCAAGTAAAATCACTTCGCCGTCTTTCATTGCTTCTACTGCTGCTTTTGCGTTTGGTCCTACAACTTCAGGATCGGCAGCGAATTTAACTTCCTGACCTAATAATTCAGATAAGCGTACTGCAACAGGTGCTAAAGATAATTCCGGTTTTGGTTCTCCCTTTGGTTTACCAAGATGTGAGCACAAAATCACTCTGCCGCCATCTGCAATTAATTTTTTAATAGTAGGAAGTGCAGCTACCAGACGATTTTCATCTGTAATTTTACCTTCCTGTAATGGTACGTTAAAGTCACAGCGAACCAAGACTTTTTTTCCTTTTACGTTAATGTCGTCAACTGATTTTTTATTAAGCATTGAGAAATGCCTCCTTTTTCTTATTTTCCCGTCTTTCTTTTATATAGACGAAAAGGGTCCGGTCCACAATAGACCGGACCCTTATTGAGCCTTATAATACCCGAAATTATTTGTTTAATAATTTTCCGAAGTATTTGATTGTTCTAACCATCTGGCTTGTGTAAGAGTTTTCATTGTCATACCATGATACAACCTGAACTTCTGTTGTGCCGTTATCTAATGGAAGAACCATTGTCTGAGTAGCATCGAACAGAGAACCATATCTCATACCAACGATATCGCTGGATACGATTTCATCTGTGTTATATCCAAAGGATTCTGTGGATGCTGCTTTCATAGCATTGTTGATTTCTTCAACTGTTACGTTTCCTTTAACAACTGCTGTTAAGATAGTTGTGGAACCTGTTGGTGTTGGGATACGCTGAGCAGCTCCGATTAATTTTCCGTTTAATTCAGGAATAACTAATCCGATAGCTTTTGCAGCACCTGTGCTGTTTGGTACGATATTTACTGCTGCTGCACGAGATCTTCTTAAATCACCTTTTCTCTGTGGTCCGTCAAGTGTCATCTGATCGCCTGTGTAAGCATGAATTGTACACATAATACCAGACTGAATTTCAGCTAAGTCATTTAATGCTTTTGCCATTGGAGCTAAGCAGTTTGTTGTACAAGAAGCTGCAGAAATGATGTTATCATTTTCTGTTAATGTTTCATGGTTTACATTGTAAACGATTGTTGGTAAGTCATTTCCTGCTGGTGCAGAGATAACAACTTTTTTAGCGCCTGCATCGATATGAGCCTGAGCTTTGTCTTTAGATGTATAGAAACCTGTACACTCAAGAACTACGTCTACACCGATTTCTCCCCATGGAAGTTCAGCTGCGTTTGCTTTTGCGTAAATTTTGATTTCTTTTCCATCAACTGTGATGAAGTCTTCACCTGCTGTTACTTTATCAGCTAATTCGTATCTACCCTGAGTAGAGTCATATTTCAGTAAGTGAGCTAACATTGCTGGAGATGTTAAATCGTTGATTGCTACGATTTCAAATCCCTCTGCTCCGAACATCTGTCTAAATGCAAGACGACCAATACGTCCAAAACCATTAATTGCTACTTTTACTGCCATGATTTTTATTCCTCCTAAAAGTGATTGATTTAATGTGAGTTCTTCAACAAAATAAACACACTTTGTTAAAGAAACATCAACCTTGTCCATATTGTACCTGTTTTTATCCAAAAATTCAAGTCTATTTTCAAATTTCCTGCGGTTTCATGCTTTCTCACTTGAAATTGCTTCTGTTTTGCCTTTATAATGAAAGAAAAGCAAAGAATTTTTCATATTATTTTATACGAAAGGAAAAACTTATGTACTATGATTTCCATCTCCATTCGGATTTTTCCGAAGACAGCACCAGTCCTATGGAGGATATGATAAAAGAAGGAATAAAACAGAATTTAAAAGGCATGTGTTTTACGGAACATACCGACTTAGATTTTCCCGGAAATAACTTTACTTTTCTAACAGATTTAGCTGCATACGAAGAAACTTTTTTACAGTTAAAAGAAAAATACCATTCTCAAATCAACCTTTATTTTGGTCTGGAAGCAGGATTGCAGCCCCACTTAAAAGAAGAAATACCGGCGCTTTGTACTTCCAAAAGCTTTGATTTTATCATAGGCTCTACACATCTTGCTGACCGTTTAGATCCTTACGAAGCCGTTTTCTTTGAAAATCGTACAGAAGCACAGGCATATCAGCGTTATTTTGAAGTGCTTCTTAAAAACCTTCAAACTTACTCCTGTTTTGACACCTGTGGACACATTGATTATGTGGTTCGCTACGGCCCGTCCAAAAATGCACATTATTGTTATAAAAATCATGCCGATATCTTAGATGAAATTTTAAAAACACTCATAGATAAGGGAATTGGTTTGGAATGTAACACAGCAGGCTTTAAATACGGTCTGGGACAGCCACATCCTTCCATGGAAATTTTAAAGCGTTACAAAGAATTAGGCGGCGAATTGCTCACTTTAGGCTCTGATGCCCATGCTCCCTGCCATATTGCCTATGATTTCCAGAAGGCTTCCGACCTTTTAAAAGCCTGCGGTTTTCGATACTATACAATTTTCAAAGAGAGAAAATCGGAATTTATTCCTTTATAAAAGTTTTCAATAACTATTGGGATATTTTATCTTCTATACCCCAATAGTTATTCTCCATAAAAACCATTATCACTTTTTTCCGCCCATTTCATATACATTTCTTTATAATTTTCTTTTATAAACTCACGAATAATACGAATTTCCCTATCAGATAATTGTCCTATATTCTCAATCGTTGTTTCGCCATTTTTCATAACAAAAAACTTTGCAGAACCCGCATTTTCACAACATCACACATATTCAATCCTCACCTTCTGAATTGGTTTTAAAAAATCTTCCGTATCAAAATATAAATTTTCAAGAATTGGAATTAAATCTATATATTCTTCTTCCTCCTCGTGCCCTTCATATTTAGCCATAACAACTAAATATCCATTATCCCATTCAATTACTTTTGTATATCGTTCAAGTCTTGGAGATGTTCTAAAACGTATATTATGACTATTAAATCGAAAAGATGTAAACATTTTGTCACTACTTAATATCGCCTCGTTTTTCATATTAACTCCACCACCTTAATTTACGTTTTCTAAAAATATTATAACACCCGACAGGTATCATTTCCATAATATTCTGCCTCTCCGTTTAAAAACAGAAAAAAGAGCACTCTCTACAAGTGCCCTTTTCCTAAAATAATGCCGCCTCCGGCTACATATTCTCCGTCATAAAAAACTACTGCCTGCCCCGGAGTAACTGCTCTTTGCGGTTCACGGAAAGTAACTTTGACTTTTCCTTCTCCTAAATCCTCCAGTGTGCACACTGCTCCCGGATGATTATAACGGATTTTCGCAGTAAATTCTTTTCCTTCTTCCAAATGGTCTATCGCCATGAAATTCACTCTGTCACAGACCAAATCTGTCACAAATAAATCTTCATTTTCTCCGATAACCACCTCATTGGTGTCCGGTCTTATTTCTGTTACAAAGACAGGATGTCCCATAGAAAGATTTAATCCTTTTCTCTGTCCAATGGTATAATGAATAATTCCCTTATGTTTTCCGATTACTGTACCGTCTTCTAAAACATAATTTCCTTCTTCCAGTTTTTTCCCTGTACTTTCTTCGATAAATCCGGCATAGTCATTATCCGGTACAAAGCAGATTTCCTGACTGTCCTTTTTGTGTGCTACGGGAAGTCCCGCTTCCTGAGCAATCTGGCGGATTTCGTCTTTTGTATATTCTCCTACCGGCATCAATGTTCTGGAAAGCTGTTCCTGTGTAAGATTATATAACGCATAAGTCTGGTCTTTCTTTGCTGTCACCGAATTTCGAATAGCATATCTTCCATTTGGAAGCTTCTCTACTCTGGCATAATGTCCTGTTGCAATATAATCTGCTCCGATATCCAGACTTCTTTTTAAAAGAGACTCCCATTTCACATAGCGATTGCATGCAATACAGGGATTTGGCGTTCTGCCTTCCAGATATTCCTGATTAAAGTAATCGATAACCTTCTCTTTAAATTCTTTTCGGAAATTCATAACATAATAAGGAATATCTAAAATCTGAGCAACTCGTCTGGCATCGTCTACTGCGCTTAATCCGCAGCAGCCGCCGTTTTCTTCCTGAAACTCATTGTCTTCCTCCTGCCAAATCTGCATGGTTACTCCGATTACATCATACCCCTGCTTTTTCAGCAGATAAGCCGCCACAGAGGAGTCTACACCGCCGGATAATCCCACAACGACTTTCTTTCCGCTCATTAATATTCTTCCTCGTCTTCTTCATCTTCATGGATATCTGATTTCGGTTTAGAAAGACCTTCGATTTTAATTCCATGCTTTTCTGCGTAATCCCACAGTGCTGCATGAATTGCTTCCTCAGCCAGTAAAGAACAGTGTACTTTTACCGGTGGAAGTCCGTCTAAAGCTTCCATAACAGCTTTATTGGTAACTTTTAAAGCTTCTTCAATCGTTTTTCCTTTTACCAGTTCTGTTGCCATACTGCTTGTCGCAACGGCTGCACCACATCCGAATGTCTTAAATTTACAATCCTGAATAATCTGATTGTCATCAATATCAAGATAAATTCTCATAATATCGCCGCATTTTGCATTTCCTACTGTTCCTACACCGCTGGCGTTTTCAATTTCTCCTACATTTCTTGGGTTCTGAAAATGGTCCATAACTTTTTCGCTGTACATAATAATTTCCTCCGTTTTTTCTCTCTTATTTGTTCTGTTTTTTTACAAAATCTTCATATAATGGTGATAAATCACGCAGTTTTCCGATAATTTCTTTTAACTGCTCTAATGTATAATCCAAATCTTCTTTTGTGGTATCTTCTCCCAAAGTCAATCGCAAAGAACCATGTGCAATTTCATGAGGCAGACCGATTGCCAATAATACATGAGAAGGATCTAAGGAACCGGATGTACATGCAGAACCACTGGAAGCAGCAATTCCTTTCATATCCAGCATAATTAACAAAGACTCCCCTTCTACAAAACGAAAACTGAGATTGATATTGTTTGGCAAACGTTTTACAGGGTCACCGTTTAATTTTACATAAGGAATTTCTTTTAAAACTCTGTCAATAAAATAATCTCTTAATTCTCTTTCTTTTGCTGTACGGACTTCCATGGTTTCTGCTGCTCTTTTTGCCGCTACGCCATAGCCCACAATACCCGGAACATTTTCTGTACCCGCACGTCTCTTTCTTTCCTGTGCACCTCCGTGTACAAAAGAACGGATTTTTACGCCTTTGCGGATATATAAAAATCCGATACCCTTTGGTCCGTTAATCTTATGCGCACTGGAGCTGAGCATATCAATATTCATCTCATCCACATCAATCGGCACCTGTCCGAATGCCTGAACAGCATCTGTATGGAATAAAACTCCGTGTTCTTTCGCAATCATTCCAATCTCTTTTACCGGTTCAATGGTTCCGATTTCATTATTTGCAAACATAATAGAAATTAAAATTGTTTCCGGACGAATTGCCTTTTGTAATTCATCTAAATTAACCAGACCATTCTCATCTACATCTAAATATGTGATTTCAGCGCCCTTTTTCTCCAGATATTCACAGGTGTGTAAAATCGCATGGTGTTCAATCTTTGTTGTGATAATGTGATTGCCCTTTTTGCTGTATGCTTCAAAAGCAGCCTTTAACGCCCAGTTGTCCGCTTCACTTCCTCCTGCGGTAAAATAAATCTCCTCTGTTTTTGCGCCTAAAACTTTTGCAATATCTTCTCTTGCAGTAGTAATAGCTTCTTTACTTCTTTGTCCCACTTCGTAAATACTGGAAGCATTTCCATAGTTTTCCGTAAAATATGGAAGCATTGCATCCACAACTTCCTGAGAAGTTTTGGTCGTTGCTGCATTGTCCAAATAAATTCTTGTTTTCATATCGCTCATCTCCTATATTTAATCACATTTCTGCACTTTAATTTGCCCTTTTTCACGAGCCTTACGACTCTCCTCTACTAACTGACTGATTTTTATGGAATCTACTGTTTCCTGAATACTTTTGTTAATCTCCTGCCAGACATAACGGGTAACACATAAATCCTCACCCTGACAATGTTCATTGTTTCCTGCTCCACAGGATACTGCCTCAAGACTTCCCTCCAAGGCTCTTAACACATCTCCAACGGAAATTTCATCCGCCGGCTTTGCCAGTCGATAACCGCCCTGAGCGCCTCGTTCACTGACAACCAAACCAGCTTTTTTCAGCTTTCTCATAAGCTGCTCCAAATAGCTGTCCGAAATATTTTGTCTGTTAGAAATACTTTGTATGGAAACAGCTTCCTCATCACTATATAATGCTAAGTCGATTAACGCTCTTAGACCATATCTTCCTTTGGTGGAAAGCTTCATCCTATCGCCTCTTTTCAATTCCGACTGTTTTACTCTGATTTCTAATCTGGAAGTAGGATAACACCTTTCCTTTGTTCTGTCAAGCTCCTTTAAAGAATATATTATGAAAAAAGAGAAAATAAGGATTTCACCATGAGTAACAGAAACTTTCTTTTAAAAGGCACACTTCTTCTGACACTATCCGGCTTTCTTACAAAAATCATTGGCTTTATTTATAGGATATTCCTTTCTCAAAAAATTGGTGCACAGGGCATGGGAATTTACCAGCTTATTTTTCCTGTTTATACGCTGTGTTATGCGCTTGCCGTAGGCGGTATACAGACAGCTATTTCCCGTCTTGCAGCGGCAAAAGCAGCTTTAAAAGACGAACAGGGCGCTCGTGATATTTTTCTCTTATCCGCCACCCTTGCTACCACAATTTCCATCCTGACCGGATTTTTTCTTTATCGTCACGCAAACTGGTTTGCCGTACATCTTATATTAGAAGCACAATGTACCCCTCTTTTAAAAATCTTGGCGATTTCCGTTCCTTTTGGTGTGTTTCATTCCTGCGTCAACGGCTATTATCTTGCCAGAAAAAAACTTTCTATTCCCGCCGCCGCCCAGCTTATTGAACAATGCTTCCGTGTAGCAGCCTCTTTTCTGCTGTTTTCCATCTGGTCGGAAAAAGGAATAGCAATCACACCAAAGCTGGCTGTTTTCGGACTTCTAGCCGGAGAACTGGCTGCTTGGCTTTTTACCGGTTTTATGATTTTATGGGATTTCTGCAAAGGACGTTATCATCTTACTTCCATGACAAAACCGCTAAAAGAATTAAAAGCAATCGTAGCGCTTTCCCTGCCTTTAACCTGCAATCGCCTTCTGGTAAACATTCTTCACAGTATAGAAGCTGTGCTTATACCCGGACATTTACAGCTTTTCGGACTGGACAACGCCTCTGCCCTTTCCATTTATGGCGTTTTAACGGGAATGGCGCTGCCCCTTATTCTCTTTCCCTCTGCCGTTACCAATGCTTTATCCACAGTACTCCTGCCCTCTGTGGCAGAAAATCAGGCATTGGGAAAACAAGAAAATATTCGCAAAAGTATTCTTTTATCTATAAAATACTGCCTTCTTTTAGGTTTTTCAGCCTTTCTCTTTTTCTATGCAGGAGGAAATTTACTGGGACTTTTACTTTTTAAAAATGAATTTGCAGGAACTTTTATTAAAACACTGTCCTTCATATGTCCCTGCCTGTATTTATCCGGAACTTTAAACGGCATTTTAAACGGATTGGGTGCTGCCAACCAAACCTTTTGGCTGAACACACTGGGACTTGGAATTCGTCTTCTTTTTGTATTTTTCATCATTCCTCATTATGGAATTGTAGGTTATCTCTGGGGACTCATTATCAGCGAACTCTTTATCACTCTGCTCTCTCTTTACTGTTTACGGGAATTTCTGTTTATCCGTTCACGTTAAAGTTTTAAACTTTACATTAAAAAAGTATCGACAATTTCTTTTTTTTGTATTATAATTTACAAAACGCTTACAAAGGAGATTTTTTTATGAGCTTCCAATTTATAAAACAGCTTCCGACTCCGGATGAAATCAAAGAACAAATCCCTATGTCAGAAGAATTAAAAGAACAAAAAAGAAAGAGAGATAAGGAAATACAGGATGTTTTTACCGGAGTTTCCGATAAATTTCTTGTCATTGTAGGCCCTTGTTCTGCTGACAGAGAAGACTCTGTATGTGAATATACCAATCGTCTGGCAAAATTACAGGAAAAGGTTTCTGACCGTCTGATTTTAATTCCGAGAATTTATACAAATAAGCCTCGAACCACCGGAGAAGGCTATAAAGGTATGCTTCATCAGCCGGATCCCGAAGCAAAGCCTGACGTATTAGCCGGTATTCTGGCAATCCGAAAAATGCACATTCGTGCCCTTACAGAGACAGGTCTTACTTCTGCCGATGAAATGCTTTATCCGGATAACTGGCATTATTTATCCGACCTGCTGTCCTATGTTGCCATCGGCGCCCGCTCTGTGGAAAATCAGGAGCATCGTCTCATGGTAAGCGGTTTGGATATTCCCGTTGGAATGAAAAACCCTACCAGCGGTGATTTTTCCGTTATGTTAAACTCTGTTGTTGCCGCACAGGCTGGTCACGATTTCATTTCCAGAGGCTGGGAAGTAAAAACAGAAGGAAATCCACTGACTCACACAATTTTAAGAGGAGCTGTCAGCAAACACGGAAATACTATTCCTAATTATCATTATGAAGATTTACAGCGTCTTCTGGAAATGTATCATGAAAGAAATCTGGCAAATCCATCAGTTGTCATTGATGCCAACCATTCCAATTCAGGGAAAAAATACAAAGAACAAATTCGAATTGTAAAAGAGGTACTTCACAGCCGTCTTGTGTCAAAAGATATTCAAAATCTTGTAAAAGGCGTGATGATTGAAAGTTATCTTGTAGAAGGATGCCAGAAAATCGCTCCTGATAATATTTACGGAAAATCCATTACCGATCCGTGTCTTGGATGGGAAGATACCGAAAAACTTATCTTCACCATTGCCGAGCTTTGCTAAAAATATTTTCTGAAAACGCAAAAGACGATTGCATTAAGCAGAAACACTTAATACAATCGTCTTTTTATTTTCTGGGGTGTGCTTTCATATACACATCCCTGATTTTATTTACATTCATGTTCATATAAATTTGTGTTGTAGAGATATCTGAATGTCCCATCATCTCCTGTACACTTTTTAAATCTGCACCATTCTGTACCAAATGTGCGGCAAAAGAATGGCGAAGTGTATGAGGCGTAATGTCCTGCTGTATACCGGCTGACACAGCATAGCCCTTCAAAATTTTCCAAAAGCCCTGTCTGCTCATAGATTTTCCTGAACAGTTTACAAATAACAGCTCACTGCTGTTTTCCCCTAAAAGTTCTGCTCTTGCCCATGCCATATAAACTTCTACCGCTGTTTTTGCGGTTGTTCCGAAAGGAATTACCCTCTCTCTTTCACTTTGACTGCATGTGAGATATCCTAATTTTAAATTCACATCTTTCAATGTAAGATGAATTAATTCACTTACCCTAATACCAGTCGCATACAAAAGCTCCAGCATTGCTCTGTCACGAACACCCTTTGCTGTATTTTCCTTAGGCTGACTCAAAAGCAAGTCTACCTCATTTACAGTTAATATTCCCGGAACCTTTTTTTCTATCTTTGGTGCTTTTAAACCTTCCGCAGGATTTTCTCTCCAGCACTCTCTCTGACATAAATACTGAAAAAAAGCTCTTATGGATGCAACGCTTCTGGATATGGAAGAAGCCGCAAAATTCTTTCTCTCCAAATACATGATGTAGGAATTCAGCAAAACAGCAGATACCTGATGCCATTCAAGAATTCCTTCCTGTTTCAAAAACTGTTCCAGCTTCTTTAAATCTCTCTCATAAGATACTTCTGTATTTCTGGAAGTGCCTCTGGTATTATGTAAATGCTCAATAAACTCCTGTATTTCGCACTTCATATTTCATTCCCCTTCTTTTAGGCATAGTACGATTATATATCAAATGCACTCCAAAAATCAAACCTTATTTTACAAAAACCTTTATTTTCTCAGTCCTTCTCATACCCAATGCTGAAAAATCCAAATCAGAATGTTTTGATTAACATAGCTTTCCAGCCAAATCCCCAATAAAACACAAATTCCTGCACCAACGCCAAAGAAAATATAAGCTTGATAATCTGCCCTTTCCCTTCTCTTCTTGCCCATAGCCTTCCTGCTCATACGCATAACAATCCAGAACAACAAAAGCCAGCCCGGCAAATAAAAAAATATCTGCGGCAAAAAACAGACGCTCCCTGCCACAAGTCCTTTTACTCCGTACTCCAAAAGAAAAATTGTCATCAGGTTTCCCGCCAAAAAACCAAACCATAGAAGGCTGAGTACAACGGCAAAAATCCCAATATAAGTCAACCCCAGAAATATCATGGACAAAAAATAGATACCTCTTTGAAACAGCAGATGAGAAAACAACGCTTCTGCATCTATCCATTCTTTTGATGCAGCCGTACCATATACAGCCAAAATTCCGGAAGAATACCCTGTTTCCCGAAACAATAAATTTGCCCCTATAATTCCAAGTATAAATCCTGACAAATACCAACAAAGAAGAAGCCTGACATTCCTTTTCATACTTTCACCCTGTACATCTTATGCCTAATACAGAAAAAAAAGACCCTTATTTTAAAAATAAGAGTCTTTATCGTTCTGAAAAGTCAACGGTATTACTTTGCGTAATCAATTACACGTGATTCACGAATTATGTTTACTTTAATCTGTCCCGGATATTCCAGCTCAGCCTCAATCTGCTTTGAAATATCTCTTCCCAGAAGCACCATATCGGCATCTGTTACATGCTCCGGAACTACCATAACACGAATTTCTCGTCCTGCCTGAATAGCAAAAGACTTATCTACTCCCTTAAAGGAATTTGCAATATCTTCTAACTGTTTTAATCTGTTGGTATATGTTTCTAATGTTTCACGTCTTGCACCCGGTCTCGCTGCGGAAATTGCATCAGCAGCCTGTACAATACATGCGACTAATGAAGTAGGCTCTACATCACCGTGATGTGACTCTACTGCATTGATAACAATTTGTGATTCTTTATATTTCTTACATAAATCTGCACCAATCTGAATATGAGAACCCTCTACCTCATGGTCGATGGATTTACCTATATCATGGAGCAGACCTGCTCTTTTCGCCATTCGTATATCCGTTCCTACTTCACCTGCGAGTAATCCTGCAAGCTGTGCTACTTCGATAGAATGCTTTAATGCGTTCTGTCCATAGCTTGAACGGAATTTCATACGGCCCAGAAGACGGATGAGCTCCGGATGAATACCGTGAACACCTACCTCCAATGCTGCGGCTTCTCCTTCTTCCCGCATCATTGTTTCAACTTCTCTTTGAGCCTTTTCAACCATTTCTTCAATTCTAGCTGGATGAATACGTCCGTCTACAATCAGCTTTTCAAGCGCAATCCTTGCAATTTCCCTACGAATAGGATCAAAGCCGGATAATACTACTGCTTCCGGAGTATCATCAATAATCAAATCCACACCTGTCAGTGTTTCCAGAGTACGAATATTACGTCCTTCACGTCCGATAATTCGACCCTTCATTTCATCACTCGGCAGCTGTACTACCGAAATCGTAGCTTCTGCCACATGGTCCGCTGCACATTTCTGAATAGCTGTCACCACATATTCTTTTGCCTTTTTATCAGCTTCTTCTTTTGCCTTGCTTTCTAATTCTTTATAAAGCTTGGCTGTGTCAATTTTTACTTCATCTTCAACAGTTTTCAACAGATAATCTTTTGCCTGTTCGGAGGTCAGACCTGAAATTCGCTCCAGTTCCTGCACTCGCTGTCCTTGTAATTCGTCAACTTTCTTTTCCTTTTTCTTTAATTCTGCTTCCTTCGCTGTGTATTCAGCTTCTCTTTTTTCTAAAGCATCTGCTTTTTTATCAAGAGCTTCTTCTTTTGATAAAACACGTTTTTCATACTTCTGAAGTTCGCTTCTTCTCTCTTTTGTCTCTTTTTCCAATTCATTCTTGGTACGGAGATTTTCTTCTTTTGCTTCCAAGAGAGCTTCTCGCTTTTTTGTTTCAGCAGTCTTTAATGCTTCATCTATAATGCTTCTCGCTTTGACCTCTGCGGTTCCAATGGTTTCTGCATCTTTTTCTGCTTTTTTCTTAACAGTAATATTTGCGGTAACCGGAACTGCAATCAGCGCAGTAAGAATCACAGCAATAATTGCAATTATTACATAGATTGCCACAGGAGCACCTCCTTATTTAATTTTCATTGTACGAATACAACAGTATAATTTTATACTGAATTCTTTAAAAAGTCAACATAAAAGCGGAAACTAACCTGACCTAATCTGTATAATCTATACAAAATCCTTTTACTCTGAAATCTCACGAAAAACCGATAAAATATCAGGAGAAGAAAAACCTCTCCTCAACAAAAAACCATATAATTTTCTCTTTTCTTTTTCATCCATCTGTGTCGGATTGGAACATTTCTTTTCTATCAAGCTGCGAATGGTTTCTTTTGTGTCTGTTTCATCTTCTGTTTCTTCAAAAACTTCAGCTATTACCTCTGAGGAAACTCCTTTCCGCATCAACTCCATTTTTATTCTGGCTTTGCCTTTTTTATTTTTTTGACTCTCTATATACATTGCAACATATCGTTTGTCATCGATATAATGGAAAGACGTTACATACTCCAGCGCCCTTTCAACTGCCACGGGAGGATATCCGCTTTCCTGCAATTTCCTTTCCAGCTCCCAGCGGGTTCTGTCCATTTTCTGCAATAAATACATAGCTCTCAGCTTTGCCCTTTTTGTCAGAACTTCATCTACAAGCTCTGTATAAACGCTCTGTTCAATTTCCCTGTTCTTTTCAAGATGATAGCGAAACAGCTCGCCTTTATACACTACAAAGGCGGGCTGTCCGTCTATTTCAATCTGAAATTTTTGTTTTGTCACAGGCTTAATATCCGTAACAAGCATCTGTTTTTCCTCTTAAATTTCTTCTGTTTCTTCGTTTCCTGTACTTTCTCCGGCAGGTGTTGGCTGTTCTGCACCGTTCTCATCCGGTAAAAGTCCGTAATGTACTCTTACCTTCTGCTCGATTTCTTCTGCAATTTCCGGACTTTCTTTCAGATATTTCTTTGCATTTTCTCTTCCCTGTCCGATTTTTCCATCGTTGTAGGCATACCACGCACCGCTTTTATTCACAATACCAATATTTGCTGCCAAGTCCAGAATATCTCCTTCTTTGGAAATCCCCTCGCCAAACATAATATCAAACTCTGCCTCTTTAAACGGAGGTGCAATTTTATTCTTCACTACTTTAATTCGAGTTCTGTTTCCGACCATTTCTCCGCCCTGTTTTAAGGTTTCAATTCTGCGGACATCCATACGGATAGAAGAATAGAATTTCAAGGCACGTCCGCCTGTGGTAACCTCTGGATTTCCGAACATAACTCCTACTTTTTCACGAAGCTGATTGATAAAAATAACAATACAATTCGATTTACTGATATGCGCCGTTAATTTTCTCAGCGCCTGAGACATCAAACGTGCCTGAAGACCTACATGGGAGTCTCCCATATCTCCTTCAATCTCTGCCTTCGGTACTAATGCCGCAACAGAGTCCACAATAATAATATCCACAGCGCCGGAACGCACCATTGTTTCTGTAATTTCCAGCGCCTGCTCTCCGTTATCCGGCTGAGAAATATAAAGATTATCAATATCAACACCGATATTTTTTGCATATGCCGGATCTAACGCATGCTCCGCATCAATAAAGCCTGCAATTCCGCCTCTTTTCTGTACTTCTGCCACCATATGTAAAGCAACCGTAGTCTTACCACTGGACTCCGGTCCGTAAACCTCAATAATTCTTCCTTTTGGAACACCGCCTAAGCCTAAAGCAATGTCTAAGCTCAGAGCTCCGGTAGGTACGGTTTCCACGTTCATATTTGCAGTGGAGTCTCCTAATTTCATAATGGAGCCTTTTCCAAACTGCTTTTCAATCTGTGCCAAAGCACCGTCTAATGCTTTTAATTTATCTTCTTTCACCATCTGTGCCATATTTTTTCTCCTTTTAATCACACTTTCGCAAGCACGAACTTATGTTCGTTTCTATGTTTCATAATAGTATACTTTTTTCTTCTTGTCAACTATTTTTCTTATCCTTCGGGAAGTCCTTCCACTCTTCTTTTGTTTTCTTTGAAATATACAGAGAATACTGCTGTTATGAAAAACTGATGCTGTCTTCATCCGACAGAAAGATATGTATTACTTTTTCAGTATGCACGTTTTCCTCTTTTCTGTCAAGCTGATTTCTCAATTTTTCCATGTCCTGAAATAAAATATCATAGGAAAAAGGAGATGTCACAAAAGCAACATCTCCTTTTTCCTCATTATCTCATAGTCGGCTGTGTGAGAACAGAACGTACATGAGCAACCTCTTCAGGCTTTGCACAGGCTGCCGGAACATAATAACTTTTTGCTCTAGCAATCTGATAAATCTCTTCCTGTGACATTTCACACTGATTTCTCATCTGCTTTAAAGTCTGTTTTAACTGCTGATTTTCTGTCTGTGTAATCATTTCTCCGTAACGTACCAATTCACCGTTAATTCCTGCAAGCGTATCTGCTACCATTGTCTTTTCTGTCATTTCTACCCCTCCTACTGTAAAAACTGCATTAACTGCTGCTTACTTTCCATTGCAGACTGCGCAGACTTCTGGAAGAACTGCTTAATCTGCGGATCCTGTGACTCCTGTGCATAATCCTGCATTTTACAGTGAGTGGTTTCAAATCCGCCAATCAAATGGCGCAAATTCTGTAAATCAAGTACTGAAATCTCTGTCATGATCATTTCCTCCTGTTTTCTTGTTCTACCTTCTTAGTATGTCAGGATTTTTGATTTCTATGACAGGATACTTTTACCTGATTTTTATTTACTAATCAGCCAATCATACATTTCTTCGTACTGTTTTGCAGAGTTCGCCCATGAGAAATCTCTTGCCATGGCTCTGTCAACCAGCTTGTTCCATTCTCGTTTTTTATCATAATAGATATGCTCTGCGTAACGGATAATCCCCAGCATTTCATGTGCATTGTAATTTGTAAAGCTAAAGCCTGTACCTGTGTTTTCAAACTCGTTATATGGCTCTACCGTATCCTTTAATCCGCCTGTTTCACGGACAATCGGCAATGTACCGTAACGAAGGCTCATAAGCTGACTTAAACCGCATGGCTCAAATAAAGACGGCATTAAAAACGCATCGCTGGCCGCATAAATTCTATGGGACAGTCCGTTATCGTAGAAAATATTTGCAGATACTTTGCCCTGATATTTCCATGCAAAATGGCGGAACATATTTTCATATCTTTCTTCACCTGTACCCAGAACAACCAGCTGAATGCTGTCCTGACACAGCTCGTCCATTACATAGTTTACTAAATCAAAGCCCTTCTGGTCTGTCAATCGTGACACAACGCCAATCATCATTGCTTTTGGATTTTCCTCCAGACCAAGCTCTTTTTGCAATGCAAGTTTATTTTTCACTTTTTCTTTTCTGAAATTCTTTGCATTGTAATTCTTTGCGATAAACTTATCTGTCTGAGGATTGTACTCATCATAATCAATTCCGTTTACAATACCTCTTAAATCATTGGAACGTGCCTGCATCAGACCTTCCAAATGCTCTCCGTAAAATTCTGTCTTAATTTCTTCGGCATAAGTATTACTTACTGTTGTAATCGCATCCGCATACACAAGACCGCCCTTTAATAGATTGGCATCCTTAAACGCTTCCATCTTATCCGGCGTAAAGAAATGCGCCGGAAGACCTGTAATCTGTCTGACTGTCTTAATATCCCATGTTCCTTGGAACTTCAGGTTATGTATGGTCATGACAGTCTTAATGCCTCTGTAAAATTCTCCCTGCTGAAAACTGTCATTTAAGTATACAGGCACTAAACCTGTCTGCCAGTCATGGCAATGAATGAGGTCAGGACGAAATCCGATTACAGGAAGAATAGACAATGCTGCTTTTGAGAAGAAAGCAAACTTCTCAATGTCAAAACGAATTTCTCCGTAAGGCTGATATCCTGAAAAATAATACTCATTATCGATAAAATAGAATTGAATTCCTTCGTATTCCATCTGCATGATACCTACGTATTCCCGTCTGTATCCGATATCCATATAAAAATGTGTCACATACTGCAACTGATTTTTATATTCTTCCTTCATACATAAATATTTTGGAATAACCACCCGTACATCATACTCTTTTTTATCAAAACATTTCGGCAGCGCACCAACTACGTCAGCCAAACCTCCCGTTTTTATAAATGGCACCGCCTCGGATGCAACAAACAAAATTTTTTTCACTAAAACACCCTCCTTGTCAGATACTATATAGTGATATTATACTCCTTTTTTCCTGCAAAGAAAAGTCGTTTTATTGTAGTAAATTCTTTATTTTTTGTATTCTAATCGTATTTTATCCGCAATAAGGGCAATAAACTCGGAATTGGTCGGTTTGCCCTTTCCTGTACTGACCGTATATCCGAATAATTCGTCAATAGTATCCATTTTTCCTCTGCTCCAAGCTACTTCTATGGCATGACGAATGGCACGTTCTACTCTGCTTGGCGTTGTCTGATGTTTCTTGGCAATGGTTGGATACAGTATTTTCGTAATGGAATTTAGCATTTCCATGTCGTTTACTGACAGGATAATGGCATCTCTTAAATACTGATATCCCTTAATATGCGCCGGTACTCCGATTTCATGAATGATATCGGTTACATCTGCTTCTAAATTTCTCTCATAATAACTGCCTGTATTTTCATAGGCATCTATCTTTCTGATATCTCGTTTTCTTCCGTCTCTTAAATTACGCATACGCTTAATTCTGGATAACAGCATATCGTTATCAAACGGCTTTAAAACATAATAATTCGCACCTAATTGAAAAGCATCTTCCGTAATCTGTTCCTGCCCTACTGCAGAAACGACAATAAAGGCTGGCTGTTTCTTTAAATCACTGTCTTTTCCTACTCGCTCCATAACGGTGAGTCCGTCTACTTTTGGCATAATAATGTCTAAAAGCACAACATCCGGTTCTTTTTCTTTAATAATATCGTATATTTCCGCACCATTGTTTGCATGTCCTACCAGTTCCAGCTCTTTATCCTCGTTAATCAAATTCCCCAATAAGTCCAACATTTTCTCGTTATCGTCTGCAATAGCGACATTTAACTTCTCCATCAATCTTCCTCCATCAATTTTGTTACAGCAACTTCTTCAGAATTTGACGGGCGCCCTTTTCAATCGTCAATAACTGAAGACTCTTAGTATTATATTCTTTGTTGTTTTCATAATCAAGCTAAATCCTTCTACAATTTACTTTTGTTTGTGATTATTTTCATGCAATTTCGACATATTTGCAACTTTTCTATGAATTTTTATAGCATATTTTCAATAAAAATCCCGTAACCTTTGGATGAATCCTGTACAAAAACATGAGTCACGGCTCCAATCAGTTTTCCGTCCTGAAGAATGGGACTTCCGCTCATTCCCTGTACAATTCCTCCTGTTTTCTCTAAAAGTCTGGGATCCGTCACCTGAATTTCAAAAGCTTTATTTGTTTTGGATTTATTTCGATAAATTTTCGTTATTTCAATATCATAGGTCTTCACTTCCTTGTTCAGATTTGTCAAAAGTTTCGCTTTTCCTTCTTTTACTTCTTGCTTATAGCCCACCATAACTTTCTCGTGAGGCAAACGTTTTGCATCAAATACCTCTCCGAAAATTCCAAGTTCTGTATTTTGGACTATGGTTCCGATTTTCTTCTCCTGCTCATACTCAATATAGCCGGACAGTTCTCCCGGCATGCCTTTTGCTCCCTTCTGAATGGAAACAATCTCTGCTTCATACAATTCTCCTTCTGAAATATCCAGAAGTTCTCCTGTATCCGTATCGCTAATTCCATGTCCCAAAGCGCCGAATTTTCCGTTTTCATCCATATACGTCATGGTTCCAATTCCCTGTGTATTATCCCGTATCCAAAGTCCCAGCTTATATTCGCCGTTCTGGTCTAATACAGGCAATATGGAAAGAGGTATTTTCTCACCATTTCGGTTTACAAGAAGCTCCATGGTCTCTCCATGGCTTGCTTCAATTTTTTTAATCAAATCTTTTTTTCCAAAAACAGGGGTTCCGTCTACTTCCAAAATATAATCTCCCGACTTTGCTATATGCGCTGCCGGTTCTGCCTGTACACCATCCTTATCTGTAATTTTTCCTGTATCAACTACCAGTACACCTTGTGTCTCCATGTACAAACCCACAGGCATACCACATACAGATACCCATTTTTCATCTGCTGTCTCTACCTGTACATCCTTTAAATAAATCATATCAAGGAAATGGCACGGTATTTGATAACTGCCGTTCTTTGACACGTCAATACTTTTAGAATACGTCACAAAAGGATAATCCAACATCTTGGAAACTCCTGTTTCCTGTCCCTGACGGATATAAATAGTATCCGGAATTGCTTTTTTCAGATAATGAATTCCAAAAACTGTCATAAAGCACATATCCGCTAATAATAATACGAAAATAAGGAGGCGATAATTACGTTTTTTCTGCAAAAAATCAAATCCTTTCCTATTTTTTTCAAATTTCACCATTATATTTAAGATAAATTGTAGCATTAAGTATAGTAAGAAAATATATAAATATTCTCAATATAACTTAATGCAACAAGAAAGATTGCGCAATAGCGCAATTTCCTATGCAATAAAAAAAGATACACTGCTGTGTACCTTTTTAGTATGTGATTATTTCTTTATTTCACTCTTGTATTTTTTTGTTGCTGTGCCAAATCTTTCATCTCTCTTGCATTTTGCAGTACCGCATTTGTTATTTCTGCACCGCCTAACATTCTGGCAAGCTCTTCCACGGATTGCTCCTCATTTAATCTGAAAATTTCTGTAACAGTTTCTCCATTTTTTACCTGTTTTTCAATAATATAATGACCGGATGCCTGCGCTGCAATCTGGGGAAGGTGAGTAATACAAAGCACCTGATGTTTTTCTCCGATTAACGCCATTTTTTCAGCCACCTTCTGGGCGGTTCTGCCGCTAATTCCCGTATCAATTTCGTCAAAAATCAAAGTTTCTGTACAGTCTTTATCTGCCAGCAGCGTTTTAATTGCCAGCATAATTCGGGAAAGCTCACCACCGGATACCACTTTGGAAAGTTCCTTTACCGGCTCTCCCGGATTGGTGGAAATCAAAAAATGAATTTGGTCTTTTCCCAAGGCTGTGAATTTTTCTCTTTCTTCAAAAGAGATTTCAAAAGAAACATTGAGAAAATTCAAATCCTGCAATCCCAAAATAATCTGTTCCTGTAATTGTTTTGCCCATTTTTTTCGTGCTTTTGTCAAAACAGCCGAAGCTTTTGAAAGCTCTTCTTCCTTTTCCTTCCACTGTTTTTCCAGTTTCTCTTTTCTTTCTTCAAAATGCAAAAGCTTTTCCAGTTTTTCTTCCTGCTCTGCCTGATAATCGAAAATTTCTGGTATAGTATGTCCGTATTTTGCCTTTAATCCGTTGATAATATCCAGCCTTTTTTCAATTTCAAAGAATTCTTCCTCGGAAAATGTAAATTCCGCCATATAGGAAGCAGTTTCCCTGTTAAAATCATTTAAAAGACTGTCTACATCGGTAAGAGAAGATAACAATCCTTCCAGATTTTCATCAAAGGAAGCAATCTGCGAAAGCTTCTGTAAAGCTCTGCTGATTTGTCCGGCACTGCCTTCTTCATATCCTGTAAGCTGATAAACTTCACCTAAATTTTCTGTGATTTTTTTACCGTTTAAAAGCTTTCGATAAGAGGCAGACAATTCTTCGTCTTCTTTGTCTTTTAACTCAGCCTCTGCGATTTCCTGTATTTCATACTCTAAAAAGTTGATTTCCCGTCTTCTCTGTTCTTCGTCTAACTGATAAGACTCTAATTCCTGCTTTATGCTTCGGTATTCTTTATAGAGTTCTTTTACTTTTTGTTTTTCTTTTTCAATCTCTGCCTGTCCGTAAGCGTCCAGAATTTCCATCTGTTTATCTGCATACAAAAGAGACTGGTGTTCGTGCTGTCCATGAATATCCAATAAAAGCTCTGAAATTTTCCGTATTCCGGAAACAGTGGTTGTCTCTCCGTTTATTTTACTGATACTTCTGTTCTCGGTGAAACGGCGGGAAATAATTACCTGTCCGTCCTCCGGAAATACTTCCAGCTTTTTCAATTTTTCTTCTGTATCGGGGTTTACCTGAAATACCAACTCCACATAAGCATAGTCTGCCCCCTCACGTATCATTTCTCTTGACATTTTCTGACCTAAGGCAAGATTTACAGAACCAATCAAAATGGACTTTCCGGCTCCTGTTTCACCGGTTAAAATATTCAGCCCTTCTTCAAAATCCACCTCTGCTTCTTCAATCAATGCAAGATTTTTTACATGTAAATGTACTAACATTCTCAGAATACTCCATTTTTCTATTCATATACATGAATGACCTTTTTAATTTTGTTCATCAATGCCATTGCCTGTCCTTCATTTTTACAAAAACAGGCAATAGTGTCGTCTCCTGCAAGACTTCCTACGATTTCCTGAAAGCTGATATGGTCCAAAGCTGCCGCTGCTGCATTTGCCATTCCTGCCGTAGTTTTAATAACCAGAATGTTCTGGGCAATATCCATAGACAAATACGCATCTCTTAATACACGTATGTACTTTTCGCTGTCTGCTGTATTTGGAGAAGATACCAATCCATATTTAGAACCTCCGTCCTGTCTTGCCATTTTCATCAACTTCATTTCCCGAATATCTCTGGAAACCGTTGCCTGTGTTACCTTAAAGCCTGCATCATTTAATCTGGCTGCAAGCTCTTCCTGTGTCTCGATATCGTATTCGTTAATCAACTCTACAATTTTTGACTGTCTGGCGATTTTCATATTCATCACCTCCTAATTTTTCATTTTTGTGCGAAGCACCTCTAAAAAACTGATATTACTGATTTTAATGATTTTTGTATCACTTACAGAACGCTTGATTACAATTCTGTCGCCTATATTCATGGAAATATTGGTATCTCCGTCAAAGGATGCCACTGCTTTTCCCTCTCCGTTTTTCTGTGCGCCCTCTGTCACTTCCACGGTGATTTCATCCTCCGCAGGAAAAATAATGCTTCTGGTGTTTAAAGTATGAGGTGCAACCGGTGTCATAATCATAATATTGGTTTCCGGCGATACAATAGGACCGCCGGCGGAAAGGCTGTATCCCGTAGAGCCTGTTGCAGTTGAAATAATAATCCCATCTGCCGTATAAGAATTTAAAAATTCTCCATTGACATAATTATTAAAGCGGATGACACGCAAAGGGCCTTCTCTGCCTATGACAATATCGTTCAAGGCTACATCCTCTGCCACCATTTTCCCCCGATGGTATACTTTTCCGCTTAACATCATTCGATGCTCAATGGTGTAAGCATCTGCAATCAAATGATTAAGCGCAGGCTCAATGGACTCTTTATCAATCTCTGCAAGATAACCCAGAGTTCCCAGATTGATACCCAAAAGAGGGATTTGACGGCTTACCACATCTCTGGCAGCCTGCAGCAAAGTACCGTCGCCACCCAGCACGATTACGCATTCCACATCATCCGGTATGGCACGAATATCCGTATAATGGGTAAAGGGAGCTCGATTTCCAAAGCTTGCCGGACGAATGGCACAGCTTTTCCCCTTACCTTCCAAATATTTCGCAACTCTTTCCGATACCTTCAGTCCTTCGTCCTTTTCACTGTTTGCAATAATATAAAATTTATCCATATCTATTTATCCAGTTCTTTATGGGCATTTGCCACTGTTTCTTTGATATCCAATAAGGTATCTTCCGGAAGGTCATCTACTTTCTTTTTTAAATGAAGAAGGTATTCGATATTTCCCTCCGGTCCTTTAATTGGCGAATACTCTAAGTGCAGTGTGGCGTAGCCGATGCTTTTAGCATAGTCCACTACTTTTTCAATGACTTCCTCATGAACTTTCGGCTCTCTTACTACACCTTTTTTTCCTACCTTTTCTCTGCCTGCCTCAAACTGCGGCTTAATCAGACAAACCACTTCTCCGTCTGCCTTTAACAGGTGGTATACCGGCAGTAAAACCTTGGTAAGAGAAATAAAGGATACGTCAATGGAAGAAAAATCAGCCGCTTCCTGTAAATCCTCCGGCACTACATAACGGATGTTTGTTTTTTCCATACATACAACACGAGGATCATTTCGAAGCTTCCAATCCAGCTGTCCGTGCCCTACGTCAATGGCATAGACCTTCACTGCGCCGTTTTGCAGCATACAGTCTGTAAATCCTCCTGTGGAAGAACCTACGTCCATACAGATTTTATTTTCCAAAACAACGTCGAAATGGCTCATTGCCTTCTCAAGCTTTAAGCCTCCACGACTTACATATTTCAAAGTACTGCCTCGAACCTCAATGTTCACGGTATCCTGAAACATGGTTCCCGCTTTATCTTCTTTCTGATTATCTACATATACGTTTCCTGCCATAATGACAGCTTTTGCCTTTTCTCTGGAAACTGCCAGCCCTCTTTTTACAAGCAGGACATCAAGACGTTCCTTCATTTATTTTGCCTCCTTGATTTTTTTATAAACCGAAACTGCGTCAATTCCTGCTTTTTCCTTTAATTTTTCAGGATTTCCATGTTCGATAAACCGATCCGGAAGTGCAATATTCAGCACACTGACCTGTGGATGATGTCTGTGCATATAATCCAGCACTGCGCTTCCAAAACCGCCCTTTTGTACATTTTCTTCCATGGTTACAAGCAGGGAATGTTCCTTTGCCAGTCTGTCCAGCATTTTTTCATCCAGAGGCTTTACAAATCTGGCATTTACAAGAGTCGGATTTTCTCCTTCTGCTTTCAGCATTTCATAAACCTGATAACCTGTCTTTACCATACTTCCCACCGGAAGCAATGCAATGGAATTTCCCTCGTAAATCATCTCACTGCGCCCTTTTAAAACAGGGGCTCTGTATTCTTCCAGCCCGTCATAAGCTTCTCCTCTTGGATAGCGGATTGCAATAGGACCATCATAATTCACTGCAAATTTCATCATATCGGAAAGCTCCCATTTATTTTTCGGAGCCATAATCGTCATATTGGGTATCATGGATAAATAGGTTAAATCAAAGCAGCCCTGATGAGTTTCTCCGTCACTTCCTACCAAACCTGCTCGGTCTACTGCAAAAATCACATGAAGATTTTGCAGACACACATCCTCAATCATCTGGTCCACTGCCCTTTGTAAAAAGGAGGAATAAATTGCCACCACCGGTATCATGCCTCCAAGAGCAAGTCCCGCCGCAAAAGTCACGGCATGTTCTTCTGCAATTCCCACATCAAAGAAACGCTCCGGAAACATATTGCGGAAACGCTTTAATCCCGTTCCGTCCGGCATAGCTGCCGTAACCGCCACCACACGTTCGTCTCTGTCTCCGAATTTTCGCATGACGGTGGAAAAAATATCTGTATAATTTGCCTTTCCGCCGCTGCTTAATGGAAGACCGTTTTCCAAATCAAAGGCTGCCGTTCCGTGAAAACGGGCAGGATGACGCATAGCAGGCTCATATCCCCTGCCTTTTTCTGTTTTTACGTGTACCAGCACCGGACCTGAAATCTTCTTTGCCTCCTGAAAGGTCTGAATAAGCTTGGAACAGTCATGTCCGTTTACAGGTCCTAAATAGGTAATACCCATATCTTCAAAAAACATTCCCGGAATTACCAGCCGCTTAATGCTGTCCTTTGTCTTATGCAGCCGTTTAATCGTCGCAGGACCAATTCCCGGTATTTTACTCAGACTGTTTTTCACACCTGTTTTAAATTCCTGATATCCTTCTGCTGTGCGAACGTTGCTTAAATAGCTGGAAATTCCTCCCACATTTTCAGAAATAGACATTTCATTGTCATTTAACACAATAATAAAATTTTTCTTTAACGCAGAAGCATTATTCAAAGCCTCATACGCCATTCCGCCTGTGAGAGCGCCGTCTCCGATAATGGATACCACATGGTAATTTTCCTGCTTTAAGTCTCTTGCCCGCACATATCCCACACCTGCCGATATGGAGGTTGAGCTGTGTCCCGTATCAAAAGCGTCACAGGGACTTTCACATCTTTTGGGAAATCCGCTCATACCGCCTAAGGTACGAAGTCCGTCAAAGCCTTCTTTTCGCCCTGTTAAAATTTTATGGGTATAGGATTGGTGTCCCACATCCCAGATAAGCTTGTCCTCCGGCAAACAAAACACATAATGCAGCGCCATGGTAAGCTCCACCACACCTAAATTAGATGCCAGATGCCCGCCGGTCTTACTTACATGCTCTAAAAGAAATTCCCGAATTTCCTGTGCAAGCTGCTCCATATCTTCTAATGGGACTTTTTTAATGTCGTTCTCTTTTTTTATATTTTCTAAAATCATTCGTAATGCACCTCTATTTTCTGCGGGCACATAAAGACTGAAACAGTTCTTCCAAAAAACTCTTTTCATCTGTAAGCTCACGAAGAAGCCCAACGGCTTCATCTGTAAGCTTTTGCACCTCATTCCCCGCTTTTTCAATGCCTTCTAAGGTCACATACGTGGTCTTATTATTTTTTTCATCACTTCCAATCGGCTTTCCAAGCTCCTCCGCACTGCTGATAACGTCCAAAATATCATCCTGTATCTGAAAAGCAATACCGATTTTACTGCCGATTTGCTCCAGCTTTTCAATATCCGAAGCCCCCGCAAGAATACCGCCAACCATCAGAGCGGCCTCGATTAAAGCCGAAGTTTTATTTTCATATATATAATCCAAAAGCTGTTTTTCCAGAGGTTTTCCGTCATTTTCCACGTCAACGCCCTGTCCGCCCAGCATTCCTTTTATTCCTGTTTTCTGTGCCAAAACCTTTAAGGCTTTTGCCACACGCTGAAGCTCTGCCTCATTCTTTGCCATATCAAAGGCAGAAAAAGCTGTCTCATAAGCATAGTTTAACAGAGCGTCCCCTGCTAAAATTGCCGCCGCTTCTCCAAAGACAATATGGGTGGTTTGCTTTCCCCGTCTGAATTCATCATTGTCAAGGGCAGGTAAATCATCATGAATTAAAGAATGGGTATGAACCATTTCCAAGGCTGCCATAAAAGGCTCGATGATTTCCCCTTCTCCTCCCAAAATCTGATAAGCTTCTCTCATAAATACAGGTCTTAAACGCTTTCCTCCTGCTTTCATGCTGTAATTTACAGCTTCTGCCATTCTCCCTGAAAATCCATGCTCTTCAGGCAGATATTTCTCAATCACAGCCTCTGCAAAGTCTGTTCTTTCCTGAAGTTCTGTTTTAAAATTCACTTAAATCACCATCTTTATTCATCTGGAGCATTTTTTTCTCAACCATATCGATTTTTTGGCTGCACTGCTTTAAGACTTCCATTCCTTTTTGGTACATGGCAAAGGAGTCCTCCAGAGAGATTTCTCTGCTTTCCAGCTTTTCTACAATTTTATCCAGCTCCTGCAAGCCTTCCTCAATGGTTCTTTCTTCTGTCAGTTTCTCCGTCAATCTCTATGCTCCTCTCTTTTCTTTTTTCACATCGGTTACTTTTGTTATAATCGTTCCGTCTGTCACCTGAATTTTCAGCTCTTCTCCCACCTTCACCTGAGAAATGCCGGTAACGGCAGAGCCTGTTTGATTTTCCACATAAGAAAAGCCCTGATTTAATTTTTCAAGAGGTGACAGCCCCTTCATTCGTTCAATATAAATGTTCAAGTTTTGTCTGGCATGGAAAATCTGCGCTTCCATCGCACTCTGTATTCTGTTCTCCAAATCCAGCAGGCGTGTACGCTTTTCCCTTATCTGAAACTCCGGACTTCCATACAGTAGACGATTTTCATAATATTTTATCTGCTGCTGTAAAAGCTGAATTTTATTTTCCAGATTTCTTGAAAGCTTCTGACGATAATTTTCAAGAGACTGAAAAACGCCTCGGATATCTGCCACAGCCAGCTCTGCGGCTGCCGAAGGTGTTGGCGCACGCAAATCTGCCACAAAGTCCGCAATCGTGGTATCGGTTTCATGTCCCACTGCTGATATTATGGGAATTTTACAGTTAAAAATTGCTCTCGCCACTTCCTCCTCGTTAAACGCCCACAAATCTTCCACAGAACCGCCGCCACGACCTACAATCATCACATCCACGCCGTAAGCATCCAGCTTTTCAATTCCTTCAATAATACTTTCCTTTGCACCGTCTCCCTGTACCAGCGCCGGATACAAAATAAGCTGAACATAAGGATTTCGTCTTCCGGCCACATTGCGGATATCCTGTATGGCCGCTCCTGTGGGCGCCGTAACAATCCCCACGGTTTTTGCATAAGCCGGAATAGGCTGCTTGTATTCCTTTGCAAACATTCCCATCTCTTCCAGCTCTGCTTTTAATGCCAGAAAACGCTCGTATAAAAGTCCTGCGCCTTCCAAAGTAATCTCTTTGGCGTAAAGCTGATATTTTCCGTCTCTTTCATATACGCTGACGCTTCCGCTTACTACGACTTTATCGCCGTTTTTCATGGAAAATGCCAGCCCCTTTCTCTGTCCCGCAAACATGACGCAGGCAAGAGCTCCTGTCTCATCTTTTAATGAAAAGTAAATATGTCCGGAGGTATGATACTTACAATTTGATACTTCACCTTTTATACTTACTTTATTCAACAGAAAATCCTGCTGAAACATATTTTTTATATAATTGTTTACCTGCCCTACGGAGTAGATACTGTTCATAAATCTTCCCTTGCTATTTTACCCAGTATTCCGTTTACGAAAGAAGCAGAGTCGTCTCCGCCAAAGCTTTTACTGATTTCAACGGCTTCATTGATGGCTACCTTGACCGGTACGTCTTCATCATATTTCATTTCATAAACAGCCAGACGAAGAATATTTAAGTCTACCTTGCTCATTCTCTTTGTCTTCCAGCCCGCTGATTTCTCATTTAACAAAGCATCGATTTCTTCTAAATGCTCTTTTACCAGCGTATATTTATTTTCCATATAAGCCTGTTCTGTGGGCTGTAAGTCAGAAAGTCCTTCAAAATACAGCTGTATCTGTTTCGGCATTTCCTCTGTTTCATTAAATTCTCCTAAAAAAAGAAGTTTGAAAATGTGTTCTCTCATTTCTCGTCTTCCCATATTTCTTCCTCCTGTACGTATCCTTTTTAAATTCTCTTATAGCAAAAATAAGGTGCCCTAAAAAAGACACCTTACCTCTCTTCTCTTTTAGCTGTGAACTTGTCAATGAACTATTTTGTCTTTTCAATCTCTACGCTTGCAATGCGCACGTTTACATCAGAAACAGTAAGACCTGTCATATTTTCAATGGCAGCCTTTACTCTTTCCTGTACTTTTTTGCTTGTTTTTAAAATATTAAAGCCATATTCGATATTAAGAGCAATATCTACGCATACTACATCTTCTAAAACATCTACCTTTACACCTTTTGAAAGCACCTTCATGCCCAGCTTTCCAACAAGCTCATTTGTAATGTTTCCTGCCATGGAGCCGACACCTTCTACCTCTGTTGCTGCCAGTCCTGCAATAATCGCCACTACTTCATCTGCAATCTGTACTTCCCCAAGAGAGCCGTTATCATGTATTTTATATCTGTTTCTATCTTCCATTCTGATTTAACCTCCTAATAGGAAATATCCTGCTTCTTATTATACCAAAACCCTGAAAAAATTAAAAGTGGTTTTTTGCTTTTCCCGCAAAAAACCACCCTTTGCACCTTTTTTATTGTACTAATTTCTGGAAAACTCTGCCAGCTTTAAGCCTTCGTTTCTGTCTAAAGTCATTCCGATGCTCCAGCTGTTAATAAACAGCAGCAACGGATTTCCTTTCATATCCATAACCTTCTTCATGTCGGAAGTACCTGTGAGACGTTTTACATCCACTTCTTCTTTATTTTCAATCCAACGGATGTGCTCATAAGGCAGGGCTTCCAAACGAATATCCACGTTGTATTCATTTTCCAGACGATATTTTAATACGTCAAACTGAAGCACGCCTACAACGCCTACGATAATTTCTTCCATACCGCCCATGATTTCCTGAAAAATCTGAATTGCGCCTTCCTGTGCAATCTGGTTAATTCCTTTGACAAACTGCTTACGCTTCATGCTGTCTAACAGACGCACCCTTGCAAAGTGCTCGGGCGCAAAGGTAGGAATACCTTCGTACTGAAACTTCCTGCCCGGCGTACATACCGTATCTCCGATTGAGAAAATTCCCGGATCAAAGACACCGATAATATCCCCTGCATAAGCCTCGTCAACTACGTGTCTGTCCTGTGCCATCATCTGCTGCGGTTGGGAAAGACGCATTTTTTTATTCCCCTGCACATGGAATACTTCTTTTGACGCTTCAAATTTACCGGAACAAATTCGCATAAACGCAATTCTGTCCCTGTGATTTTTATTCATGTTCGCCTGTATTTTAAATACAAAGGCTGAAAAATCTTCTGTCAGCGGATTGACCTCTCCGATATCCGCTTTTCTCGGAAGCGGTGTAGAAGTCATTTTCAGGAAATGCTTTAAGAAGGTTTCCACACCAAAGTTGGTAAGGGCAGAACCAAAGCACACAGGAGAAAGTTTTCCCTGATCTACAAGCTCCTGATCAAACTCAGCGCTTGCCCCGTCTAACAGCTCAATTTCTTCTAAAAGCTGTTCCTTCTGGTCTGCATCTAGCACCTCATCAATACGCGGTTCATCTAAAGCGATTTCTTCTTCTAAACCTTCTTTTGTACCCTTCATGGTATCTGAGAAAGTCAAAACCTTTCCTGTTTCCCTATCATACACACCTCTGAATTTTTTTCCTGAGCCAATGGGCCAGTTAATAGGGCATGTGGGAATTCCCAGTTCCTTTTCGATTTCATCTAATAAATCAAAGGTATCGTTGGCATCTCTGTCCAGCTTGTTAATAAATGTAAAGATAGGAATATTTCGCATAGCACAAACCTTGAAAAGCTTTCTGGTCTGCGCTTCCACACCCTTTGATGCGTCGATAACCATTACGGCAGAGTCTGCCGCCATCAAAGTACGATAAGTATCCTCTGAGAAATCCTGATGTCCCGGTGTATCCAGAATATTGATACAATAGCCATCATAATTAAACTGTAACACAGAGGAAGTAACAGAAATACCTCTCTCCTTTTCTATCTCCATCCAGTCAGAAACTGCATGGCGGGCAGTCGCCTTTCCTTTTACGCTTCCTGCCAGATTAATCGCACCTCCGTAAAGCAGAAACTTCTCGGTAAGAGTTGTTTTACCTGCATCGGGGTGAGAAATAATTGCAAATGTACGTCTTTTTGTAATTTCTTTCGTATAGTCAGCCACCTTAGGCCCTCCTTCATTTCATATAGCACACTGACGCTATTTTAGTATACAGGGAAATATGTGTCAAGGGGATTTATTCATTTTCCCCTGTTCCGCCGTCCAAAGGGGTAATCACAATCTTTTCTGCCGCTACGTTTGTTTTTCTCTTTACAATGTCCTCAATCTGGGCTCTGTTGGCATCTTCCATGTATTCCTTCGGCACAATAACGTCTGCGCTGTCACCGGTTAAATTTACCACCACATTCTGAAAGCCCTGTGCATCAAGCAGCAGCTCTGCGGCTTCCTCCTGCTCTGCAAGATTAGTCATGTTCACCATGGAATTGACAGCCTCCTGCTTCTGTTCCTCACCTAAATTTTCATTGTTGATGATTTCCAGCAGTGTTTCTTTATTGGCAGAGCGCACCTGTTCTCTGCTGACCTTTGCTTCTGCCACAAAGCCGGAAGCACCTGTTAGCACTGCCTCTCCCGGTGTTTCCGTTTCTTTTTCTTCTTCTGCCGCCTTCTGATTTTCTTCTGCCATGGCGGTTTCGTCTGTGATGTCATAATCCAGACTTTCGATTTCTTCTACGATGGCATCGGTCTCCTGCGCTTCCTTTTCATCTTTTTCTGAGGTTTTCGTACTTGCCTTCTTCAGCGTTTTGTCAATTCCCAGATGATTGTCTGAGTAATTGATGTACCCTGCCACAGCAATCATAATTGCCAGAGCTGTAATAATGACCTGATTTTTTTTGAAGATTTTTTTCATGTGACATTCTCCTCTAATTCATTTTCATTACTTTAATTTTATGGGCTTCCACCTGAAATAATACCTGTACTGCCTCCTGAATGTTGCGAATAATTACGGGATTATCACCTCCCTCTGCCACCACAACGACGCCCAGCACTTCGGGATATTCCTGTGATGTAAGATAGGGGATTTGATTGCCCTTTGCATCCTTTGTATAAACGGTATCCTGTTCATCCTTTTCCACCAGATTTTTCTCTGTGCCTTCACAGGTGAGAATGACTTCTGCCTTTCCTACCCCCTCTACCTTTTCCAATACCTTTTTCAGCTGTTCTTCCATCTGCTGCTGCCAATCCTTTTGTTCCTTTGCCTGTTCTGTACTATTTTGTTCCTCTGACAGTGTTTGCGGCGTTTCCCTTTCCTTTACAGGAAGGGCTGCAATAAGCAAAAGAAGTCCAATGAGAAGGATGACAACCAGTTTTTCCTTTTTCATCATTTCCTGTAAAAGCTTCATGGCTCTACCTCCTGCCCTCTTAAAATTTCTGTCTCCTTCTCCCAGCTTTGTTCCCATGCCTCTGCTTTTTCTTCCCATTCTTGTGCTTCTGTTTCAAATCCCTTAAAGTCCTCTATATAAGAGTCTAGTGTTTGTTCCATATCGGTAATTTGAAAAATGGGAGATAAAAATGTAAGAATGAGCAGCAATCCCATGTAGTAGCGGATATATTTCTTGTAGCTGTCATCGGGAAGTAAATTCATAACTACGGTCAGAAGGAGAAAATAGCAGACGACGTTTTGAAACCATGAATATAGTTGTGAGAGCATGGATTTTCTCCTTTCCCAGACAAATGTGATAAAAAACTTTGACAGATGCTGACTCCATGTTTTCCTGCAAACTGTCCATATTTGGAATATTTATACATTTTACGCTCAGTCTGCGCTCACTTTGAGCTTTCATCTCAAAGCGTGCTCGACAAATTCGCTAAAAGTGTATAAATATTCTCGAATAATATTGAAGACGACACAGCTTCTTACATCTGCATAACCATTTCTTTTTAATGTTAATGTGATGTAAAAGAAATAGATAAAATAGCAATGGTAATTAGTGACAATAGTTCTACTGTTAATAATACTCGCAAAAGTAATCTGCATCCTTCTCCCATGGTGGAGAGGCAGCCTGTCATTCGTTTATCTGCCACAGGCTGGACAACGGCCGCCAAAAGCTTATAAGTCAAGGTTGTTATTCCAAGACGAATAATGGGTGGCAGACCTAAAAGGAGCAATACCAAAATTCCCACTACGCCAATGCAATTTCGGATAAGCACGGCTGTTCCCAACGCCACTTCTGTCACGCCGTCAATGGCATTGCCTACTGCCGGAATAGCGGCGGCTGTCTTTCCTATGACATCTCGTTTCAAGGAGTCCACAGCAGGAGATATCATATTTTGGATAATCTGCATTCCCACCAGAACTGCCACACAGGTATGCAGTGTCCATTCTAAAATCATTTTAAAAAACTCTGCCATTTTCGACAGAATATCTTCTTTGTGAAGGTAATTTACCAACTGAAACAAAACAAACAGATGTATCCCCGGTATTACCAGCTTTAATAAAACGACCTGAATAACGTAAATCACCGCCAGCACCATATTATAAAAAATCATGGCGCTTGCCACGCCTCCTGCTGCTGTCACTGCCAGAAAATAGGAGGGCATCAATGCTTTCATAAAAAACACAAAATCCTCCAAACTGGAAGAAATGGTATGACTCATCTGTCCAAAGCTTTTCATAAGTATGGTAAGTAAAAAGAGATACACCATGTAAAAACTAATTTCTCCCGTTTCGCCTTTTCCGAACATTCCTGTAAAATTAGAAAACAGGGAAGCTGCCAGCACCAAAAGAATAACCTGAACCAGAATTTTCTTATCCGGCAAAAGCTGCTGACATAAAAATGCTTTTCCGATTTCCCAAAAATGCTCCGGTGAAAAAGGTTCTTCCCCTGAAAGCGCCTTTTTGATACTTTCTTTTACAGGAAAGGTCTCCTCTCCCAAAAGCTCATTTACCGCTTCCTGCATCTTTTCCAGCTCCATACTGTCTAAAAGCTGCTCCTGCGTCTTCCCCTGCTCCTCATTAGAAGCCTGTACCGGTATGGAAAACAAAAACAAAAGAAAAAATATCATTTGTATTGTTCTTATCCTCATGGCAGAAAGCTGCGAATTGTTTCCATCAAAGCCAATAGCACAGGCATAGACAGAACCATCATATACAGCTTTGTAAAGACTTCAATCTGGGAAGCAACTGCGCTGTATCCCGCATCCTTGCAAAGACCGGAAGAAAACTGCGCCACGTAAGCCGCTCCAAGCATCTTTAACAAAATCACAAAATATTTAGTATCCAGAGGCAAATATTCCTGAAGCTGCAAAACAGAAGAAAAGATATATGCAATTTTTTCTGTCATACAAGAAAAAATACAGATGCCTGCCCCAAGGCTTAAATATACCGTGTACTCCGGTCTTGTCCCTTTTAAAAGCAGTCCCAGCAGCATCCCTGTAACGCCAATCATCACAATTCTTATAACTTCCATATCCCCTCCTGTTATAACGAAAACAAGTCTTCAATGGTACGGAATAAATCGTAAATATAGGGAAGTATCCAGAACAATACCAAAAGAAGTCCCGTCAGGCTCGTTAAAAATGCCAGCTCCTCTCTCTGACTGTGCTTTAAGATCTGGCACAGAACAGACACCAGTATCCCCACTGCACCGATTTTAAATAATAACCCTACCTCCACTCTGTTTCCTCCCTGTATGCTGTATTACAGTAACAAAATCGCCAGAAAAATCCCTGACAAAATCCCTAAACTCCGGTATAGCTTTTTCTTTACAGGCATCTCTCCTGCAAGAGTATCAATTTCTGTTTTTAACTGCTGCAAATACCACTGAGATGTGTTCTTCTGCATATCCGCATCTAAATATCCCAGATATTCTCCAAGCTGCACAAATTCTTCAAAGTCCTTCTGTGCTAAAGCACTGTTTTTTAAATATTTTTCTGCATTTTCCCGAAAAATGCAGGCAAAGCGCTCTCCCTGATATTTCTGCGCCATCTTTGCCGTCTCTTTTAAAAAACTGCCTAAGGGCTCTTGTACCTTGCCGGAAACACATAGCATAGCTTCCGGCAAAGCTTCCTTTCGGTAAGTAATTTCTCCCATTAAAAGCAGCAGCATTTTTTCAATTTCCCGAAGTAAAGACAATCTGGCTGAAATCCCTGCACTTTTCCCATATCCCAAAGCTCCACAGGCAAAAATCACCAACGCTGCGCCTGTGATTTTCAACATAAAATCCCCTGCTTTCGGGAAGCATCATAAAGCCCTGTCCCCCGCTCATCATAGATAGCTTTTATCTGTCCGGCACAGTCCTTTTTATACAGTACAATATAACGCTCAAAAATCTTCTCCTGCATCAGCCTTTGAAGCAGCGGCTTTCGTTTCATATCCTCTATGGAGCTTCCGTGAACCGTTGCAAAAAGCTTGCAGCCACAATGAACAACAGACTCTATGGCATGAATATCTTCATAATCACCCAGCTCGTCTACTGCCACCACCTCCGGAGACATGGAGCGTATCAGCATCATCATGCCTTCTGCTTTTGGACAGCAATCCAAAACATCGGTGCGTATACCCAAATCATTCTGAGGTATTCCCTGATAAGAGCCTGCAATTTCCGAGCGTTCATCTACCACTCCCACAGAAACTCCGGGCATATAGCGATTTCCGTTGCTGACCTGACGGATTAAATCTCTTAAAAGCGTGGTCTTCCCACATCTGGGCGGAGAAATAATCAAAGTATGACAAATCTGTCTGTTTTTTATAATATAGGGAAGTATGGGGGATGCGCACCCCTTTATCTGATGTGATAATCGAAGATTGATATAAGATATGTATTTCAGACTTTTAATCTTATTTCCGTCTAAGATGGTTTTTCCTGCAATTCCTACTCTGTGACCTCCCACAATGGTGAGAAAGCCCTGCCGTATCTCTTCCTCAAAGGCATAGAGAGAATATCCGCTGATATATTCCAGCATTTCCTTTAAATCTTCCGTTTGAACGTGATAAGCCTTTGACTCCTCTCTTGTCAGCTCTCCTTCTAAAGTCAGAAAATATTCTTTCCCCTGATAAATCACAATCAGAGGCGCATTTACCCGCAGTCGAATTTCATAAATTTTATTTCTGTCAAAAAGAGCCTGCCCAAGAGCTTTCCTTATATGTGCGGGAAACAGCTTTGTAATATCCTGCTCTGTCATTTACCTCACCTCTTAGAATAATATATGAGGACAATCCCTTTTTATGACATAGAAAAGAGGCTATCACTTTAAATCTATATTAGGATATTTATGCCTTTTATGCTCAGTCTGCGCTCACTCTGAGCTTATCATCTCAAAGCGTGCTCGACAAATTCGCTAAAAGTGCATAAATATCTCAAATAATGTTTAAAATATTAGCCTCTTTTTCTTTTAATATTTTTCTGTTAATATCCTTCTGTTAATGTAAGTTCAAATTTATCGCCGTCCTGTACCGGTGTTTTATCAGCGGAAGTATTTACCTGTGCTCCGCCTTTGGTAATACACCACCACTGCTCTTTTGTATCGTCTGCTTTTTCTCCGTCTACGGATGTAATAAACAGACCATATTCTCCTTCTTCCCCTTCCACAAGCTCATTTTCTTTTAAAACTTCACCTAAAAATTCTGCTTCTGTACTGTATTCAAAGGTTACGGCTTTTCCGTCTCCATGTACCACTTCAACGGAAACCGTTTTTGTGCCTTCCTTTGTTTCCTTTTTATTTCCCATAAATAAAACAGCGCATAATACGCACACAAATAAAATCAAAATACTTGCTGCTGCAATAATTTTTTTCTTCATTATTTATCCTCTCTGTTGTCTGTTTTTTTCTCAAAAAGTTTTTTTGCACAGTAAAAAGAAGTTATTACCGCTTCTTTTGTACTACATTCTATGGTACAGGTATTCACCTGCTTTTCTCTTAAAATTTCTCTTACGGTATCCCTGCAAACCGTACCTACTCCCAATGGCAAATGACTGTCTCTATCCCCTTTATTGTCATGTAGATGAAGATGCTTCAGATATTTTTTCTCTGTCTTGGCCCACTCCTTACAGGAAATTTTAGAGTAGCAGTTGGCATGACCTACATCCAGACACAATCCAAAAGCAGGATGTTCTATTTTTTCCGCTACTTCTGCCATAGGCTGTGGGATGCGGTCTAATACATTCTCCATGACAATTTCTATGGAATTGTCTTTATTATAAAGAAATTCTCTATAAAACTCTGCCATCCTCTCTGCCCATCCGATTAAAAGATAAAAATCAGGCACATAACAGGTATGATATACAATTTTTTTCGCTCCCAAAGCCTTTGCCGCCTGATAAGCTTCCTCGTATCTTTTCATGGTTACATTCCGAATAGACAAATCATAAGATACCGGATTTAAATCCAGAAAAGGACCATGAAGCAAAAACTTTTCACAGCCCATTTTTTCCAATCTTTTTTCATAGGAAAGCAAGGTTTTTGAGAAATCATCTAAATTTTCCGCAATGGAAAACTCAATAGACTCGACACCCATTCCTGTTTCCTGTATGACTTCTTTCATTTCTTCGTCACGTAATAAATGGCTGAAATAGAACATATTTATTTCCCCACATTTCTGTCATAAAATTTCTCATAAATATTGACAAAAAAGTTTCTTCTTCCGTTTTTATAGTATAAAACAAGAAAGACCGTAAGACCGATACCTGCCACTGCTGCACACAGCATATCAGTAATGCTGTCGTGAACTCCCTGCGTATAATGATTGATGCAGTCATTTTTAAAGAAAATCAGCATGGCATACTCATAAAATTCCCATAGCTGTGCCACTGCCATATTGACGGCATTGATAAAAATAAGAAAAATCGTAAATTCCCTTTTGGACTGAAATTTTCTGTCCCCTTTAATGGTAAAATACAAAATCACCGCCGCCGTTGTAATCAGCCATCCGCTGGAAAAGTGGAGCACTTTATCAAAGCCATAAAGGCGATAAGCGTCCAACGCTCCTCCCCACACACTGGCAAAATAAGTAAAAACATTGGATAAAATATAAATTTCATATACCCTGTTCCAATGACACAGTTTAAAAATCAGAGGCACGATACATGGGGTAAGCATGGCTACAAATGCCATTCCCACACTGTGATAATCCTTTATGTAAAGGTTGTAACCAAAGGCAAACGCCAAAGTTCCTATATAAAGAACAATACTTCCGTACCATACCCTTTTCAACGTCTTTTCCTGCATATTTCTTCCTCCTTTGTTTCCATATCCTTCACTATAAAGAAAAAATCTTAATAAAAGATACGTGAAAAACAAAAGTTTTTATTAAGAAAAGAATTTTAAAAGGTCAAAAGGCAAGATATGCTCATAAGTGGTCTGACACTTGATATCGGCGCTGATACAGCCTGCATAAGCTTCCTTTAATGTAAAATCTTCATACCACACAGGTTTGGAAATTTCTCTTAAATCCACGGTAATCCCCTGCCCCGTGAACTTTAAAAAGCTTTCCTTCCTTGTCCAGTATTTATAAAAAACAGTTGTCTTATCTGTACTCAAAAGAGCTTCGTTCTGTTCCTTTGGAGATAAGATTTTTTCAAAAATACGACGGTTTTTCAGCTCTTTTTTTTCCTGTATATCAATACCGCAGGGCACTTCTGACAGCGCACATACCGCATATTTTCCGGAATGGCTGATATTAAAATGAGGAGCAGAGCTTCCAAAAAAAGTCGGTTTTCCATGAGCGCCATATACAAGCTGCTCCTTCAGCTTATAATACGCCTCTGTCAACGTATTTGCCGAAAAAAGCTCTTGCTCTTTCTTTTGCTCAAGCAAACCATATAACAGCAGAAGTCTTCCGCATATTGTTTCTGCCCTTTCTTCTGTGTTACACAGCTTCGCCCATTGGTCGATTTCTCCGATGTAAATTTTAATTTGAGGTCGCTCCATTCTTTTCCTCCTGCCAGCCACATTCCCTTAAAAAGCGAGAAGGCTCTAACTGCTTTTCATGACGTTCCTTGACAAAGAAAAGAGAAAGTTCTTTTCTGGCTCTTGTCATACCCACATAAAACAAACGGCGTTCTTCCTCTATGTCGCTGTCTGTGGCTGCCTTATGGTAGGGTATTGTTCCTTCGTTTACATCCATCAAAAATACCTTATCAAACTCCAGTCCCTTAATGCTGTGTAAGGTAGAAATAACTACGCCCTGCCTCTGTACAGGCTGATTTTTCGCCTGTTCCTTTAAATTCTGCGTGTATTCCTCAATGTGTGTAAACCATTCCGGATAAGTTTTATAGCCCTTGGCGCTTTCTGCCAGTTCTTCTAAAATTTCATAGAAATCCTCTGTTTTCAACTTCCGATAAGCGGCATAATCCTTTAAATATTCGTCATATCCAATGCCCTTGCGTATATAGTTGATTGCCCCATAAGGCGTCATATTTTTCAAAAGATATAAGTCTTCCTCCAGCTTATCAATACGGTCACACAGCCAATCTTTCCCCTCGTAATACCAGCGAAGGGCTTCAAAAGATACCTGTGCATCCTCCAAGGCAGCTCTTGATATGTAACGGTTAGGGCGGTTCATAATCTGAAGAAATTCTTTTCTGCTTCGGTCACCCATTGCCAGTTTTATATAAGAAATCATGTTTCGGGCAATCCAGTGTTCATAAATATTCGGCATAACATCCCGCATCTGAAACGGTATCTGATACTCCATAAGTGTCTCTACCAGAAATCTTGCGCCGGAATTTGTCCTGTATAAAATTGCCATTTCTTCGTAAGGACAGCCCTTTTTATAAGCTTTTACAATACAGTCCTTCACATACAGCTCTTCCTGTTTTTGCGTATCAAACACCTTGATACACAAAGGCTTTCCTTCCTCATTTTCCGTATGGATTTTCTTTTTAAATCGGTTTTTATTATAGCTTATTACCCTTCCTGCCCCTTCCACGATTTTCTTCGTAGAACGGTAATTACAGGATAAAAGCTCAGTTCTCACCGTAGGAAAATCCTTTGGAAAGTGCATCATAATTTCCGGCTTTGCACCTCGAAAGGCATAGATGGACTGGTCGTCATCTCCCACAATAAACAGGTTGTTTTGAGGCGCTGCCAGCATCTTGACAATATCATACTGAAGCTGATTGATATCCTGAAATTCATCTACCAGAATATACTGAAACCGCTGTTGCCAGCCTGCTAAAATATCTGCTCTTTTTTTCAATAAATCATAACAATACAAAAGCATATCATCAAAATCCAGCAGCCGTGCCTGCCTGCATCTATTGACATAAGTACAGTAAATTGTCCGGAATATTTCGTCCGGACAATTCTTAGAATAGTAATGCTCCAGAGGAATTCGATTATTCTTTACCTGACTGATTTCCTGCACCAGTCCCTCAAAAAACTCTTTCTCATCCTCTATTTCTATTCTCTGCCTATAAATAATTTCCCTTAGCATATCATATCGCTGTTCTTCGCTGATGATGTTTTTCCCTGTCAATCCATAGGCATGTCTCAAAATCCCATAGAAAATACCGTGAAAAGTTCCAAAGGTTACTCTCTGATAATTCTCTTTTACACCGGACTTTTGACAAAGGGATAAAAAGCGCTCCTTCATCTCTCTTGCAGCCGCCTTTGTAAAGGTAACCACCAGAATGTGTGCAGGATTTACATGATGCTCTCGAATAAGCGCCTCCACCCTTCTTGTCATGGTAGTGGTCTTTCCCGAACCCGGTCCTGCCAAAAGCATCATCGGTCCTTGATTGTGATGAATTGCTTTTTCCTGTGCTGCATTTTTCTCCATAAGACTAGCTTAATTTCTCGATTGCAGCTTTTATTCTCTGGATGCTTTCTTCTTTTCCAAGCACTTCCAGAATTTCCGTAGCCCCTGCCGGTGTCATCTGTTTTCCGGAAAGCGCTGTACGGATTGGCCATAAAATCTGTCCGTTTTTGTAGCCGTTTTCTTTTGCAAAGCCACAGAGAAGCTCATACATTGCGTCATTGCTGTAATCCTCTGTTTCTTCTAATACAGGAAGAATTTTCTCTAAAACTTCTAAAGAAATTTCCGGATTTGTTTTCATTTTCTTATGTGTATACATGGCAACGTCATACTCCGGTACTGCTTCAAAGAAATCTACTAAATCTGCAATATCAGGCAGAACTTCTATTCTGGTTTTTACCATTCCTGCGATTTTTCTTAAGTCCAAATCTTTGGTAATCACCTGTTTTAAGTATGGAAGCGCCATTTCGTAGAACTTATCATCATCCATTGCTTTCATGTATTCTCCGTTCATCCAGCGAAGCTTCTGAATGTCAAATACAGCCGGTGATTTGCTCATGTGATGATAATCAAATACCTTTACCAGCTCTTCTAAAGAGAAGATTTCACGGTTGTCCTCTGGACACCAGCCTAAAAGAGCCACATAGTTTACGATAGCTTCTGTTAAAAATCCCTGCTCTACCAAATCTTCGTAAGAAGAATGTCCGGAACGTTTGCTGAGCTTTTTGTGCTCCTCGTTTGTAATCAATGGACAGTGTACATAAGTAGGAATTTCCCATCCGAAAGCTTCATAAATACGGTTGTATTTCGGTGAAGAAGATAAGTATTCATTTCCTCTTACTACATGTGTAATTCCCATTAAATGGTCGTCTACTACATTGGCAAAGTTATATGTCGGATATCCGTCCGATTTAATTAAAATCAAATCGTCCAGCTCATTATTCGGAACGGTAATTGCTCCGTAAATGTCATCCTGAAAGGTTGTTGTGCCTTCGGTAGGCATGTTAAAACGGATAACATAAGGCTCGCCGTTTGCCAGTTTTTCTTCGATTTCTTCCTTGCTTAAATGCAGACAATGCTTGTCATACATGGCAATTTCTTTTTCTCCCACGCTGGATTTTAAAGACTCCAGACGTTCTTTTGTACAGAAACAGTAGTAAGCATCTCCCTGCTCAATTAACTGCTTTGCATATTTTAAATAAATGCCCTGCGCATTTCTTTCACTCTGCACATAAGGACCGTATCCACCGTCCTTGTCAGGACCTTCATCATGTACCAGTCCTGTCTTTGCAAGAGTTCTGTAAATAATATCCAGTGCGCCTTCTACAAAACGCTCCTGATCTGTATCTTCAATACGAAGCATAAAGCTTCCGTCTTCATGCTTTGCAATTAAGTATGCATACAAAGCAGTTCTCAAATTTCCTACGTGCATTCTGCCTGTTGGGCTTGGTGCAAATCTTGTTCTTACTTTACTCATGGTATTTCTCCTTATTTTTAAAACAGGGGTATGTAGCTTTCACCCTATACCCCATTACCATGAAAATTATACTCGAACCATCGTCTATTTTCAAGTATTGTTTCCCGAAAATTCTCTCATTATTTCTTTGACTTCTTCGATTTTACTGCATTTCCACGCATTTTCTCCGCAAAATAAAAGTCCATTCTCTGTATCGCCCACTGCTGCGTGTACCAACGCCTCTGTAATACAATAGGGAATGTCTTTCCCTTTACACCCTTTGATACACCGGTAACAATGGGTAATTTTTTCCGGTCTCATCTTTACCCTTTCAAGAAAAGCATTTGAAATTGCCCTCCCCGGCATTCCCACAGGACTGTCTACAAGAACAATATCTTCTTTTTTTGCATTTAAGTACGCCTCTTTATAACGAATATCTGCATCACATTCCTTTGTGGTAACAAAGCGAGTCCCTACCTGCACTCCGTCTGCCCCAAGACTTAACGCATGCTCCATATCCTTCCTGTCGAAAATCCCTCCGGCTGCAATTACCGGTATTTTTCGTCCTGCCTTTTTGCTGTATTCTTCTGCTTTTTCTACAATACTTACGATAACCTTATCATATTCTTCCTGTGTAAGCTCCTGTGCTTCTTCTTTGGAAAATCCCAGATGACCTCCGGCTTTCGGGCCTTCCACCACCACAAAATCAGGATAGCGGGAATATTTCCTCTCCCACACTCTGCTGATTACGGTAAATGCTTTTAAGGAAGAGATAATTGGTGCAATTTTCACTTTGCTTTCTTTTACATATTCCGGCAAATCCACCGGAAGTCCTGCCCCTGATAAAATCACATCAATGCCGGCCAAAACAGCATTTTTTACATACTCCTGATACTGCCTTGTTGCCACCATAATGTTCGCACCGATTACGCCGCCTCCTGCAATCTCCTTTGCCCTTGCAATCTCTTTTTTTATGGCACGGAAATTTGCCTCTAATGGATTTTTCAAAAAATCAGGCTCTTTAAATCCAATCTGCGCTGTGGAAATCACGCCCATTCCACCTTCTCTTGCCACACTTCCCGCAAGCTTAGAAAGGCTGATACCCACTCCCATTCCACCTTGTATCACCGGAATTTTCAGCTTTAAATCTCCGATTTCCAATGGATTTGTCATGTTTTTTTCCTCCTTACATCCGGCGAAATCTATTGTATCTTTGCTCTGCAATTTCTTCTTCTGTCATGGTTTCCATTCTTCTCAAAAAGTCTTTCATTCGCTCCTTCATGTCTTTACACAGAACAGGAAGATTGTCCTTGGATGACGCTGTTTCTTCCGGTATTACCTGTTCAATAATGCCAAGGCTCTTTAAATCCTCTGCCGTAATTTTCATTACCTCAGACGCTTCTTTCGCCTTTTTACTGTCCTTCCATAAGATAGAAGCAAAGCCTTCCGGCGACAAAATCGAATAAATGGCATTTTCCAGCATCCATACTTCATTGCCTACGCCAAGCGCCAAAGCGCCTCCGCTTCCCCCTTCTCCGATGACAATGCTTAAAACAGGAACTTTTAACCCAACCATTTCCAGCAGATTTCTGGCAATGGCTTCTCCCTGTCCCCGTTCCTCTGCCTCTACGCCGCAGAAAGCCCCCGGCGTATCAATAAACGTAATAATAGGGCGATGAAATTTCTCTGCCTGCTTCATCAGACGCAAGGCTTTTCGGTAACCCTCCGGCGACGGCATTCCAAAGTTTCTTCCGATATTTTCCTTTGTGCTTCTGCCTTTTTGAATACCAATGACCGTTATAGGCTGCCCATCTAAAAGCGCCAGACCTCCGACGATTGCTCCGTCATCACGAAAAGCTCTGTCTCCGTGAAGCTCCATAAAGCTGTCAAAAATTCCCTTTATATAGTCAAGACTTACCGGTCTTTTGCTGTCTCTGGCAATCTGCACACGCTCCCATGCTGTCATTTCTTTTGCTTTTTTCCTTCTGCTATCCTGCAAAACTTCTCCTTTAGAAAGGATAATATTGGAGAACTGGCAATAACCCTTTTGCCGTTCATGAAGCTTTAAAAGTCCTGACAAGGTCTGCTTTAAATCCTCTCTTTTTACAATGCCGTCCAGTATTCCATGCTCTACTAAAAACTCTGCTTTTTGAAAGCCCTCCGGCAGCTTTTGATGAATGGTCTGGGCAATGACACGAGGTCCTGCAAAGCCAATCAACGCCCCCGGCTCTGCCAGAATAATATCTCCCAGCATGGCAAAACTTGCCGTCACTCCCCCTGTCGTGGGGTCTGTAAGAACAGGTATATAAAGAAGTCCTGCATCACTATGTTTTTTAACAGCCGCCGAGGTTTTTGCCATCTGCATCAAAGAAACAATTCCCTCCTGCATTCTGGCTCCTCCCGAACAGCAAAACAGCATTACGGGAAGCTTTCTTTTTGTAGCTTCTTCAAAGGCTCTGGTAATCTTCTCCCCTACGGTATGCCCCATGCTTCCCATTAAAAAACGGGCATCACAGACTCCCAATACCACCGGACTGTTCTCAATCCTTGCCTCACCGATACACACAGCTTCGTCCAAATGGGTTTTCTCTTTTAAGGCTGCAAGCTTTTCCTCATATCCCGGATAGTCCAGCGGATTACAAAGAGAAAAGTCCGTATACCACTCCTGAAAGCTGTCCTTATCTGCCACCAATTTTATTCTTGTTTTGGCTTTCATACGGAAATATCCTCCGCATTTTGGACATACATAGGAAGCTCCTACTACATCTTCTTTGTAAATCATTTCACCGCATTTCGGGCATTTCATCCAAAGCCCCTGTGGTACAGAGGGAGCGGATGTTTTTTCTTCTTCCTGCTCTGTACCTGATGTTTTTTTAAATAATTCTTTCCATCTGGACATCTGCTAAATTCTCCTTATATCGAATAATGTTTTGGTATAAAATCTGTGGTAATCTTCCCCTCTATAAAGTCCTTTTGCTGCAAAATATCATACTGAAAATCCAAATTTGTCTCAATTCCTTCAATGATTACCTCTCCCAGTGTGCTTCGCAGCTTTGCAATGGCTGAAGCCCTGTCCTTATCATGAACAATGACCTTCATAATCATAGAGTCATAATTAGGCGGTATCTGATATCCTGCATAAACAGCCGTATCTACCCGCACGCCATTGCCTCCGGGAATGTGCAAATGCTCAATCGTTCCCGGACAGGGCATAAAGTTTTTCTTTGGATTTTCTGCATTAATTCTACATTCAATGGCGTGACCGTTCAGAGAAATATCCTTCTGTGAAACAGAAAGAGGAAGTCCCGCCGCAATCCGAATTTGCTCTTTAATCAGGTCTACTCCTGAGACAAATTCCGTCACCGGATGCTCTACCTGAATTCTGGTATTCATCTCCATAAAGAAAAATTCACCGGACTCATCCAAAAGAAATTCAATGGTTCCTGCACTTTCATATCCCACTGCTTTGGCTGCTTTTCTGGCTGTCTCCCCTAATTTTTCTCTTATTTTTTCTGAAATTGCACAGCATGGAGACTCCTCAATCAGCTTCTGATGGCGTCTTTGTATGGAGCAGTCACGTTCTCCCAGTTGCACCACATTTCCGAATTTATCTCCCAAAATCTGTACCTCTATGTGTCTTGGATTTCTCACATAACGTTCAATATACATGGTATCATCGCCAAAAGAATTCTTAGACTCCTGCTGTGCCATAAGGAAGTTTTCCGTAAAATCTTCTTTCTTTTCTGATACACGCATGCCTTTTCCGCCACCTCCCGAGGACGCCTTTATCATAACCGGAAATCCAATTCTCTCCGCCTCTGAAAGGCCTTCTTCCACTGTATAAACAGCTTCTTTTGTCCCCGGTATCACAGGCACACCTGCCTGCATCATGGTCTTTCTTGCTTCTGATTTATTCCCCATTTTTTGTATAATTTCAGGAGACGGGCCGATAAAAGCCACATGACATTTCTCACACATCTGTGCAAAGCGGCTGTTCTCTGATAAAAATCCAAATCCCGGATGAATTGCCTCTGCCTTTGTGGCAATGGTTGCGCTTAAAATTCTCTCCATATTCAAATAACTGTCTTTGGAAGAAGCCGGTCCGATACACACTGCTTCATCTGCAAGCTGAGCATGCAGAGCATCCTTATCTGCCTCAGAATATACTGCTACCGTTCTTATTCCCAACTCTCTGCACGCACGGATAATCCGCACTGCAATCTCCCCTCGATTTGCAATTAAAATCTTCTGAAACATAGACACTCCTATCCCACCATAAAGGTCATTTCTGCTGTCACCGTTACTTTTCCGTGCTGGTTTTTGGCAACTGCTTTTCCAATTCCCACAGGACCTTTTTCTCTGATGATTTCAACCTCTAAAGTCAGCACGTCCCCCGGCACGACCTTTGTCTTAAATTTTGCAGACTGTATACCGCCAAAATAAGCAGTTTTCCCTTTGTTTTCCTCCTTACTTAAAATTGCCACGGCTCCTGTCTGCGCCAGCGCTTCAATCTGTAAAACTCCCGGCATTACCGGCTCATTGGGGAAATGTCCCGCAAAAAAATTCTCATGATAAGTCACACATTTTTTTCCCACAGCTTTTACACCCGGCTCTAATTCCTCTATGGTATCTACCAGAAGAAAGGGATGTCTGTGAGGAATAATTTCCATAATTTCCTTTGTTGTAAGCTGCATCATATCCCTCCTACGCAATCACAAATAATGGCTGTCCGTACTCTACCGTATCCTCATTTCCAATGAGAATATCCTCTACCACGCCATCGTATTCAGACTCAATTTCATTCATAAGCTTCATAGCTTCTACAATTCCAAGCACCTGTCCTTTCTTTACGGTATCGCCTTTTTTTACAAAGGTTTCTGCTTCCGGTGAAGGAGCTGCATAGAAGGTTCCGACCAGCGGAGACTTCACGATTTTTCCTGTGATTGCTGTTGGTTTTTCTTTGATTTCTTCTTTTATTTCCACTGCTTTTGGAAGAAATTCCACTGTTTTTCCCTGTTTTTCTCCTCCTCGCATGGAAATCTTTAACGCACCTTCTTCAAAGGAAAATTCTGACAATCCCGACTCTCCTACTGCATGAATAAGCTTTACAATTTTATCAAATTCCATATTTTTCTTTCCCCCTTATTCAAAACGTTTTATGAGCAAGCTGGCATTATGTCCGCCAAATCCAAGAGAATTGCTCAAGGCATATTCTATTCTCTTTTCTATTCCGTTTTCTGTAATATAGTCTAAATCACATTCCTCATCCGGTACCTTATATCCTGCTGTTTTATGAAGATAACCTTCCTCTAATTCCTTTACGCAGGCAATAAATTCCACTGCTCCTGCTGCCCCCAGAAGGTGACCGATCATGGACTTTGTAGAATTGATTTTCAATTCTTTGGCATGGTCCTTGAACAGGCTTTTGATTGCTCTTGTTTCAAACAAATCATTGTGGTGGGTACTTGTGCCATGAGCATTGATATATTCGATTTTCTCAAGCTCCACACCTGCTTCTTTTATGGCATTTTCCATACATCTGGCTGCTCCCTGTCCGTCCTCCGCAGGGGAAGTAATGTGATAAGCGTCACTGGTTGCACCGTATCCCACAACCTCTGCCAGAATTTTTGCACCTCGTTTTTTTGCATGCTCCAGCTCTTCTAAAATAACAACGCCTGCACCTTCTCCCATGACAAACCCGTCTCTTTCTTTATCAAAAGGAATGGAACATCTTTTCGGGTTTTCTGAGGTAGAAAGGGCGGTAAGAGCAGAAAATCCTGCAATTCCCACCGGTGTAATGCTGGCTTCTGTACCTCCTGCTGCCATGACATCTGCATCTCCTGCCTGAATGGTTCGAAAGGCTTCACCGATACAATGCGTGCCGGATGCACAGGCAGTTACTACGTTAATACTCTTTCCTTTCAGCCCAAACTGTATGGAAACATTTCCTGCTGCCATATTAGAAATCATCAGAGGCACCATTAAAGGATTGACTCTTCCCGGTCCTTTTTCCAATAATTTTTTATGCTCTCTTTCAATGGTCTGAAGACTTCCTATTCCCGAACCGATAGAACATCCCACTCGGTATGGGTCTTCCTTTTCCATACAAATTCCTGCCTGTTCCATTGCCTCTTTTGCTGCCGCAACTGCGTACTGGCAAAACAATTCCATACGCTTGGCAGCCTTAAAGTCCATGTAATCTTTTCCCTGAAAGCCTTTCACTTCTGCTGCCAGATGTACTTTGTATTCTGTGGCATCAAATTTTGTAATTTCTCCAAAGGCTGTTTTTCCTTCTTTTAAGCCTGTCCAAAATTCTTCCACATTCAGTCCCAAGGGTGTCACCGCACCCATTCCTGTCACTACTACTCGTCTCATGTTTCCTCCTATATGCTCATACCGCCGTCTACGCAAAGCACCTGTCCGGTAATATAATTTCCCTTTTCCGAAGCCAGAAATGCCACAAGCTCTGCCACATCCTCTGCCTTTCCAAATCTTCCCAGAGGAATTTGTTCGCAGGCATGCTCCTTAACACTGTCTGAAAGCACCTCTGTCATCTCCGTCTCAATAAATCCCGGAGCAACAGCATTTACGGTAATTCCTCTGCTTGCCAGTTCTCTTGCCATAGTCTTTGTAAGGCCGATTACTCCTGCTTTGCTGGCTGCATAATTTGCCTGTCCTGCATTTCCCATAACGCCGGAAACAGAAGAAATATTGATGATTTTTCCACTTTTCTGCTTCAGCATCTGTCTTGCGCTGTGACGAATGGTATGGAAAGTTCCTTTTAAATTCGTATTTAAAACAGCGTCAAAATCCTCTTCCTTCATTTTCATAATCAGACTGTCTCTGATAATTCCTGCATTATTTACCAGAATATCCAGATGTCCGTATTTATTTATTACGTTGTTTATCATTTCCTGACAGGCTTCAAAATCGCTTACATCACAGCCGTAAGCCTCTGCTTTTCCTCCTGCATTTTCAATTTCTGCAACCACGCCTTCTGCTCTTTCTCTTGAGCCGTTATAATTTACAACAACTGTTGCCCCTTCCTTTGCCAATGTCAGGGCAATTTGTCTTCCAATGCCTCTGCCTGCTCCTGTTACTAATGCAACTTTATTCTCCAACATTACTTACCCTTCTTTCCTCCAGCTTTTCTGTGACTTTCCAAAAGTCTTCTACTGTCTGAATATTCATTACCGTTACATTTCGGTTGATTTTTCTCATAAACCCGCTTAGGGTTCTTCCCGGTCCGATTTCCACGAACGTATCTGCGCCCTTTTCTATCATTGTTTCCACACACTGCTGCCAGCGCACAGGAGAAGATACCTGCTTTACCAAAAGCTCCTTAATTTCTTCTTTTTCTGTAACCATTCGAGCTGTCACATTGGAAACATAGGGGATTTTTATCTCTCCCAAAGGAATTTCTTCCAATACCTTGGAAAGCTTTTCTCCTGCGCCTTCCAGCATTTCACAATGGAAAGGACCGGAAACCTGTAATGGGAGAATTCGCTTTGCTCCTGCTTCCTTTAACTTTTCCGAAGCCTTCGCCACTGCTGTTTCTTCCCCTGTAATTACAAGCTGTCCCGGACAGTTATAATTTGCCACGCTGACTACTCCCTGCGTCTCTTTACAAATGTTTTCAATCCATTCCGCTTCCATTCCCAGAACCGCAGCCATAGCGCCGCCTGTGGGAACGGCTTCCTGCATATAAATGCCTCGTTTTCTCACGGTATAAAAAATATCCTCCAAAGACATTGCTCCTGATACCAGCAAAGCTCCGTATTCTCCAAGGCTTAGACCTGCTGTCATATCCGGATAAAATCCTTTTTCCTCCAGCGCCTTGAAAATTGCCGCTTCCACGGCTGTCATGGCAATCTGCGTATATTCCGTGATTGAGATTTTCTCATTTTCTTCAAAACAAATTTTCTTTAAATCCAGCTTGGAAATCTCTGCTGCTTTTTCTATTATCTGTCTGCAAATCGGAAATTCTTCGTAAAAATCCTTTCCCATTCCAATGTACTGTGCGCCCTGCCCCGGAAATATAAATGCCAGCTTTCCCATTGCTTATCTCCTTTGTATTTAAAATATTTTGTATATCAAACTATTTATCTAAAAAAATGAGAGTATTGCATTCCACGCAAATCATGAACAATACTCTCACGTATCTTCCTATTCTTCTACGCCTTTTGTTTTTAAGTAATCAATAACAGCTCCTACTGTTGTTAATTCCTGTAATTCTTCAGACGGAATATCTACGGAATATTCATCTTCCAAAGCCATAACCAATTCAAATAAATCCAGAGAGTCTGCACCTAAATCTTCCTTAAAAGAAGTTTCGAGCTGAATACTTTCTTCCTCACAATTTAACTGCTCTGCAATAATTTCTCTCATTTTTTCTAACATAACCTTTATTCTCCTTTTAAAAACTTATTAAATTCCCCTGTAACGGGATTTCTTTCTGTTTAATATTTTGATGTTCAAAGTATATATTCTTTCCCTTTATTTGTCAACCCTTATTTATCAAATTTTATCTCTCTGGAAACACTGAGGGCAATCCCCATTTCAGCCATCAGGAACATAATGGACGTTCCTCCATAGCTGAAAAACGGAAGAGTAATACCGGTTGTAGGTATCCAGTTAAGCACAACACAGATATTTAAAATCACCTGTAAGGCAATGTGGATTAAAATACCGCTGACCATCAAAGAGCCGTAAAAATCCGGTGCATTCTGAGCGATAAAAAACAGACGATACAGCATATAGCCAAATAAAAGTAAAACTACCATACCCCCGAATACGCCAAGCTCCTCACAAATAATGGAGAAAATCATATCATTTTGGGCTTCCGGCACAGGACCAAGCTTCTGTACACTGTTTCCCAGTCCCTTTCCAAAAAAGCCGCCGCTTCCGATAGCATAGAGAGCCTGCATAATCTGATAGCCTCCCTCAGAAGAATACTTCTCAGGATTTAGCCATACAAGGACTCTGGCAAGACGAAAGCTTTCTACATTGTCCATGTCCAGCGTCATCTCGCCCAAGGTGATTTGAAGCATAATCCGAGCCAGAACCACCAGAACTGCCAAAATTCCTCCCCACATTAAAAACAGACGTTTATTGGGATGCGCAATAAAAATCATAATAATCGTAATACCGGCAATAATCATAGCTGTACTCAGGTTTTCCGTAAGATAAAAAGCCGCTGCCGCCAACCCCAATCCATAAGCCAACAATTTTAAAAGTCCACGTCTTGTGGTAATCTCACGTCCCATTTTCATAATCAGACACGGAATAAAGATAATTGCAGCAATCTTTGCCACCTCTGCCGGCTGAAACTGCAACGCCTGTATTCCGAACAGCTTCAACCACCTTTTAGCGCCGTTTACTTCCTCACCCCAAGGCGTAAATTTTACCATTGCCATTAAAAAAATAGAAAGCCAATAGCTCACCTTGCCTACATAATAAAGCACATGATAATCAAATTTTGAGACAAACAATGCTGCCAAAAGACTTACAACACTGATAATTGTCTGCTTTGTAAAAAAGTTCATATCGTTGCCGAATTTTACCTGCGCCGTATAAGCGCTGGTGCTGTAAAGCATAACTAATCCGAAGCAAATCAACAGAATTACCACTGCCACCAGATTAAAGTCATAATATCCGGACTTTGCAGAACGTTTCTTCTTTTTTCTCCCTGCCATTTATTTCCTCCCACTAAAAACGAAAAGCATATTTCAGCAATTCCACATATCCTGTACTGCTGCCGCTCTCCCGGTTCTGCACCTTACGCACCATAATCGGATCATCGGTAATAATATTATCTGCTCCGATATCCAGCATACGTTTTGCATCCCCTTTATAATTCACTGTCCACACATGCACTTCCTTTCCAAGAGCATGTGCCTGAGTGACAAATTTTTCATCTACATAAGTATGTTTTACGCTGAAAAAATCAGCCGCCTCCATTCCTTGTACACCGCCGTAAGTCATGGTCATAATATAACCGGTTCGAATTTCAGGGGCTATTTTCTTGATTTGTTTTAGGAATTGATAATTCATGGACGTTACCACGCAGTGGTCTTCAAAATGATTTTCTTTAATTGCACGAACCACCTTATTTACAATCCCCTTATTTTTACCATTATACTTAATCTCGATATTTAAGTCCAGTCTTCCTTTGCAAAATTTCAAAACCTCTGTAAATTCCGGTATTTTCTCTCCTCTGAATTTCTTATGAAAGCTGGCTCCCGCATCCAGCTTTTCGATTTGCTTTAAGGTCATATCCCAGACATTTTTCTTGACTCCGGCTGTCCTTTTCAAAGAATCGTCATGCAAAAGGATAAGCTCGCCATCCTTTGTTTCCTGCACATCTACTTCTGCGTAATCTGCACCGCTGTCTATGGTATACTGCAAGGCGCTGATCGTGTTTTCCGGCGCTTTCCATGCGCCGCCTCTGTGGGCTGTAATCTCTGTATCAGATGCCAGATGACTCAAGGTTGTATCATGATTAACCACCAGAGAACCGAAATAAATCCCTTCCAAAAGAACCACAAATGCCGTGAGAATTCCTGCCGCTTTTCGCCTTCCAAGCTTTGAGTACCAAGAATATTGCTCCATCTTTTTGTAAAAAGGATGCTCCTCCCAAGACTGTTTATGAACGCTTGCGTATACTGTATAGACAAAAGCAATACTTCCGATTAGCTGCACGCCCCCTGCGTAAATGCCAAGAGCCATATTCACATATTCGCTGTAAATAAAAATACTGCTGATTTTCACAGCTTCCGGCTTAAAGAAAAACACCCCCGCCGTAAGAACTGCCATTACAAGCCCATAAGTTACCACAATCAGAGCCAGCATACACAGATGCAGCAAGAAAAATTCTGCCAAAATTCTTTTCCAACGGGATTTTAACAACTTCATACCGCTTAGAAAGCCCTGCCGGTTCTTTTTCTTTTCTAAAATACAATATGGCAATGCAAAGACAAACAAAAAAGAAAGCACCAGCAAAATCCCCAGCGTTCCGTAAATTACCAGAGGAGACTTCATTTCCTTATAAATCTGCCTTGCCGTAAATTCCAAAATTTGAATGTAAGAAATTTCTCTTATCAGAAAATAAGCGGCAAGAAAAGGTGCGGAACAGGCGGCGCAAATAAGCCAGCCCACCTTGCTGTGGCGAAGAAAAGAAACGGTTTTCTTTACACCTAAAATAAAAAAATCTCCTGCATACAGCTTCTTTTCCTGCGCAGAATACACAAAACCACACAGCAATGCTGCCACCTCAATAAAATAAAAAATTAAAATCACAAAGAAAACCAGTACCAGAAAAACAATGGATAACGGATACTGTAAAAATTCCTTATAATTTTCTGCGGTAAGATAACTGAACCCCTGCTGCTTCAAAGAAAAATCCACCAGAAAACGCACCAACTGCATAACCAGAAAAAAGGATGCAACACGATAACCTGCCTCAAAAATAAGCAGACTTCTGATATTGTATCTGATTGTTTTCCATGTTTGCTTCAAAAATTTTTTCATGTATCTGACCGCCCATTTCTCATTCATTCGTGCCTTGTTAGTGCTTATTCTATCAAAAAGCTTACGACTTATGCAAGGGAAAGAAAATATCTGTGGATATTTCAAAACTCTTTTGGTAGAATAAGATATAAAAATACAGGAGTCTAAAAACATGAAATCAAAAAATACAATCAAAGATTTTTCTATTATTACTTTAGGAATGTTTATCGTTTCCGCCGCTGTGTATTTTTTCTTAATTCCCAGCGAAATCGTAGTGGGAAGTATCTCCGGCTTGTCCATGGTACTGTCTCAGCTTTTGGGTATTCCCATTTCCCTGATTACCTTCATTTTAAATGCAGTTCTGCTGGTTATCGGATTTATTTTCATCGGAAAGGATTTCGGTGCAAAAACCATTTACACCTCTATGCTGCTGCCGGTTTTCCTCTGGATTTTTGAAATGCTGTTTCCGTTTTCCGGCTCTCTTACCCAAAATCAGGTGTTTGATTTAGCAGCTTATATTTTAATCGTAGCTTTGGGACAGGCGCTTCTGTTTCATGTCAATGCCTCTTCCGGAGGACTTGATATCGTTGCCAAAATCATGAATAAATTTATGCACATCGAGCTTGGAAAAGCAGTTACCTTAGCAGGGCTTTTCACTGCAATGACCTCTATTTTTGTCTATGATGTTTCCACTTTAATCATCAGTATTCTGGGAACTTACGGCAACGGTCTTGCCGTAGATTATTTCATTGACGGCTTTAACAAACGAAAACGTGTGTGCATTATATGCGATGATTACAAGGACATTCAGGACTACATTTTAAATGATTTGAAACGTGGTGTAACTCTTTATACGGCACAGGGTGCTTACGATGAAAAGCATCGCACAGAACTGGTTACTATTCTTGCAAAACAGGAATACCGCCTGCTTTTAAATTATCTGCACACAGCACAAAAGCAGGTATTTGTAACGGTTTCCACTGTAAATGAAGTCATTGGGGAATGGAATAAACACAAGTAAGCTTGCCTTACTTCACCCAGAAACTGATGCCGATAGCAGCCAGCAAAATCCATCCTGCATTTCCTGCTGTTTTGCAGGATAATGTAAGCTTATAAATTATCCAAAAACAAAGAATGACACTGACAATAAAAATAAGAATGTCCAAAACAAGAACATGTGTCCCTAAAATCGCCGTATAAAAATAAAAAAATGCCGGTATAGACAACGAACCGATTACAATACCGACAGGCACAGAAGGTACGATACAAGGATACGCTTCTTTCCATTTCTTTATTAAAAATAACCCATACAACAGGGTTGGGAAAAACAATAATTTTACATGCTCCCATACAGACTCATTGATTGGAAAAAAGATGGCTGCTATGGGATTTTTTCCCGTCCATTCATAGACAAAATGTGCCAGCGTACCTACAATAACAGAAAATACAATACCTATTCCAATATCTCTTTTCAATGCTTTCATATAAAACCCCTTTTTCATTATTATATGGAGTTTTTATCCTTCTATTCTATGTAAATACAGCCCCGATATTTTAACCGAGACTGTATCCAAAACCAAATTATCGATTACAATTATCCTTACAGCTTGCTTTACACGGCATATCAAAGCTGGGATTAAAAGCATAGAAGTTTTTAGAGTCCAGTTCCTCCTGCACGCATCTTAAAGCTTCACCGAAACGCTGGAAGTGCACAATTTCTCTGGCTCTTAAAAACTTAATCGGCTCAATAATATCCGGATCATCTACCAGACGCAGGATATTGTCGTAGGTGGTACGCGCCTTTTGTTCTGCTGCCATATCCTCAAATAAATCCGTAATCGGATCGCCTTTTGACTGAAATTCACAGGCATTAAAAGGAATACCTCCGGCTGCCTGCGGCCAAACAGCCACAGTATGGTCTACATAGTAAGGTGCAAAACCGGCTTTTTCAATTTCTTCCATAGAAAGGTTTCTGGTAAGCTGGTGTACAATGGTTCCTACCATCTCAAGGTGAGCCAGTTCCTCTGTTCCAATGTCATTTAATGTTCCCATAGCTATACGATTTGTCATAGAAAAACGCTGAGAAAGATATCGCATAGAAGCGCTGAGTTCCCCATCCGGTCCTCCATACTGGCTGATAATCACCTTTGCCGCTCTGGCATCCGGTTTCTTAATGTTGACAGGAAACTGTAATCTTTTTTCATAATTCCACATACCTTAGCATCCTCCTTCCCACGGCCACGGCTGCATTACCCATTCCCACCGACGACTGCAAGTATCGTTTGCGGTATCAATGGTCAGCGGTCCGTAAAGTCTTGCATATTCTTTCAATGCTTTTCCCCGCATTTCTGACATTTCCTCATGATAAGCAAGGGCTTTTTCATCACAAGGATGGGTATCCAGATATAAGGTAATATCGTTCACCGCAAAGCTCACTTCATTAATCTTTTGCAGAAGCTCTTTTCTTGCATACATATCGTTTTTCGTCATCTGCAAACACCTCTCTTTCCACAGAACGGCATACAAAGCTCAGGAAAAATCGTTCCTACCTGAAGCGCTTTTTGCAAGTGAAACGTATTGGTAAAATTCTGACACGGTACATAAGCCATGGCTAAAGGAAGATGGTCTGCATGTGCATAAACGCCCATATCTTCAATTTTATCACAACAACAGTCGGACGCAGTTCTCGGCATACAAGAGGCCTGCGTCGGCATTTCCCTTGGTTTCATTTTACAATTACAAGAGCGGGAAACTCCATAATTCATACGATAATTATCCATAATTTCACCCCTATACATAAACAGAAATTTTTCTGTTATGACATTACAGTAATATTTTATGGAAAAACGCATAAAATGTTCCCCGCTCTTTTTTAACACAATGCTTTTTTCAGTTTTTCTATCATTTTATCCACGTGCTCTTTCTCTAAAATCAGAGGCGGTACAAGACGCAGTACATTTCCCTGTGCCTGAATGACCAGTAATCCTTCCTCCATGGCTTTTGTGCACACTTCTGCTACCGGCTGTTTCAAAACAATCCCCTGTATCAGGCCTTTCCCTCTTCTTTCTAAAACACAGTCCAACTCTTCTGTTAAACTGTCTAATTTGGCTTCCAAATAAGGAGTAATTTCTTTTACATGTCCTAAAATATCTTCTTCCTCAAAGATATCGAGAACTGTTTTTACAGCTTTACATGCTAACGGATTTCCTCCGTAGGTTGCTCCGTGGTCTCCCGGTTTTAAAGAATTTTCCGCTACCTTTTTTGTCACTGCAAAAGCGCCTACCGGAATACCGCTTCCAATTCCTTTTGCCATTGCAAGAATATCCGGTTTCACTCCGTAGCCCTGCCATGCAAACATAGAACCACTTCTTCCCATACCGCATTGCACTTCATCAAAAATCAACAAAATATCCTTTTCATCGCAGAGATTTCTGACTGCTTCCATAAATTCCTGTGTTGCCGGATGAATACCGCCTTCACCCTGAATTGGTTCTAAAATAATGGCACAAGTCTTATCTGTAACCATTTTTTTTACACTTTCGATGTTGTTAAATTCTGCAAAAGACACACCGGGAACTAAGGGTTCAAAAGGCGTTCTGTATGCCTCGTGCCCTGTGACAGACAACGCTCCGAAGGTACGTCCGTGAAAAGAATTTTCCATGGCAATAAATTCATATTTGCCGGATTTTTTATTATACGCATATCTTCTGGCTGTTTTCAATGCTCCTTCTATGGCTTCAGCGCCGCTGTTTGTAAAAAATATCTTATCCATCTGTGCATATTGATTTAATTTTTCGGCAGCCTCGGCACAGTTCTTATGATAATACAGATTGGAGGTATGATAGAGTAAATCAATCTGCTTTTTTAACGCTTCTGCCAACTTTTTATTTCCGTATCCCAGCGCAGAAACAGCAAATCCCGCCCCAAAATCCAGATACTTTTTACCGTTTTCGTCATATAAATACATGCCTTCTCCGTGTTCAAAAGCAATAGGAAAACGATTGTAAATATGAAGCAGATTTTCTTCTGAAGCTTCTATACTTTTATTCATCATAATACTTATTTTCTCCTTCCTGCAAAATGGCAGTTCCAATTCCTTTATTGGTGAAAATCTCCAGCAACAGACAATGTGGAATACGTCCATCTAAAATATGCACACGGGAAACTCCGTTTTCAATAGCATCAATGCAACTGTGTAATTTCGGAAGCATTCCCCCTCCAATACAGCCTGTTTCCATCAATTTCTCTGCATCTTTTACCCACAATTCAGAAATTAAAGTAGACGGATCAGAAGGATCTTTATAAACTCCCTCCATATCTGTCAGGAACGCAAGCTTCTCTGCGTGCATTGCTTTTGCAATAGCGCAGGCTGCATCATCTGCATTGATATTATAAGTATTCCACTCGTCATCCAGCCCCACCGGACACACAATCGGAAGGAAATCTTTTTCCAAAAGGTCGTATAAAACGTTGCTGTTTACCTCTTTAATTTCTCCTACAAATCCAATATCCTTTCCATCTGAATATTTCTTTTCCACCTTTAAAAGACCGCCGTCTTTTCCGCTAATTCCAATGGCACGGACACCCAGACTTTCCACCAGCTGTACCAGACTTTTATTTACTTTTCCCAAAACCATTTCTGCAATTTCCATGGTTTCCTCATCTGTTACACGAAGACCATTGATAAACTGTGGCTCTTTGCCTGTTTTTGCCACCCATTTGCTGATTTCCTTGCCTCCGCCGTGTACTACGATAGGCTTAAATCCAACCAGTTTTAAAAGAGTTACATCTTCGATTACCTTTCTTTTTAAGGCTTCGTCCGTCATGGCGCTTCCGCCGTATTTTACTACGATAATTTTTCTGTTAAACTTCTGAATATAAGGCAAAGCCTCTACTAAAACCTTTGCTTTTTCAAGATATTTTTCCATATTTTTATTCATCTTCTTAGCTCCTATAATCTGCATTGATGTCAATATATCCATGTGTCAAATCACAACCCCACGCTGTTGCTTTTTCCGTTCCTGCTTTTATATCTGCCACAACACAAACCTCTGTCTGTGATAAGATTTCTGTTGCTTTTTCCTCACTGTAATCCAGAGCCATTCCGTTTTCTACAAGCTTTAATTCTCCTGCGCTGCTCTGTATAAACAAGTCTGTTTTTTCCGGTTCAAATTCCACTCCTGCATAACCCATGGCACAGAGAATTCTGCCCCAGTTAGCATCATGTCCTGCAATGGCTGTTTTCGTAAGATTGGAGCAAATCACAGATTTTGCCAACGTTTTTGCCTGTTGCTTCGTCTCTGCTCCCTGAACCGTCACCTCCAAAAGAGCGGTAGCTCCTTCTCCATCACCGGCGATTTTCTTTGCCAAGGTTGTATTGACTTCATGAAGGGCTTCTTTAAAAATTTCTAACTCCTTTGTGCCTTTTTGAATTTCCTTATTTCCTGCCATCTGGTTGGCTAAAAGCAGAACCGTATCGTTGGTAGAGGTGTCTCCATCCACAGAAATCATGTTATAAGTTTCTTCCACATCACTGCTCAAAGCCGCCTGCAACGCTTCTTTTGAAATCACCGCATCTGTTGTAATAAACGCCAGCATGGTACACATATTGGGATGTATCATGCCTGAGCCCTTTGCCATTCCGCCAATAGTCACGGTTGTTCCGTCAAGTTCAATGGTTACTGCTGCTTCTTTTTCTTTTGTATCCGTAGTCATAATCGCCTTCGCAGCCAAATTTCCCATTTCCAAGCCTTCCGCTTTTTCTTTAGCTAGTAAATGCACACCGTCCTTCATTTTTTCTACCGGAAGCTGCATGCCAATCACTCCGGTAGAGCCGATTAGTACGCTTTCTGTCTCTGTTTCCAGTACCTTGGTTACCTCTTTCGCCACTTCTTTACAACATTCCATTCCGGCATCTCCTGTACAGGCATTGGCAATTCCGGAATTGATAACGATTACCTGTGGCTTTGCATTACTTTCCACTACTTTTTTATCCCATTTTACAGGAGCTGCTTTCACCACATTTGTAGTAAAAGTACCTGCTGCCTCACAGGGCTTTTGGCTGTATACCAAAGCCATATCGGTTCTTCCCTGATATTTAATTCCCGCTGCTGCGGACGCTGCTTCAAACCCTTTTGCGGCAGTTACTCCGCCCTTTATTTTCTTCATTTTATCCCTCCTGCTGCACATTAAACTGTGTAATATTCTCTGTATTTAAAATAAAATCATAATAGTTTAAGTCCTGTCTTTGCTGCCATCCAATAGTATTCCAAAAGGTATTTCCGATATCGTTCTGAGCAAAAGCAATTAAAGAAACATGGTTAATTCCTTCCTTTTGCAGTGCATCCATAACAGCCACTACCATGGCTTTTCCAATTCCTCTTCTTCGATATTTTTCATCTACGCATACATGATAAAGACAGCCTCTGCGTCCGTCATGTCCGCATAAAATTGCCCCCACAATTTTCGAATTTTCCACTGCTACAACACTGGTATTTGGATTTCTCTCCAGAAATTTTCTTACTCCTTCCTTTGAGTCATCAATACTGCGTATTCCAAATCCCTGTATCTTTTTCCATAAGCTGTATACTTCCTCGTAGTCCTCAATTACCATTTTTCTTATCATGCTGTCACCTCTTCTATGGAAACATGGGAATAAGCTCAAGTCCCTCTTTTTCATCTAATCCAAACATTAAGTTCATATTCTGTACAGCCTGACCTGCCGCACCCTTTACCAGATTATCCAGAGCGCCCATAACAATAATTCTGTCGGTTCTTTCATCAATCTGAAAACCGATATCAGTATAATTGCTTCCCTCTACCCATTTTGTTTCCGGATATACATTCTTTTCCAAAACACGGACAAATTTTTCTTCACCATAATATTTATCATAAGTTTTTTTTACTTCTTCATAAGTAACTTCTTTTTTCAGTTTTGCATACTCTGTAACCAAAATTCCTCTGTTCATTGGTACAAGATGAGGGGTGAAATTCAAAACAATTTCCTCTCCTGCCGCATATCCCAACTGTTCTTCTATTTCCGGTGTATGACGGTGATTTCCAACGGCATAGGCTTTCATATTTTCATTTACTTCACAGAAAAGATTGTCGATTTTAGCTCCCCTTCCTGCTCCGGAGGTACCGGATTTTGCATCAATAATCAAGGTATCTGTGTCAATCAAGCCTTCTTTTACAAGGGGATATGCCGACAAAATGGAACAGGTAGTATAACATCCCGGGTTTGCCACAAGCCTTGCATTTTTAATTTTTTCCCTGTTGATTTCACATAATCCGTATACTGCTTCTGGAAGAAACTGCGGACTTTTATGTGTGATTTTATACCATTTTTCATAGACAGACACATCCTTTAAACGAAAGTCAGCGCTTAAATCTATGATTTTAACTTTTGAAAGGATTTCTTCATTCACAAGAGAAGAACACAGTCCCTGCGGCGTTGCGGTAAAGATTACATCTACCTGTTCTGCCAGTGTTTCTATATCGTCGTCCATACAGGCGGCATCTACAATCTGAAACATATTTCTGTAAACGTCCGCATACTTTTTGTCAAGATGACTTCTGGAACCATACCATTTAATTTCTGCATTTTTATGCCCGGTTAAAATTCTTACAAGTTCTCCGCCTGCATATCCCGTAGAGCCAATAATTCCTACTTTAATCATCTCATTCTTCCTTTCTCTCTATCCTGTCCTTCATAAAATTCTTACTTTTATGTATATTTAAAATTTTATTTTGCATAATTATACATCTACTTTTTCGATTATGCAAGAGTTTTTTTCATTTTTTGTCAACTGCTTTTCTGTTGCTGTGTACGCAAAAGGAGTTGTCACTTTAAATGTCATACAGAAATATTTATACACTTTTAGCGAATTTGTCGAGCACGCTTTGAGATTACAAGCTCAAAGTGAGCACAGACTGAGCATAAAATGTATAAATATTTTTTGATATGCACCTAAAGGACAACTCCCTTTTATTCTTCACTGTCTAAAATTTTCTGTATGGTATTTTTCACCAATTCAAAAGCCGTGGAATTCATACCGCTGTTAATAACAATATCTGCCGTACTTCTGGTAGGCTCTACATATAAATAGTGCATAGGCTTTACCGTTGTCAGATACTGCTCTACCACGCCTTCGATATCTCTTCCTCTTTCCTTTACGTCTCGGATAACACGGCGTAAAATTCTCTCGTCCGCATCTGCTTCTACATAGATTTTAATATCCATTAAATCCCGCAGACGTTCATCTGCCAACACAAGAATTCCCTCTAAAAGAATAACCTTTTTCGGTTCAACAGTCTGAACCTCACCGGAACGATTATGCTGTGTATAATCATATACAGGGCATTGTATGCTCTTGCCTTCCTTCAGCTCCTGAAGCTGCTGTACCAAAAGCTCGGTTTCCATTGCATCCGGATGGTCGTAATTAGTTTTCTTACGCTCCTCTAAAGGTATATCACTTTGGTCACGATAATAATTATCATGATAAATGACTGCTACATTATCTTTAAATTCATCTCTCAATCGGTTTGTAAACGTTGACTTTCCGGAGCCTGTTCCTCCGGCAATTCCTATAATCACACTTTTCATATTTTTTCCCATCCGTATTTTACTGTTTTTTACTTTGTTTTCATGCGCCCTTATTATATAATTTACGCCTTTTACTGTCAACGGTAATTTCGCTATTCCTCACGTTCAAAATACTGCTCAAGAACCGCCTTATCCTTGCCCACTACATAGCCGCTTCCGCCTAAATCCTTTACATTCTCTACCATACTGATAAGCATAATAGGTTTTTCTGCTTCTTTTTCTGCGGTAAAGCTGCAAAACCAGCCGATTTCCGTTCCCTCCGTGTCTTCCTGAGAGTCTTTGATTTCCGCAGTTCCTGTCTTTCCTGCCAGCAAAATATCATCTCTGCGCAGAGCATAGCCTGTGCCGTTTGGATCATTTACCACCCCAATCAGCCCTTCCATAATTGCCTTTACATGTTCCGGTGAAAATACGCCCTCCAGCCATGCTTCTCCCTGCTTTTCCTCCTGATATTCCAGAGAAGGCTTGAGCATATTTCCGTCATTTAAAAAGGCGGTATACATACTTGCCAGATGCAGCGGATTGACTAAAATCTGTCCCTGTCCGTAACCGCTGTCCGCCAGTTGAATTTCTGTTTCAATCTGCCCGTTATTGGCATACTGAGACGGTGACATTTGAATTTCAAAAGGCAATTCCTGTTTAAACCCAAGCCCTTCCAAGCCCTTCATAAAGTTCTCCTGACCGATTTTTAAGGCTGCCTTTGCAAAGTAAATATTATCTGAACATATCAACGCATTTTTCAGAATGACTGGTTCGTAAACATGCAAGGTCGTCACTTTATAATCTCCCCATGAGGAGCTTTGCTGCCAAGAAAGTCCCTCGTTTCCAAAGTCTTCCTCCGGTGTAAAAGCACCTGTTTTCAGTCCTATTCCGGCCACAATGGGCTTCAAAGAAGAACCCGGACACCAAATCTGCCGAAAACGATTATATAAAGGCAAATTTGCATCTTCATTTAAGCTTGTCCATCTTTCCGAAGACATTCCTGTAATAAATTCATTGTTATCAAAGGACGGTGTGCTCACCAAAGCCAATACTTCCCCTGTGTACGGATGAATTGCCACAGAGCATCCTCTGTCCTCCTGAAACTGTTCGTATAAGCTTTTTTGAAGCTCTGCATCAATGGTTAATTGAATGTTCTCTCCGTCTTCTTTTATCTTGCTTGCCACAACTCCCTTTTCTGTTCCATCTTCGGAAAAAATAGAGATTTTGCATCCGTCCTGCCCCTTTAAACGTTTCTCAAAAAGACCTTCCATACCGCTTCTTCCGATTACGCTGTTGGCATGATATCCTTCTCCCTTATGGGCTTCCAAATCCTCCGCCGTCACTGCCTGCACATAGCCGATTAAATGAGACGCTGCCTCCTTCAAAGGATAGCTGCGCACCTCCACATCGGAAAGCATAACTCCGGGAATTTCCAACAGCTTGTCTTCTGTTTCCTGTTCTCCCGAAATGGTTGCAACAGGTACAAAAGAGTCCTCTTTTACCCATTCTGCTTCTAATTTACTCTGTATTCCCTCCGGTTGAATTTGCAGGATTTTCCCTAATTTCTGAAATGCTTCTTCTTTATTTTCTAATTTACCCGGCACAATTCCCACAGAGGTTGCAAGTCCTTTTCCTGCAAGCATCCTTCCGTTTCTGTCTAATATCTGACCTCTCTGTGCCGGTATGGTCTCCACCTGTATTTTATCTGTTCTTGTGAGATTTGGTATGATTAAACTGTCCTTCCAGCGTAATTTATAACCTTCCTTTGTGTCAACAAAAACAACTTTATTATCAAATTCCACAACGCCTGCCAATGTATCAAAGACTGTATGATAAGAAACAGGAACTTCTTTTCCTCCCTTTTTCCCCACCTGAATTTCTGTAATTTTTAAATTTTCAACTTCCATTCCCTCATAAATTTTCGAATTTCTCTCCAGAAATTTTTCTTCTTTTACAGCTTTTGTATCAATCATGGAATACATTTCTTCATATTCTTTCTTTTCAATATGCGCCATATATTCTTTCAGTAAATCTTCCGGTTTTTCTTTTGTCATTGCCCGAAAAGCAAAAATTCCGGCAACAGCAAAAATTACCAGTATGCTTAAACTAATTGCCGTATATTTTAACTTTTTTTGCCTTCTTTTTTTCTTCTTCATAAATTCCTCCTACCTGAATTATTTCATTTTTTCTTTAATCTTACATCTGTAAGATTTGAAAGTCAAGAAAAAAAGCTGCTATTTCCTAATCCTATCTCAAGAAATAACAGCTCATCTTTACTTTTTATTGTCCCGCAACCATTTTCTGATTATGCATTTCCATATACTTTTCTATCAGGCAGTCCAGATTTCTGCTGATATCCAAAACCTTTCCTGAGCCCCATCTCTCTCTTACTGCCATATTTAAAACGTTTCTTGTTTTCTCAATTTCCTCTTTCAGTTCAAGCTCTGTCATTCATTCACCTCGGTATTTTTATTTAGCCTTTGTCATTCTGTCTTTTTTATACATTGAAACGGAATAAGATTACATCTCCGTCCTGCACTACATATTCTTTTCCTTCCATGCGCACAAGACCTTTTTCTCTTGCCCCTGCATAAGAGCCGCAATCTAATAAGTCCTGATAATTTACAACCTCTGCCTTGATAAATCCTCTTTCAAAGTCTGTATGGATTTTTCCCGCTGCCTGAGGCGCTTTTGTACCTACCTTAATCGTCCATGCTCTTGTCTCATCTTCTCCTGCTGTTAAGAAGCTCAGAAGACCTAACAGACGGTAGCTTGCAACAATCAACTTTTCAAGACCGGACTGCTGAATACCTAAATCTTCCAGAAATTCTTTCTTCTCATCTTCTTCCAGCTCAGAAATTTCCTGTTCGATTTCTGCACATAATGCAAAAACTTCACTGCCTGTTTCTTTTGCGTACTCTCTTACTTTTGCCACATACTCGTTGGAAGCTGCGTCATCTGCCAAATCATCCTCTGAAACGTTTGCTGCGTAAATAACAGGTTTCCATGTAAGAAGATTATATTCCTTCATGTAAAGCTCCTGTTCTTCCCCGTCTAACTCCATAGAAGATGCAGGTTTTCCATCTTCTAAGTGCACTTTTACCTGTTTTAAAAATTCTAACTCTTTTGCCGCTTCTTTATCCATTCTGGCTGTTTTTGTGGTCTTTGCAATTCTTCTTTCCAGAATTTCCAAGTCAGAGAAAATCAACTCTAAGTTAATGGTTTCAATGTCTCTAAGAGGATCAATACATCCGTCTACATGGATTACATTTTCATCCTCAAAGCATCTGACAACATGTACAATGGCATCTACTTCTCTGATATTTGCCAAAAACTGATTTCCCAGACCTTCACCTTTTGACGCACCCTTTACAAGACCGGCAATGTCAACAAATTCAATTACAGCCGGTGTTACCTTTTTAGACTGATAAAAGTCACCTAAAAGTTTTAATCTTTCGTCAGGAACTGCTACAATTCCTACATTGGGATCAATGGTACAAAAAGGGTAGTTTGCTGACTCTGCCCCCGCCTTTGTTAAAGAATTGAATAATGTACTTTTACCTACATTAGGAAGTCCTACGATACCTAATTTCATTTTTCTATTTTCCTCCTTAGAATTCCTTTATTTGATAGGCTTGCGCTTATTGTTACTCTCATCGAGTGCCACAACAAGTGCCACAAACCATCATGTTAATCTCTTTTATTTTTCTTCTGTAATATAAATGTATAAGAAGCTCCAATATAGCAATTCTTAGATTACCACAATAGAGCTTCAAATTCAATGTAAATCAACATTTTCAACGTTGAAAAGTTTATTCCTTTTTTATAATCCCGCTTTTAGATGCTTCCCTAATTCTTTATGGAGATGCAGTGCCATAAAGACTGTGACAATAGCAGAAATTAAGTCTGCAATCGGCTGCGCATATAATATTCCATTCATTCCCCAAAGTGTCGGAAGAAGCAGAATAACAGGAACAAAGCAAATACCTTGTCGGCAAGCTCCAAGAATAAAGCCGGCAGTGCCTTTTCCAAGTGCAAGGAACAATGAAGAATATACAGTATAAAAACCAAAAAGGAAGAATGAGAAGCCGTTTGCCATAAGTGATTTTTGCCCAACAGCAATCATGGCTTCATTTCCATTAGCAAATTGTGAAATAATTTGAGTAGAGAATAGTGCCATAAGTAACCCTGCAATTACACAAAAAATGCTAGACCACAAAATAGAAACTTTTATTGATTGACGTAAGCGTTCAAAATTCTTTGCTCCATAGCTAAATCCTGCAATCGGTTGAAAACCTTTCAAAAATCCGAATACTACTAAAGTTCCCATAGAAGTAACCCTTGTTACGTAAGCGCAAAATAATTCGACGGATTGTGTTGCCCTAAAAATGAATCCATAATAA
>UQAX01000006.1 GCA_900539145.1 uncultured Blautia sp.
TGAATGACCGCTTCGGAACGGAAGTATCCAAAACTTCACTGAACGGCAGTTGGAAGGTTTCGTTTTATATATGTAGTTTTGAAGGTACAAGAAAAAACGGTTGGATTATTCCAATCGTTTTTTTAATTTATATGACTTAACTTTTTTTGACAAGTAAAAAAAGAGTTGTCTTTAATCTGACAACTCCAAATATCAATTCTATTTTGTTATATCCCAGCTTACTGAGTTTTCCGGCAGCCTGTTTACTTCTGTTTCCACTGCGGCAGTAAACCAGAATGAGCTGCTCTTTATTGGGAAGCTCGGAAATCTCTTTTGTACTGATAGTTTCGTTTGGAATATTGATTGCGTGAGGAATATGGCCTTCCTCATATTCTTCAGGAGTTCTTACATCTAAAATAATGTAGTCTTTTTCTTCTTGCATTATTTTTTCAGCTTCCTCCATATCAATTTGGCGATAACTGTTATTTTCTGCATTTGAATTTTTAGAGCCACATCCCGCAAGAAGTAGTAATGTGGAAGCTAAAACAGGAATAATTTTTCTTATTTTCATTGTATTTTCTCCTAAATTAAATTTTATAATGTTTTTTATTTTTCACTTTGCATATAAGCTGCGTCATGGTTCCCATGGGGCAATAGACGCACCAGCTTCGAGGTTTGAACAAGAGCATTGTAATAAAACCAAGAATAGTAGAAGTCAGCATAACGCTATAAAAACCGAAGGCAAACTGTGCAACTCCTGGATGAATAAGCGTACCATGGTATGCCCAGTGCCAAGGAACTTTGAAGGTCCATAAAAGTGTTACAACTTGTTTTAAATTCTGTGCGTTGGAAAATACCAGATAAGTATTCCAAAGCATTTGAAAAAACATGATGAAAAAGAAAATTAAAAATCCATATCGGAATGCTTTGCTTTTCATCCATTGGGGAATATCTTTTTTACGGGAGAGTCCGAAGCGTCCGCCTAAGAGTCCAAAGAGCTGTCCTCTTCCACAGTAGCGATTGCAATAGCCTTTTGTTTCGTTTGCAATAGAAATAATTAAAGGAATGAAGAAACAGAGCAGTCCGAGCCATGCAAAAAGAATATTGAAAAATCCCAATATTAAGTAGGTAAGAGATACAATCCAAAGATAGTCATACCAATGCTTCTTCATGATTTCACCTCCTGAATTTTAATTACGGAAGCGGGACATTCCTTTTCACATTTTCCACATCCTACGCATTTGGCAATATCTACTTTTGCCATTATTCCTTTCCAAATTTCAATAGCGTTTCTGGGACATACTTTTATACAGCAGCCGCAGGCAACACAATCATCGGTGTTGACAAAAGCCTTTCGCTTTTTTCTTTCCATAGCAACCTCCTGATAGAATAAATTTTATTTATTACCAAGAAGAATAGAAGTGAGTCAGTGATTTTATCACAATTGTGAAAAATCTGTGAAATTGGTAGCCTAAGCTTGACAGTGCTGAATATAAGTGTTATATTACAAATAGAACAAAGGAGAAGGAAAAAGACCTAATCCATTGGTTCATGTAATCGACACTCTGGATTTTCCAAAGTGCTAAAATAAAATCTATTGTCTTATATGAAGGGAGATATGACTTATGATGATGCCTAGTATTTTTGGAGAAAACTTATTTGATGACTTTATGGATTGTCCGTTTGAGAGAGAGTTTTTCGGAAGAAAAAATCCTCTGTATGGAAAGAATGAAAAAAATATTATGAAAACAGATGTAAGAGAAACAGAAAACGCCTACGAATTAGATATTGATTTGCCTGGCTTTAAGAAAGATGAGGTAACAGCAAAACTGGAAAATGGATATTTGACCATCAATGCTGCAAAAGGTCTGGATAAAGATGAAACAGATAAACAGGGCAATTATATTCGCAGAGAGCGTTATGCAGGTGCAATGAGCAGAAGCTTTTATGTTGGTGAAAATATTCATCAAGAAGATATTCATGCGAAATTTGAGGATGGAATTTTGAGATTAACTGTACCAAAAGAAGCAACAAAACAGGTGGAAGAAAATAAATATATAGCGATTGAGGGATAAGAGGAAAAAGTTATTAAAAAATAAAAGGGAATTCCGGCTGCGTATTAATTTAGCACAGCCGGAATTTTTTTCTGTTTCTATTTTAATTTTTTCATAGTTCTATAATAGGAACAGGCAAGTGGAATACAGGCTCCAATCCATGCCAGCGGATTAGAAGCACAGGCGCCGGCAAAGCTAAAAGCTTCGGTTAAAACGAGTGCTCCGATGGCACGCATAATCAGTTCCATTACACCGGCAACAGTCGGCATAAAACTTTTGCCTAAACCCTGAAGGGTAAAACGGTAAATAAATAATAATGCCAGAGCGAAATAAAAACATCCGCTGATTACCAGATAAGTATGAGACAAGGAAAGAACTTCTGTTTCCTGTGAGCCTACAAAAATACTGGTAAGCTGACTTCCGGCGATTACATTGATTGCACCGGAAAGAATACTGAAGCTGCCGGACATTAAAATACATTGAAATACACCTTTTCGAATACGAGAAATTTTTCCGGCGCCATAATTCTGGGCAGCGTAGGTTGCCATAGCTGTTCCGAATGAACCAAGGGGCATGGTGGCAATACTTTCGATTTTCTGGGAAGCAGTGTATGCAGCCACAGAAGCAGCGCCAAGTCCGTTTAAGGCAAATTGCAGCATCAGAGAACCAATGGCGATAATTGACATTTGGAAAGCCATTGGAAGGGCAATGCTTAAATGGGAGGTAATTACTTCGTAGTGCATTTGAAAATCTGTTTTTTTCAACCGGAGAATAGGGACTTTCTTTATAATAAAGAAAATACATAAAATGCCGGATAAAAGCTGAGAAAGTATAGTAGCAATGCCGGCGCCGACAACTCCCAGATGAAAATACAGTATAAATACCAAATCAAGTATAATATTTATACAGCAGGCAAAAATGAGAAAATATAAAGGAGTTTTGCTGTCACCTAATGCTCGAACCGCATTGGATAAAAGATTGAACAAAACAGTTGCAGGAATACCTAAAAAAATAATGACAAGGTATGCCCATGCATCATCAATAATCTCAGAAGGTGTCTGCAAAAGTTCTAATAAAGGCCGTGCCAACAGTACAGACAGAATTGTTGTAATAATTGCTACAGCACTGCTGATCAGAATGCTGGCTGCAAAACTTTTTCTTACATCATCTTCGTTCTTTGCTCCAAATTTTTGAGAAGTAATAATAGATAGGCCGGAGGTAAGTCCTTGAACAAAGCCAAGAATTAAAAAAGTAATGCTTCCGGTACAGCCTACAGCTGCCAGTGCATTTACGCCGATAGTGCGACCTACAATTAAAGTATCTGCCATACTGTAAAATTGCTGGAAGATATTTCCGATAATAAGCGGAAGGGAAAAAAACAAAATTAACTTTGCCGGATTTCCCTCTGTAAGTGTTTTCGTCATGAGTAAATACTTCCTTTCTGTTAAAATTCATTATAGACATAAGTCCTATTATAAAAATTTTTTTGAAAAGTAGAATGTAATTTCTTGTGCAATGGATGTAATATATTGTATAGTTACAAAAAGACAAGAAGGGAAGGCAGGGTATGTGTAAAGAAATGTATGATATCACAGAGGGTGATTTAAATCCGGAATTTCTGTTTACCTGTGTTTCAACAAGAACAGAAGAGGAAGAAAATTATCATGCCCATGATTTTATAGAATTTGCGGTTATTATGGGCGGAAGAGGAAGATTTTATATTGATGGTAAGAATTATGAAGTGGAGGAAGGAGATCTGATTTTACTTAATCCCGGCACGTATCATAGAAGCAGAGCAGGATATTCAAAAGAGGGATTGAAAGAATGTTATATTGGATTTTCCAAAGTTTCTTTTAAAGGGTGCGAAAGTGGATATTTTCCTTTATTTAAGAACAACCAAAAGATTATGAAAATGACAGACAAGATGAAAAAGAATATTTTTCAAATTTGTAATGCGATGAATAAGGAAGCAAGAGAATGCGGCGCAGGGCGTTATTTTATGCTAAAGGCATATTTAATTCAAGCATTGTGCATGATTATCAGAGAACAGAGAGAGGAAAAGCAGGAAGGGGAAGGCAAAGGATATATTTTTCAATCCACGGGAAAGAAATATGTTGTGCAGCAGATTATGAAATATATGGAAGAAAATTATCAGGAAAAAATATCCCTGGAGCAAATTGCGGCAAATATGTATTTAAGCTCCTTTTATATCGCAAAAATTTTTAAAAGTGAAACGGGAGATACTCCTATCAATTATTTAATTCGGCTTCGCATGGAAAAAGCAAAAGAAATTTTAGAAATATCTCCCGAAGAGCCGATAAAAGAGGTTGCGGCAGCTGTGGGATATTCGGATGCGTACCATTTTAGTAAGTTGTTTAAGAAGCATTACGGAATTTCTCCCTTATATTATAAGAAAGAGAGTTTTTCTTGACAGGATTACGCAAGTATCCTATAATTCCTATTAAAATAGTCGGATATAAAAGGAGGATAAAATTATGGGTGAAAAAATATATAGAAACGTACAGGAGCTTATCGGAAAAACACCATTGATGGAAGCTACAAATATAGAAAAAATGCTGGATTTAAAAGCCAGACTCCTTGTAAAATTGGAATACTTAAACCCGGCAGGAAGTGTAAAAGACCGAATTGCAAAAAATATGATTTTAACAGCAGAGCAGGAAGGAAAATTGAAACCGGGCGCAACGATTATTGAACCGACTTCAGGAAATACAGGAATTGGTTTGGCTTCTATTGCAGCGTCGAAAGGCTACAAGTTAATTTTGACTATGCCTGAGACTATGAGTGTGGAGCGAAGAAATATTCTGAAGGCCTACGGGGCAGAGATTGTTCTTACAGAAGGGGCGAAGGGTATGACCGGAGCGATTGAGAAAGCGAAGGAGCTTGCAGAGCAGATTTCAGGCAGCTTTCTTGCAGGACAGTTTGATAATCCGGCAAATCCGGCAGCGCATATGGTATCTACCGGTCCGGAAATCTGGGAGGATACCGATGGAAATGTGGATATTTTTGTTGCAGGGGTAGGAACAGGAGGAACAATTACAGGTATCGGCGGATATTTGAAAGAAAAGAAGAAGTCTGTGAAGATTGTTGCAGTAGAGCCGTCAGACTCTCCTGTACTGTCAAAGGGTACAGCGGGACCTCATAAAATTCAGGGAATTGGCGCCGGATTTGTACCTGCTGTTTTAAATACACAGATTTATGATGAAATTATGCCGATTACAGCAGAAAAGTCTTTTGAAACAGCAAAACTTTTTGCTCACAAAGAGGGAATTTTAGTGGGTATATCCTCCGGCGCAGCTTTGTATGCAGCTATTGAACAGGCAAAACGTGAGGAAAATAAAGGAAAAACGATTGTGGCATTGCTTCCGGACAGCGGAGACCGCTATTATTCTACACCATTATTTGAAAGCTGATGGAAAAGCTATGGTGTAAGTGTCTGCTTTGTGTTAAACTTCAAATATAAGAGAAAGACAGGAGAATGTAAAATGGATATTATTGAATTTCAAAATAAATTAAAGGAAGTACAGACACTTGCTTTAAACAATGGAAAAAAGGTAAAGGCAGCTTTAGTAGAAAAATTTTTCGAAGGAGATGACATTACTCAGGATAAATTACAGAAGGTCTATGATTTCTTGGAAATACAAGGTATTCATGTAGATGGAGCAGAGAAATCACCGGAAGCTTCGGTACAGGAAGAAGTAGTGCAAGAGGCAGCAGCAGAAATTCCTCTTACTTCAGAAGAAAAAGAATTTTTAGAAGAGTATCTTTTGGGCTTTGAAACAGAGGAAGAATTATTAAAAGAGGAACTGCTTCGTGCATTTTTAGCAGGAAATCAGGAATGTACAGAAAAATTAATCCGTGCATATCAAGATGAGATTGTAAAAGCTGCAAAGAAATTAAACCGTGAAGATATATTTTTCGGAGATTTACTTCAGGAAGGAAATATGGGACTTTTGACAGCTTTGGAGCGTCTTTCAGAGCAGGAAGCTCCGTCTGAATGGATTGTCAGGGAAATTGAAAGTACCATGAAATTATTTATTGAGGAACAGGCTCAGCAGAAAAAAGAAGACAATATTCTGGTAGAAAAGGTCAGAGATTTGGAAAAAAAGGTAAAAGAGCTTACCGAAGATGAGGATGTGAAGTACAGTGTGGAGGAGTTGGCTGCATTTCTGGATATGGACCTTGAGGAAATGGAGTCTGTGCTTCGATTAACAGGAGATGACAAGTAGAGTTTTATTGTTTTTTAATAGAATTACTATCTTTTCTTCATTGCATAATAATACGTGAAGCAGTATAGTCTATATAACAGGGCAAAACCTGAAGCATTGGAAACAATGTAAAAATGGAGGATAATGAAATGGATATTGAAGAAAAGAAAAAACCACAGCCTCCTAAGAAACCGGTGTTATTTTATTATGGAATAATACTTTTGGTCTTAGTATTGCTGAATACATTTGTAGTTCCTTATATTGCGGAAAGAAGCATTAAGGAAGCTGATTATAATGAATTTTTGGATGACTTGGAAGCCGGCAAGATTTCAGAGGTTACTTTGGAACCGGATGTGATTTACTATGTGGAAAAAGGAAAAGATAATAAAGAGCAAGTGTATAAGACAGGTCGTATTTCTGATTTACAGGAAGTAGATAGACTGCACAAAGCAGATGTTGTCTTTTCTGAGGAAATTCCCACGAAAATGAACCCTCTTGTGAGTCTTTTGCTCACATGGGTACTTCCTTTTGTACTTATGTGGTTTTTAGGAAGTTGGCTTATGCGTAAGATGATGAAAAACATGGGTGGCGGAGCCGGAGCCGGGGCAATGACTTTTGGTAAAAGTAATGCTAAAATTTATGTAAATTCATCTACAGGAATTAAATTTTCAGATGTAGCAGGTGAAGATGAAGCGAAAGAATTGCTTACAGAAATCGTGGATTATCTGCATAATCCTGAAAAATACAAAGAAATTGGTGCATCTATGCCCAAAGGTGCGTTATTGGTAGGCCCTCCGGGTACTGGTAAAACATTACTGGCAAAAGCTGTTGCCGGTGAGGCGAGTGTACCTTTCTTTTCAATTTCAGGTTCTGAGTTTGTAGAGATGTTTGTAGGTATGGGTGCGGCAAAGGTCAGAGATTTATTTAAACAAGCCAACGAAAAAGCACCATGTATTGTATTTATTGATGAAATTGATACGATTGGAAAGAAACGTGACGGAAGCGCAATAGGTGGTAATGATGAACGTGAGCAGACGTTAAACCAGCTGCTTACGGAGATGGACGGATTTGATGGTTCTAAGGGTGTTGTTATTCTGGCTGCCACAAATAGACCGGACTCTCTTGATGCAGCGCTTCTTCGTCCGGGACGTTTTGACAGACGAATTCCGGTAGAATTGCCGGATTTGAAAGGTCGTGAAGAAATCTTAAAAGTTCATGCCCGAAAAATTAAAATTGCAGATAATGTGAATTTCCATGAGATTGCAAAAGCAGCATCCGGTGCATCCGGTGCAGAGCTGGCAAATATTGTAAATGAAGCAGCTCTTAGAGCAGTCCGTGACAGAAGAAAATTTGCAACACAGGCAGATATGGAAGAAAGTATAGAAGTTGTTATTGCAGGTTACCAGAAGAAGAGCAGGGTTCTTTCCGAAAAGGAAAAACTTATTGTGTCTTATCATGAGGTAGGACATGCTCTTGTGGCAGCACTTCAGACAAATTCTGCACCAGTGCATAAAATTACAATTATTCCAAGAACTTCCGGTGCGCTGGGTTATACCATGCAGGTAGACGAAGGAGAACATTTCCTTATGTCGAAGGAAGAACTGGAGAATAAGATTGCTACCTTTACAGGAGGAAGGGCAGCAGAAGAATTAATTTTCCATTCTGTAACAACAGGAGCATCTAATGATATTGAACAGGCAACGAAAATTGCAAGAGGAATGATCAGCCGTTTTGGTATGAGTGAAGAATTCGATATGGTTGCTATGGAAAGTATGTCAAATCAGTATCTGGGAGGAGACAGCTCTTTGGCATGTTCTTTTGAAACACAGACTTTGATTGATAAGAAAGTTGTGGAGCTGGTAAAGAAACAGCATGATAAGGCATATAAAATTCTGGAAGATAATATTGCCAAGCTTCACGAGTTGGCAAAATACCTGTATGAAAACGAAACCATTACAGGTGAAGAATTTATGCGGATTTTAAATACAAAGCCAAGGATTGGCATGAATGAAGATGTAGCAGAGGAATAAGCAAATGATTTACACAATTAAAAATGATAAAATAGAAGTTTCCGTAGAGGATTTAGGTGCACAGATGCGCTCTATAAAAGATGCAGAAGGTAAAGAATATTTGTGGCAGGGGGATGAAAAATACTGGAAAGAATGTGCCCCTAACCTGTTCCCTTATATTGCCCGTCTGACACAGGGAAAATATATTTTAAAGGGTAAAACCTACGATATGACTACACATGGTTTTTTAAAGAGAACTGTGTTGAAATTAAAAGAAAAAACACAGACAAAAATGGTGTTCTCATTGACAGATAGTGAAGAAACTTATAAACAATATCCTTATCATTTTGAACTGAAAGTAAAGTATGAGCTTTTGAAAAACGAATTAAAAGTATCTTACAGCGTGTCTAACAAGGATAAAAAAGTCATGTATTTTGGTATTGGAGGTCATCCGGGATTTCAGGTGCCTATAGAGAAAGAATTATCCTTTGATGATTACTTTATTGAGTTTGCAAATGGGACAGATATGAAGCGTGTGGGAATGTCAGAGGACTGCTTTGTTACAGGTAAGGATGAGGCCTTTACTTTAGATGATAAGCAAAGATTACATCTGCACCATGATATGTTTGATGACGATGCCATTATTTTAAAGGATGTTCCTTCTAAAATGACGCTTGCATCGGAGAAGGGTAATGCAAGAATTGAGATGGAGACTAATAATTTAGGATATTTGGGAATTTGGCACAGACCTCGTACAGATGCACCTTATGTATGTATTGAGCCGTGGAGCTCCCTTCCATCCAGAAAGGACATTATAGAAGATTTAGAGAAACAGGATAATCTGGTGAGCTTGAAGCCAGATGGCTATTACACAGGATTTTTCAAAGTGAAAATTGTAAAATAATAGAGCTGTTGCATGGAATGTAGAAACTAAGCTTCGTTCCATGCAACATTTTTTTCTGCTTTTTATAAAATGATTATCCCCCTGGGAGGCTTGTGTAAGTTATAGAATGTGATAAAATAATATCAAAATGCCAGAATAAAGTACAGAATAGTTCATCAGGCATAGTTTGACTTAACATAAAGAGGAGGATATATAAATTATGAAGAGACGAACAAGGTTTTTGGCACTGCTTCTCGCAGCATGTATGACAGCAGGAATGGCAGCGTGTGGAAGTAATGGCGCAAAAACAGAAAATAAAGATACTGATACTAAGAAAGAAGCACAGAACACGGAAGAAAAAGATGGAAAGAGAACCATTGTGGACAGCATGGACAGAGAAGTGGAAATTCCTGCTGAAGTAGACAGTATTGTATGTCTGAACGTCACAAGTCTTCGCTATACCTGCTATATGCAGGCGCAGGATTTGGTTGTAGGAGTGGAAGATTATGAGCAGAAACAGAGTATTTCCAGACCATATAACTATGTGAATTTTGATAAATTCAAGGATTTGCCTGTAGTAGGAAATAATGGGGAGCACTACATTGAAGAAATTATTACAGTAGATCCTGATGTAATTATGATGTCTGCACTGGGAAATTGTGATGCGGATGATGTTCAGGAAAAGACAGGAATTCCTGTTGTCGTTATTCCCGGAAGTGACCAGATGATGGAGGAAAATGTGTATGAAACCTTCCGAATTATGGGAGAAGTTTACCAGAAAGAGGATAGAGCAGAGGAGCTTATTGCTTATTTAGAGGAAACAAAAAAGGATTTGGACAGCAGAACAAAGGATATTCCTGAGGAAGAAAAGCAGAGTGTTTATGTCGGCGGAGTAAGCTTTAAGGGGGCACACGGATTTGAAGGAACAGAGGCAAATTATGCGCCGTTTTCTGCAATTTATGCAAAAAATCTGGCAAATGAAACAGACCAGACAGGAGCTTTTAACATCGATTTAGAGCAGGTTCTGGCATGGAATCCGGATGTGATTTTTGTTGATTTTAATGGTATGGAATTGATTAAACAACATTATGCAGAAAATCCTGATTATTATAATCAGTTAAAGGCAGTACAGGAAGGAAAAGTGTATTCTCAGATTTCTTTCCGTTCCAGTGCTTCAAACCTGGATATGGCTCTGGCTGATACCTATTATGCAGGTTCCGTATTGTATCCTGAAAAATTTGCAGATATTAATCCGGCAGAAAAGGCAGACGAAATCTTTGAAAAGTTGTTGGGACAAAAGTTTTATGATGTATTAAAGGAGAATGGATATGAGTTCAGACAGGTCCAAATTGGAGAATAACAGCAATGATACCGCATACCGGAAAAACCAGCGAAAAAGTGTTTTCTTTTTAATTATTTTAGCGACTGTACTAGTTCTAACAGTTTTATTTTCCATGTGGGCAGGTTCTTACGATACACCTTTAAAGGAATTAATATTGGGAATATTTGGACAGGCATCTGATAATAAAATTAATGTAGTAGTGCAAAATGTAAGACTGCCTCGTATATGTACAGCTGCAATTTCCGGGGCAGGACTTGGAGTGACAGGCTGTATTTTGCAGGCAATTTTAAACAATCCTCTTGCTTCATCAAGTACCCTTGGAGTATCTCAGGGAGCGGGATTTGGAGCTGCTTTTGCAATCATTGTTTTGGGAGCAGGAAGCGCTGCAAATGGAAATTTTATTATTCCTATTTGCGCTTTTATAGGAAGTATGGCAGTTGCTATTGTAATCTTTGGGCTGTCCCGTTTCTGTCAGATTTCAGCAGAGTCTGTGGTACTCGCCGGTGTGGCAATCAGTTCTATGTTTACCGGAGCTACTACCCTTCTTCAATATTTTGCAGATGAAGTGGAATTAAATGCACTGGTATTTTGGACTTTCGGAGATTTAGGAAGTACCGATTGGAAAGAGATTAGTTTTATGACGGTAGTTGTTTTTCTTGCAGGAATTTACTTTATTCTTCATCGATGGGACTTTAATGCATTGTTAAGTGGAAATGAAACGGCAACCAGTCTTGGAATTCATGTAAGAAGATTAATTATTATTAACATGATTTTATGTTGTTTTACGGCATCTACCATTGTTTCTTATATTGGTTTAATCAGCTTTATCGGTCTTGTGGCACCACACATTGTACGAATGGTAGTGGGAAATAATCATGTATATCTCATCCCTGGCTCTATGCTGGCCGGAGCTGTTTTGCTCCTTCTGGGTGACTTGGCAGCGAGAACGCTTATAAGTCCGATTATTCTTCCGATTGGAGCGATTACCTCCTTCCTTGGAGCTCCGTTGTTCTTGTACTTACTGTTTAAAGGAGGCAGCCGTTCATGCTAAAGGTGGAAAATCTTCAATATGGTTATCCGGGAGGACCGGAAGTATTAAAAAATATCAGTTTTACCTTAGGAGAAGGGCAATTTATGGCAATCTTAGGTAACAATGGGGCCGGAAAAAGTACTATGCTGAAATGTTTTAATCAGATTTTAACGCCTAGACAGGGCAGTATTATGTTAAATGATGAGGCAATTTTAAAGTTGTCAGCAAGAGAAATGGCAAAGAGGATTGCCTTTGTAGCTCAGAGTGTACCCAATGTAAAAATGACAGTTCATGACATGGTAATGCTGGGAAGAAAGCCTTATATGAAGTGGGGCGTTACGGAAAAAGACCATGAAATGGTTCATGAAGCAATGGATAAATTAAAAGTATCGGATATGAGAGGACGCTTTTTAAACCAGTTAAGTGGGGGAGAACGTCAAAAAGTTATGCTGGCAAGAGCTTTGGCACAAGAACCCAAACTGCTTCTTTTAGATGAGCCTACCAGCAGTCTTGACCTTCAAAATCAGTATCAGGTGTTGCAGATTGTACGGGATATTTGTCGTGAAACAAAAATCTCTGCGATTGTTGTCATCCATGATTTAAACTTAGCTCTTCGCTTTTGTGACAGATTTTTGCTGATGCAGGACGGGCAGGTGTATGCCAGCGGGGATGAGGAGGTCCTTAATCGAAAAGCTATCTGGGATGTTTATCATATTCATGGTGAGGTGGTATCTGTGGGCGGACAGAAGATGGTATTGGTAGACTCGCAGGTGACAGATATATAAAGAAAAGAGTGATAAAATGAACTTAGAACAGCTGGAAAAAGAGTGGAGTAAAAAGGATAACAGACAGGGTGAATTACAGGCAAAGCTTTGGGATAAAAAGGCAGGACAGTATAAGGAAAAAACCATTCCAACACCGGAAGAAAATCCTTTTTTGAAACAAGTTTATGAAGAAATGCAGATAGATGAACACACCTGTATTCTGGATATCGGATGCGGTGCAGGGCGCTTTAGTCTGGCGTTGGCAAAGTCAGGAGCACAGGTGACAGGCACGGATGTATCATCAGAAATGATTATGGCGGCAAAGGAGCTGGCAGAGAAAGAGCATTTGGAAAATGTATCATTTTTTCATGCTGATTGGGCAAGTCTTGATATTGAAAAAATGGGATTTTTGAAAAATTTTGACCTAGTGTTTGCTCACATGACACCTGCTGTTGCAGATTATTATACATTGGAAAAAATGTGTAATTGTTCCAGAAACAAGTGCTTTTTGGTAAAGCCCTCGAGGAGAAGTGATAGGGTGCTTGATGGGGCATTTCAGGCAGCAGGAATAGAAAAAAATAAAAAGGAAACAGATACCTCCGTTGCCATGATATTCTCTTATTTATGGCTGAAAGGGTATTTTCCCTATATTTCTTATCGTGATGAGGTATGGGAAATCAGTCAAAGTGTGGAAGATATGCTGGCATGGTGTATTGACAGGGCAAATTTGCAGGGAGAAGTCACGTGGGAACAGAGAGGCAAAATGCAGGCATATTTGTCAGATATAAGCGAGAACGGAAGAATTACAGAAAGGACAAATACCACCATTGTGACAATGAGCTGGTGTGTGTAAAGGTGAAGAAAATGAGAGATGAATTATGGAAGAAATGTGTTGCTTTTCATGGACATGAGTGCGGTGGGCTTACCATTGGATTTCAGGCTGCGTTATATGCCATTGAATTATTAGGATTGGAAGCAGACGAAAAAGGCTGTCTTTCCGGAGATGAGGAGCTGGTTTGTATTGCGGAAAACGATGCCTGCGGGATTGATGCCATTCAGGTGATTTTGGGATGCAGCGTGGGAAAAGGAAACCTTTTATTCCACATAAGAGGGAAACAGGCATTCTCTTTTTATAATAGAAAAAATGGGAAATCTGTGCGTTTAGTATTAAAACCAACACCGGAAGGTATGAGTAGAGCAGACTCTTTTGCTTATTTCCAGAGCCATGAACCGGCAGAGTTATTTGATGTAAAAGAGACTGTAATTGAACTGCCGGAAGCAGCCAGAATTTTTAAATCAGAGCCATGCAGCTGCTGTGGGGAGATTACAGCAGAGCCTATGCTTCGTTTACAGGGAGGCAAACTGTTTTGTCTGGATTGCTATGAAAAATATAATCGTTTTGATGTGTAGATGCGCAGCTCGCGGAAATGAAATTATCACTTTGTGAACCACTCGCGCGCGGAAATTGCGCTGTTGCGTAATCTTTTTTCATTGATAAATTTCTTCGCCATCTGTTATAATGGATGTTATAGAATTCCTCTGCAAAGTGGAGGAAAAAGTATGAACACATTATTGAAAAATCTTACAATCAAAAATAATTTTATGTTTGCAGCAGTGATGTCAGAGGAGGAGAACTGCAAAGGCTTTTTAGAACGTGCGCTTTCTATTAAAATAGACCATGTGGAAATCAGCACAGAGAAAAATATCGTCTACCATCCGGAGTATAAAGGTGTGCGATTAGACGTTTATGCGAAAGATGAAAAGAATACCCGCTATAATATAGAGATGCAGGTACTAAAGCAGCCTGCATTGGGACGCAGAAGCCGTTATTACCAAAGCCAGATGGATATGGAGCTTTTGGCAAAAGGGTGTGAATATGCAGAACTTCCCGACAGCTATGTGATTTTTCTCTGTGATTTTGACCCTTTTGGTGAAGGAAAATATCGGTATACTTTTCGGAAAAGCTGTGAGGAAACACAAAAAGCGTCTTTAAAAGATGGACGTTGTATTATGTTTCTAAACACCTGTGGAGAAAATGCAGAAGATGTGCCGGAAGAATTGGTTTCTTTTCTGAAATTTGTGCATGCAGACTTAAAAGAAAGTCAGACGGACTTTCAGGATGATTATGTAAGACAAGTGCAGAAATCAGTCACCCATATCAAGGGGAGCAGAGAAATGGAGGAGAGATTTATGCTTTTGGAATTATTGATGCAAGATGAACGCAGAGAAGGGCGTAAGGAAGGTAGAAAAGAAGGATTAAAAGCTGCAATAGAGATGCTTCAGATGGTTTTGTCCAAATTCGGACAATTACCTGACAGCCTTTTGGAAACATTATATGAACAGGAAGACATAGAAGTAATTAAAAACTGGATGGAGATAGCTTTGAGAGCAGAGTCCTTAGACGATTTCATTTCTAAAATGTAGTATCTAAATCATATCTAACTGAAAAATGAGGCTGTTGTATTAAGTGCATTTTTACTTAATACGACAACCTCGGATGAAAACATTTCAATGCCATTTCAGGCAAAATTTCAAAAAAAGCAGAGGAATTCTATTATTACATTATTGTAAGAATATTGAGATGCAGTTGTAAGCTATAAGCGGTATAATTGAAAGAAATATAAAAGCTTCAATATTCAATAGAGGGGGTGTTTTTTTGAAAAATGACTATTTATTTTCTATGGCTCTTGATGAAATAAGGGGGAGAAAAAGAAGCAGTTTTTTGATTTTCTTTGTATTGTTTCTGAGTTTTACCTGTGCCATGATTTCTCTTTCTCTTACAGAAAGTATGGATAAAACAAATGAGGAATGCAGATATGATACTTATGGTATATGGGAAGGTGCAGTTTTAAATGCAAACGAGAGGGAGCTTGATTTTTTTAGGCAGACACCTTTTATCCAAGAAAGCGGAATGGCGCAATGCTATGGAAAAATTGCGGGAAACAGTGGAATAGGAACAGTGGATGAACACCTTTGGAAACTGGGAAGACTAGAGTTAAATAGCGGAAGACTTCCAAAATCCGGTGATGAAGTTGCAGTAGAAGCAGATGTTCTTAGTGTTCTGGGCTATGATTATGAGCTGGGACAAAAGATAGATTTGACGATTTCTGTACCTGCTCAATATTTAGATGAACAGACGCAGGAGGAAGATGCTTTTCCTTCTATTCAAGTGACAAAAACTTATACTCTTTGCGGGGTTTTGAAAGAATATACAAACCTTTGGGAAGCAGGGAGAAAAGCGACCTTAAACAGTGCAATTCTCACAGAAAAGGGCGCACAGGAGCTTTTTTTGGAGGCAAAAATCCAGCAGGAGGAAATGGTGCCATTACCGCCTGAAAAGAACTGCTTTTTCACAATGAAGAACCATGATACTTCTAAAATTTGTGAGATTAATGAGGGATTGAAACAGGAAGACGCAGAAATTCAACAGGAAGTTCTTATAAACACATACGCATACCCTGATGTACAGCAGATGGAGAAAAAGCAACTGTTTCATTGGGCAATTTTTATAGTGTCACTTGCTGCGATTGTGTGTCTTTATATGTTGCAGGTGCGCAGGCAAGTATATCAGATTGCTCTCTTTCGAAGCATTGGAATTACAAAGAAGCAATTACGAATTTTGATTTTTTTCGAGACAGCTCTGCTTGGATTTCCGGCAGCAGTATTGGGGAGCATTACAGGGGCATTGGGAACATGGTGTTTGGTAAAAGTCTTATTGAGACAGAAAAATGCAGTCTTTGTTTTAGATATACCGGTTGTTTCTCTTGTGTTATTTTTTACTTTGTGGATTATCGCTCTTGCAGGTATGAGGATTTTGGTATTACAAATGGCATTAAAACAGCCTCTTACAGGAAGATTTGAAATCCAGCAGGTAAAAAAGCAGAAGGTAAACAGGATGAAAGGTGTGTTATTGGCAGGATTATCGGTGGCTATGGCAGGCATTGTGATTTTTGTTTGTATGGAAGCCTTTCCAATATTTTATAAAAGGGAAATAAACGAAAAGTCACGTTCTTATAGTATCAATGCGCTGGAAAATCCATTTGCCTGTATTCCAAAGGAAGAACTTTCTAATATAAAAGCGATACCGGGAGTCAGTAAGATAGATGCACAGTTGGTAGAGAATTGCGAATTGCGTTTTGAAGATATGGAAGAAAATGATTTTTTTCAGGCAGTTAGAGAAAATTCTGAAGATACACAGCCGGTATTACTAAATATGATAGATGGCGCAGGAAATAAAAAAATTATTGATTATCCAAACGGATTAGGGGTATCTATCTATGGGATACCAGAGGAACGAATGGAAACTTTACCGCACGCAGAACAAGTAAACAAAGAAGCTTTTCGTCAAGGGAAACAAGTTATTATTATATTTTCCACAGATGTAGATGGTAATCTTGTGTATGGAGGGAAGTCTTATACAGAAGCAGGAATAAAAGCAGGTGATGAGATTGAGCTGAATTTTTATGGTTTTCCAGTAGGGGAAAGAATAGAAAGAAAGGCGAGTGATGTATCAATAGTCGGAAATATGACAGCAAAAGTAGGAGCTGTTATAAAAGTAAATAGGGAGAAGTCAGCTTATGATCCGTTGTTATTTACAGGAAAACCGTATATGGTGTTATGTTCTTATGAGAGCCTAAAGGAAACCTTGGAAAATGCAAAAGAGGGTTACGAGCTGGGATTTAATAAAACCGGTACGGAATTAGGTTATAATTCTTTAGATATTTATACATCAGAAAGTGCAGGATATTTATCTACGGATTTTATTGTGGCAGATTTATGTGAGCAGTATGAAATGAATTTACGCAATGAGCGTGAAATGATAACGGCGTCTGTACAGGAAGCAGAACGTGAATTTTTCTTGCTGTTTTTTGGAGGAGTGTGCATTATATTGATTTTACTTCTTACAGTTTGTAATATTCTGGCTTTTGATTATGAAAATCAGAAACGTAAAATAGGAGTTTTAAAAGCACTGGGAATGTCAAAAAGACAGCTTCAAAATAGACTAAGAAGAAATTCTTTGAAAACAGCAGTTTTTTCTGTTTTTTGCGGTTGGGGTGTATATGGAGTCTGGATTTTTGGAAATGTGTGGAAACAGCAGAGGTATTTGCAGCAGGAATTTCAGGAAGTGCGCAGTTTTTCTCAAATTTTACAGCAGCAAATCGAAAGCATGAAAATTTTCGGAATAGGAGGATTTGAGGCGTTTTGGATTAGCGCAGCAGCATTTTTAGCAGTATTTTTAATGTTATATTTACCGAAGCGCAGGTTGAAAAACGCAAAGCTTTTTTGATATAATGCTTACAAGAATTTTGATTTACAGAGGTCTAAAATGAAGTTTCATATTTTGATTACAGAAGACGATGAAAATGTTGCAAACGGTTTGTCAGATATTTTGAAAAGCTATGGTTATCAAGTGTCTGTATCAGATAACAGTGCAGATACCATAGAGATTTTAAACAGAGAAAATATTGCTCTTGTAATTTTGGACGTTTGTCTCGGTGAGGATAGTGGATATGATTTATGTAAAAAAATCAGAGAGTTTTCGGATGTTCCTATTCTTTTTCTCACAGGCTGCAGCAGCGAATTAGAGCTTATACGGGGATTTCAGGTTGGGGGAGATGACTATGTTACAAAGCCTTTCCGTATGCAGGAATTGCTGGTGCGTATGCAGGCAATTCTTCGCCGTTCTTCCTTAAATAAGGGGGAATATTATCAAAGCGGAGAGTTGTATTATAATCATTTTACACACCAGATGATAAAAGGAAAAGAAGCGCTTCCCCTTACTTCCGTGGAATTGAAGATTGCCGTGTTGTTATTGAAAAGCTGGCCGAATACCATTACCAGAAAGGACTTGCTTTACCATGTGTGGGATAATGATTTTCAGTTTGTGGAGGAAAATACATTGAATGTAAATGTCAGCCGTTTACGGGATAAGCTGGGAACTTTTGAGGAAGCTCCTTACATTACGACCATACGTGGAGTAGGCTATCGCTGGGCAGTGCCGGTAAAGAGGTGTCAGAAATCATGTTGACAGTAGTTTGTTTTATTATAGCGTGTATTAGTACCATTGCTGCGATTTTTTTCTTTAGAAAAAGCAGAAAAATGGAAGACAATATCAGGCAGGCAGAAGCAGATATCAGCCATTTTCTTCTTTATCCGGAGCAGGTGAATAAGAAGTCTCTGGAGGAAGGTGTTTGCTTTAATCTGCTCAATCAGGTTCGGGAGCTGGAGGAACAGCTTCTTCATGAAAGATATCAGAAAAAGCAAAAGGAAATCTATACAAACAGTTTTATCGAAAATATGGCACATCAGATGAAAACATCGGTTACAGCTTTACAGATACGTCTTGACTTGGCTGATTTTCATGCGCAAACAGAGGAAGAAAAAGAGGCTTTAAAGGAGGGGCAAAAGTGTGTCACCCGTCTTACTGAAGAAATTGAAAGGGTTTTAAAATCCAGTCAGTTGGCTGCCGGTAAGGTACTGATGGACTATGAGAAGCTGGATTTAAAGGGACTGATATGCTCCTGTGTTGAGCGAATGGAAACGCTTGCAGGCAAGAGAAAGGTAAGTTTTCGAGTTTATGGAGAGCTTTCAAAGGAATACTTGGGAGACCGTTTCTGGCTTATACAGGCTTTTGAAAATCTTTTAAAGAATGCCGCAGAACATACGAAAAAAGGGACAGTGGTTGAGATATATTTAGAAGAAAGAGAAGGACATATCAGAGCTTTTATATGTGATGAAGGAGGCGGAATTTCACCGGAAGAAATGCCGGTTCTTTTTCAGCGTTTTTGCCGTGGAAGCTCAAGAAAAGCAGGATATGGTATAGGACTTAATATGGCACAGGATATTATAAAATCCCATCATGGAAGTATTTCCGTGAAGAATATTCAGGGGAAAGGCGCTTGTTTTCTTGTAAGTCTTCCAATGCTTTATGGTACAGAACCTTACAAAATCGTAAGGGAAAATGAGAGAAAACTGTAAGCTTTTCTTGTTATAATCTATATAGAAAGTAGCAGAGAGGGGCGTGGGAATATGAAAAATGAGTTGTTTTTTTTGGCGATACAACGGATAAAAGGAACAAAGAGGAATAGTTTTCTGCTTGGAATTATTCTTCTTTGTTCCTTTGCGTTTACGGTAATTACTCTGGGGATTACAGACAGTTTGAATGAAACAAATGCCCAATATAGGCTGGACACTTATGGCTCATGGAAAACTGCAGTTTATCATGGGACTGAGAAGGAAAAAGAAATTTTAAAAGAAAATCCTCTTTCCAAACAAGTTGGAACACTGTTATCTTACGGTAATATCGGAGGTTCAGACACCATCGGAACACCGGATGATGCTCTCATCGAGATGGGAAATCTGGAGCTTTTGGAAGGACATTTTCCTGAAAAATCAGGAGAAATCGCTATGGAAGCCAGTCTGCTAAGTGCGCTAGGTTATGATTATGAGCTTAATCAACAAATTGTAATTAATTTCCAGAAAGATGTGGAAACATGGGTGGAGGTCGAGTTTACTCTTTGCGGTGTATTGAAACAATATTCTCATTTATGGAACTGTGAGGAAAATATCAATCTTCCTGCCGCCTTTATTGTAAAAGAGGACGGGGAAAAATTGCAGCCATTTCCTGCTTATCATTATTTTGTAACTTCTGAAGAAGAACAGGAGACTTTAACAGGCAGTATTCGGAGCGCATTGGGAAAGAAAGAGAATGAAAATTTAAAGATTGTGGGTAACACATTTGCATATAATTCTTTGTCAGAGAAAGCAGACTATTACCTCTATCTGGTATTGATTTTGCTTACTACGGTATTGGCAGTTGCTTGCGTTTATTTCGTACAGATGCAGGAGCAGCTTCGTTCCATTGCCTTGTTTCGCAGTATCGGAGGCACAAAAAAGCAACTGATTGGACTTTTATTTTATGAAACAATATGTATGGTTGTACCCTGCATCTGTTTAGGAACGATAATTGGAAGCGTAGGTTTGTGGGGGATTTTTAAGGTATTTATAAATGTAAGTTTTACGGATCTTCGAATTTCTATTCCAATTTTCGGATTTTTGATTGTAACGCTTTTGTGGCTTGGAGCTATCTTTTTCTGTCGTTTGCTGGTGCTTTATTTAGCTATGAAGCAGTCGTTAACGGGAAAAATTACCATGTCCGGAAAAATGGGAAAGCGTTACAGAGGTATAAAAAAAGCTTCTCTTAATTTGCTGGCAGGAATGTTTTCCACAGTGATGTTATTTGTAATGATGGAGAGTATACCGGAGTTTTTTGAAAAGAGATGGGCAGAAAAGGAAAGCTCTTACAGGATAGATGCGGCAGAAAAAACAATCAGTGAAGAAGAAGTAAAAGTGTTGGAAGAACTGCCGGGAATAACCAAAGTTTTGCCCCATGGGGAAATGGTAGGAGAGTTGAGCTTTGACAATATGGAAAAAGTGCCTTTAGCATCAGCTTGTAAAGAAAATAAGAACAAAAATCAGCCTATTTTTATGGAACAGCAGAATGCAGACGGCACAATGGAATATATATGTTTTCCGCAGGGAATTGGCGTTCGTGTAATTGGTATTCAAAAGGAGTACTGGAAGGATTATTTTGATACAGCCATTTCCGGATTTGATGAGAAAGCTTTTGAAGAAGGAAAAACAGCATTGGTTACTTTTGTTACAGAAGATGACGGAAAAATTACTTTTGACGGTACGGTGTATGAAGATACCGGTTTAGACAAAGAAGATACCATAAATCTGAGGTTCTATGACAGAAATTCAGAGGATTTTCAAAATCCAAGTCTTGCGTCAGAACATTCTTTGAAGCTTGCCGTACAGCCTATGAAGCGGAAACTTCGGGAAGGGGCAGGGAAAGGATATATCGGAAGCTACGGGGCTCATTATAATATTTTAGTGTCAGATAATTTCATGCAGAAGGTGCTTGATGAAAGTAAAAATGCGGAGGTCAGCAGTCATTATACAGGAGGCGATATATACGGCGACAGTAGTGCAGAGATTTATACATCTGTAAATGCAAAATATCTTTCAACAGATTATCTGGTTGCTCAGACTGCAAAAGCTTATGGTACAACCTTGGATAATAATCGAGAAGAAGTGTCTGCACAGGTTCTTTCACATTTGCAGAATTTGCTTCTTATCTGTGTCTGCGGAGGATGTATTGGACTTACGCTGTTCTTACTTTTATGGAATTTGATTACACTTGCAGCCAGATACGAATGTAGAAAGTATGGAATTTTGCAGGCAATCGGTATGTCAAACAAACAAATGTACATTGAAATTTTGAAAAAGGGAGCGCTTACAGGTGTTTCTTCTCTATTCTTAGCATTTTTCTTTTACGGCGTCTATTTTGTAATCAGAGAATGGCTGAAAGTGAGATATGTCATAGAAAATTTTGGAGATAATTATACGTTGAAAGAGGGAATACAGAGCACCTATTATTATTTAGAAATGTGCGGAGTCAGTCTTGAAGTATTTATTTTATTCATAGTTGCGATTTTGATTTTTTTCTTAATCCTGTTCTATTGGTGCAATCGAATTTTGACAAAAACAACATTGATGGAAAAGTTAAAACAATAAGGAAAAGGGGGAATTTTTTATGGGAACTATTTTATCTGCAAAAAATATTTATAAAACATATAAGACATCTTCCGGTGATGTGCCGGCGCTTCGAGGTGTCAGTTTGGAAGTAGAAAAGGGTTTATTTTATGCCATCATAGGGAAAAGTGGTTCAGGAAAATCTACACTTTTGCACACGTTAAGCGGACTTGACCGCCCAACAAAGGGTGAAGTATTTATAAACGGAGAAAATCTCTATCAATATTCGGATGAAAAAATGGCTGTATTTCGCAGAAGATATATGGGTTTTGTGTTTCAGCAGTTTAATTTGCTGGATGAGTTTAATGTATTAAACAATATCTGTATGCCTTTGCGGTTAGACCAGAGAAAGGTGGATAAGCAGTTTTTAGAGGAAGTGACAGGGCTTTTAAGACTTGAGGATAAATTGAAAAAATATCCCTGTGAGCTTTCAGGCGGAGAACAGCAAAGAGCAGCCATTGCCCGCTGTCTGTTGGCGAGACCGCAGATTATTTTTGCAGATGAACCTACGGGAAATTTGGACAAAAAGACAGGGGAAGATACGCTGGATTTGTTGCAGCAGTGTTCAGAGCAGTTCGGGCAGACCTTAATTGTGGTGACTCACGATTTGGAAATTGCAAGGCAGGCAGATGTGATTGTGCATATTGAGGATGGAAAAGTGATTTCGTAAATTGGGTTATTGATAAATTTCTTCGCCATCTGTTATAATGGATGTTATAGAATTCCTCTGCAAAGTGGAGGAAAAGTATGAATACATTATTGAAAAATCTTACAATCAAAAATAACTTTATGTTTGCGGCAGTGATGTCAGAGGAGGAAAACTGCAAAGGTTTCTTGGAGCGTGCGCTTTCTATTAAAGTAGACCATGTGGAAATCAGCACAGAGAAAAATATTGTCTATCATCCGGAGTATAAAGGTGTGCGATTAGACGTTTATGCAAAGGATGAAAAGAATACCCGTTATAATATAGAGATGCAGGTACTAAAGCAGCCTGCTTTGGGACGCAGAAGCCGTTATTACCAAAGCCAGATGGATATGGAGCTTTTGGCAAAAGGGTGTGAATATGCAGAACTTCCCGACAGCTATGTGATTTTTCTCTGTGATTTTGACCCTTTTGGTGAAGGAAAATATCGGTATACTTTTCGGAAAAGCTGTGAGGAAACACAAAAAGCGTCTTTAAAAGATGGACGTTGTATTATGTTTCTAAACACCTGTGGAGAAAATGCAGAAGATGTGCCGGAAGAATTGGTTTCTTTTCTGAAATTTGTGCATGCAGACTTAAAAGAAAGTCAGACGGACTTTCAGGATGATTATGTAAGACAAGTGCAGAAATCAGTCACCCATATCAAGGGGAGCAGAGAAATGGAGGAGAGATTTATGCTTTTGGAATTATTGATGCAAGATGAACGCAGAGAAGGGAGAAAAGCCGGAGAATTAGAAGGAGCACGAGAAATGCTCCAGATGGCATTAAACAGATTTGGAGAACTGCCGGAAAATCTTCTGAAATCATTACATCAACAGCAGGATATAGAAGTCATTAGAAGTTGGATGGAGACAGCATTGAAAGTACAATCATTGGATGAATTCATTTCTAAAATGTAATATCTAAATCATATCGAATTGCAAAATGAGATTGTTGCATTAAGCGATATCGAGAGTGTAGAAGTATTCCGTATTTCTGCTTAATGTGACAACCCCAGATAGAAACATTTCAACGCCATTTCAGGCAAAATTTCAAAAAAGCAGAGGAATTCTATTTTTCATCTTTAAAAAGCAGGAGAAATATTTTGTCAAAATACTTGACGAACGTAAAAGAAGTGCTTATTATAGATTTTAAGAAAAAGAGTAAAATTCGTTGATGGGAATAAGTAGCCCTTGGTGGAATTTACAGAGAGGCAGCGGCTGGTGGAAGCTGTCAAGGAAGCCAAAAGGTGAAATCATCCCGGAGAAGTAAGCTGAAACAAGTAGGTACGCCGGAGTAGAGCCACGTTATAGGTGATACGCATTAAATTGATGTGTGCATGAGCCTGCATATTTGCAGGGAATTAAGGTGGTACCACGACGAGAGTTGTCCTTTTGAGAGGGCAGCTTTTTTTATTTCATAGGAAATTGCGTCCTATGAAATAAAAAAATGCTCCGCAAGGATGCGCAGCTCGCGGAAATGAAATTATCACTTTGTGAACCGCTCGCGCGCGGAAATTGCGTCCTATAAAATAAAAAATGTTTCAGTTTTTAAATACTAAGGAGGATTTGTAATGAAGCTAGGAAAGAAAAAGATGTTACTGGTAAGTTTTATGTTGTTTTCTCTGTTTTTTGGTGCAGGAAATCTGATTTTCCCACCTTTTTTGGGACAGAATGCAGGAGAGAAGATGCCTCTTGCTGTTCTGGGATTTTTGATTACTGCAGTAGCGCTGCCTGTATTGGGCGTTATTGTTGTTGCGCGTTTTGATGGTTTGGATAAGCTTTCTCAGAAAGTAGGAGCCAGATTTTCCATGATTTTTACTATTTTGATTTATCTGTCCATAGGACCGGGACTTGGAATTCCACGTGCAGCTTCTGTACCTTTTGAGATGGCGGTGGCCCCTTATCTTCCAAAAGAAGCTTCCGTTACGATATGTATGGTTGGTTTCTCCTTTGTGTTTTTTATTCTGGCAGGGTGGCTTGCCATGACACCGAATAAATTGGTAGAGCGAATTGGAAAATTTTTAACACCAACCTTATTATTGCTTTTAGTTTTTGTGTTTATAAATTATGTATTCCGCGGGGAAGTAAATATAGCAGCAGCACAGGAAGCTTATGCCGGTAATCCTCTGGCAAAAGGTTTTTTGGAAGGTTATCAGACGATGGATACCATTGCCGCATTAAACTTTGGGTTAGTAGTTGCCACCACAATTACAAGCCTTGGAATTGAGAGCAAAAAGAGCGTTATGAGTTATACTGTTCGTGCAGGTATTTTTGCAGGAACTATTTTATCACTTGTGTATTTAATGCTTTCTTACATGGGAATGGGAAGTTCTGGTGTATTTCCTATTCAGGAAAATGGTGCCTGGACACTGCGCTGCATTGTAGAACAGTTATTTGGAGGTCCGGGAGCAGTGCTTCTGGCAGCGATTTTTACTCTGGCATGTTTGACAACCTGTGTAGGATTGATTACTTCTATTTCCCAGTATTTTTCTACACTTACAAAGAAGATTTCCTATACACAATGGGTATTTTTGATTTCCGGTTTTTCCTTCCTTGTATGCAATCAGGGATTAAATACGATTTTAGGAATATCTATTCCAATTTTAAATGCCATTTATCCGATTTCTATTATGTTAATTGTTTTGGGAATTTGTGAGAGATGGATGAAGAATAATCCGTACATCTATCCAGGCACAATTACAGCAGTAGGATGCATCAGTGTAATTTATGTATTAGATGACCTGAAAGTTCCGTTGGGATTTTTAAGTGACTGGTGTCATGCTCTGCCGCTGTATTCCATGGGACTTGGCTGGGTTGCTGTCGCAATCGCAGCAGTAGCACTCACCAGTGTTTTGTACATAGTTAAGAAACGTTAAATTCTAAATTGTTTGAAGATCCCCTTTATGGACTCATAGAGGGGATTTTTGATTTCCTCTAATGAAACAGGCTGATTAAAAATAATAGTATTATAGCTGATGCCGCTTACCAGTTCTAAAATCATATACATCATAACTTCCGGTGTACGATAGGTATGAGTAGATTTTTCCAGTAAATTTTCATAGATGGTATAAATAGGAGGTATATCCTTACCCGGGGCAAAAAACAGAGAATTCTTAAAAAATCCCCAGCTTAAATGCTTGGACAATAATTTTACAAGATTATGATTTGCCGCCAGCTGGTCTAAAATATTGTCAATAATAAAAAGTACCTGTTCTTCAAAATCTGTGATACTTTCGTGTTTCAACAGCTCATTATAAGCAATCTGAAAGACCTGACTGGCTTTATGGCTGATTAAATGATTGCGAATATCGTACTTGTCCTTAAAATAGAGATAAAAAGTACCCTTGGCAACGCCGGCCTGATTTACAATATCAGAAATAGAAGTTTTGTTAAAACCATTGTTAATAAATAAAGAAAAAGCGGACTCTAAAAGGGAGTCCCTTTTTTGTTGCTTATTGTTATCAATTTTACTCATTTCTCCAACCCTCTTTTTGAAAAAGCTTAAAGTTCTTGCTCAATTATAGAAATGAAATGCTATAAAAGTCAAATGAAAAAACACTTGTAATAAAATTTCCACATTTTGCATAAAAAATAAAATGACTTTTAGTCATAAATAGTATAAAAGAGATGTTGACTATTAGTCATTTTTGGAGTATAACAATAAATGACCAATAGTCACAAAGGGAGGAACGATCATGCTAAAGCTGGGAAGAAAAATTGTAAAGTTTCGTATTCCGATTTTTATTTTAAGCCTTCTGCTGTTAATTCCATCAGCAATCGGTTATCTGAATACGAGAGTCAACTATGATGTGCTTTACTATTTACCGGATGATATTGAAACCATGAAGGGACAGAACATTCTGGTAGATGAATTTGGCACAGGTGCATATTCCATGTTTGTATGCGAAGGCATGGAAAACAAAGATGTAGCCGCGTTAAAGAAGAAAATCGAAAAAGTAGACCATGTTTCAAAAGTTGTCTGGTATGACAGTTTGTCAGATATCAGTATTCCTGTAGAAATGCTTCCAGAGAAGATTAAAAAGGTCTTGTTTGCAGATGACTCTACCATGATGTTTATCATTTTTGATACGACAACATCTGCGGACGAAACCATGGATGCCATTGGAGATATTCGAAAACTGGCAGGAAAACAGTGTTTTGTCAGTGGTATGTCAGCGATTGTTACGGATACGAAAAATTTAGCTGAGTCAGAGGTTGCAGTTTATGTATTGATTGCTGTTGTATTGTCCTGTATTGTCCTGGCGCTTACCATGGAGTCTTATTTAATCCCGTTTTTATTCCTGGCAAGTATTGGAATTGCCATTGCGTATAACATGGGAACCAACGTATTTCAAGGTGAGATTTCCTATATTACTAAGGCATTAAGTGCAGTGCTGCAGCTGGGTGTTACTATGGACTATTCCATTTTTCTATGGCACAGTTATCAGGAACAAAGAGAACGATTTGGCAATAACCATAAGGAGGCCATGGCACAAGCCATTGCGGCAACTATCAAATCCGTAGTCGGAAGTTCGATTACTACTATCGCAGGATTTATAGCCCTGTGTTTCATGAGTTTTACATTGGGTATGGATTTAGGGGTTGTTATGGCAAAAGGTGTTATTTTCGGTGTGATTTGTTGTGTAACAGTATTGCCGTCCATGATTATGATTTTTGATAAAGCACTGGAAAAGACAAAACACCGTCAGTTGATACCTGATTTTCCGAAGATACCGGAATTTTTAGTAAAACATCATAAAGCGTTTGCATTTTTATGCGTAGCATTATTTATTCCATTTGCATATTTTCAGGCAAATACTAAGGTGTATTACAATCTGGATGCCAGCTTACCAAGAGAATTAGAGTCCATTCAGGCAAACGAAAAGCTTCAGAAAGACTATGACATGGGTGCAGCTCACATGGTTTTGCTGGATAATAAAATTTCAGAAAAAGACACCTATAAAATGATTGAAGAAATGGAAAAGGTAAAAGGTGTAAAAGAAGTACTGGGACTGGAAACTATTATCGGTCCATCTTTCCCTGAAAGTATGATCCCTGATGATATAAAAGAAATTTTGAAAAGTGATAATTACGAATTGATGTTAATTACAAATCAGTATCAGACAGCATCAGATGAAGTAAATAAGCAGATTGATGAATTAAATAAAATTCTGAAAAAGTATGACCCGGCAGGAATGCTGGTAGGTGAAGCACCATGTACTAAGGATTTAATTGAGATTACAGACCATGACTTTAAGGTTGTAAGTGCAGTTTCAATTTTGGCAGTATTTTTGATTATTTTGTTTGTATTTAAGTCTATTTCATTGCCGATTATTTTGGTTTTGGTAATTGAAGGTGCAATTTTTATTAACATGGGTATTCCGTACCTGACAGGAACAGAGTTGCCTTTTATAGCATCGATTGTAATTGGGACAATTCAGTTAGGAGCAACGGTTGATTATGCTATTTTGATGACCAGCAGATATGAGCAGGAACGATGTTTCGGACATGATAAAAAAACATCCATTAGTATTGCACTGGGAAGCAGTATCAGACCGGTTATGGTATCTGCATTCAGTTTCTTCGCAGCTACTTTTGGAGTTGGACTTTATTCCCAGATTGATATGATCAGCTCTCTGTGTCTGCTTATGGCAAGAGGTGCATTAATCAGTATGGTATCCGTTCTTTTATTCCTGCCGGCAATGTACTGGATTTTCGATGGAATTATATGTAAAACAAGTAAAAACTTTAGATTGAGAAAACAGAAATAGGAGGTTTTTTGATATGAAGAAAAAAAATGTGCAAGCTATGCTGACAGGAATGGCAGTAATGATGTCTGTGATGCTCCCCACAACTTCTGTGCTGGCAGCAGTGCCGGAAAAAGAGCAGACTGTATATGTAAATGCAGATGAAAACGGAAAATCTGAAAATGTGATTGTAAGTAACTGGTTAAAAAATACAGATGGAGAGACTCAACTTAATGATAAAAGTGAACTGAGTAATATTCAAAACGTAAAAGGTGACGAAGAATTTAAACAGGGCAGTGACAGCAGTCTTACATGGGATGCTGATGGAAAAGATATTTACTATCAGGGAGAAACAACCAAGGAACTTCCGGTAGGTGTAAATATTACTTATTATTTAGATGGAAAAGAAATTCAGCCATCTGAACTTGCAGGAAAAAGCGGAAAAGTAAAAATTCGTATTAATTATGAAAATAAACAACAACAGACAGCAGAGGTAAACGGCAAGGAAGAAAATATTTATACACCTTTTATGATGATGACAGCTATGATTTTACCTACGGATGTATTTTCTAATATTGAAATTGAAAATGGTAAGGTGTTGTCTGATGGAAATAACAATATTGTAGTGGGAGTTGGTTTCCCGGGACTTTCTGACAGTTTGCAGCTTTCTGAAACAGAGGAATTAAAGGACTTAGAAATTCCTGATTTTGTAGAAATTACAGCAGATGTGAAAGATTTTGAATTGTCTATGACCGCAACGGTAGCTACTACCGGACTTTTAGATGAATTAAATCTGGGAGAGATAGACAGTGCAGATGAATTAAAAGAAAATATGAATAAGCTTACAGAGTCTTCTACAGCATTAGTGAAAGGAAGCAAAGAATTACAAGACGGTATTTCAAAATTGAATTCTTCTGCAGATACTTTTGTAAATGGATTAAATAGCGCTGATAACGGTGCCGGACAGTTAAAAAACGGTATTGATAAGATGAACAGCAGTAAAGGTGAGTTATTAAGCGGAATTTCTCGTCTGACACAGGGTATGGAAGCTCTGGAAAATGGCGCATCTCAGTTACAGACAGGTGTAGGTTCTTATACAGCAGGCTCTGCGAAATTAGGAGAAGGTATTGCTAAAACAGCAGAAGGAGCATCTACTTTAAAAGGTGGCATTGATACTCTGAATGAGAAGAAAGAAGCACTGGTTCAGGGAATTGGAAATTTAAGTACAGGAAGTAAAGATTTGAAAGATGGTGCACAGGCATTAAAAGATGGTGTTAGTGCATATACAGTAGGTGTGGATAAATTGGATAAAGGTCTGGAACAGTTGAATAACCAGTTACAGGGAGCACTGGGACAGACAGAACAGCTTCCGGAAGCTATAAAAGGAATTACAGAAGGTTCAAAAGCTTTAATTACCGGAGCAGGACAGTTACAGGAAGGTGCGAAACAGGCTGAGGCGGCCGCAGGAAATATGGAAGCCAGTGTAGGCGCTCTGGCACAGGCAGCCGGCGGCGTATCTCAGGGCGCAGGCAGTGCCGCAGGAATTATTGAAAATTATATTGGCAGTTTAAGCGATACCGGTTCAGCAGCAGCTACAGAACAGGCAAAAGCAGCCATTGCCAAAGAAAATGCGGCAGTTAATGCACAGGCAAACGCACAGCAGCGTTCTAATGTAGCAGCAGCTCTTTCAGCTGCAGGGCTGACAGAGGAGCAGCAACAGGCAGTTCTGGCAAATCTGGGTAATATTTCCGTAGGTGTTCAGACTTCTGCAAATATTGAAGTTCCTGCAAATACAGGAAACACGGAAGCAGTGGGACAGTTGAAGAAGATTCAGGCACAGATGGCAGCAGTACAGCAGGAGATTGCAGGTACGGATTTGGGAGCAGTGCAGGAGCAGATTGGACAGTTAAAGACAGGGGCTCAGACGGCGGCAGCAGGAGCAGAGGAATTGACAAAAGGTGTCACAACCTTTGGAGAAGCTGTAAAACCTTTAGGCGGATTTTCCACAATGGCATCTACTTTGAAAGAAGCAGTTGCTGCATTAAAAGCAGGAAGTGGAGAATTATGTAAACAAAATAGTGCTTTAAATACAGGGGCTTCTCAAGTTGCAACAGGTTCTCAGAAAATGCAGGGAGGACTGGAAGCACTGTCAGAGGGAGCAACACAGTTAAGTGCAGGTATCGAACAGCTTACGAACGGAGCAGCCAGTCTGTCAGAGGGAACAGCACAGCTTCAGAGCGGTTCACAGGAATTAAATCAGAATAATGAACAGTTAAATGCAGGAGCAGCACAGCTTGCATCAGGCAGTCAGGAACTTTTAAAAGGCGGTAATACTTTAAGTCAGGGAGCAGGTGTATTAAGTAATGGTATTTCACAGCTTGCATCAGGAGCTTCTTCCTTAAAAGACGGAACTTCTAAGCTTGCATCAGGAGGAAAAGAACTAAAATCCGGTGTAACACAGATTCAGGACGGCTCAGTAAAATTAGCAGATGGAATGGCAGAATTTGATAAAGAAGGTATTCAGAAATTAAGTGATGCCTTAAACGGAGATTTGCAAACTGTTTTAGACCGTTTGAAAGCAGTGGAAGATGCAGATAAATCCTATACAGCATTTGACGGCGCAAGTCAGGATATGAATGGAAAAGTAAAATTCATTATTGAAACAGCAGGAATTGAAAAAGAATAAAAACTTTAGAATTAATTTATTCTTTGTTTCTTGTATAAGAATAGGTGTGAGGAATATACTGTTAGTATTGACTTTATAGGAGATGGAAAAATGTATATTGATTACACATATATTATGTATGTTTTACCCGCAGTGCTTTTTGCCATGTGGGCAAGTTCCAAAGTGAACAGTACTTTCAGAAGGTATTCCTCACAGTATTCCATGCGGAATATGACAGGGAGAGATGCAGCCAGAGCCGTATTGGATGCACATGGCTTGTATAATGTAAGGATTGAAAGAGTAGCAGGAAATCTCACAGACCATTATGATCCAAGGAGCAATGTTATCCGGCTGTCTGATGGGGTGTATTCACAGACATCTACAGCTGCAATCGGAGTAGCAGCACATGAGGCAGGCCATGCTATTCAACATGCACAGGGGTATGTACCTATTAAGCTTAGAAATGCCATTATACCCATTACCAACCTGGGCTCTAAACTTGCCATGCCCCTGATTTTAATAGGACTCTTGTTTGCGGGAACAGGTTCAGCAATGGGAAATCTTGCTTATTTAGGAGTGGCCTGTTTTGGATTGTCAACACTGTTTCAGCTTTTGACATTGCCTACAGAATTTGATGCCAGCAGACGGGCGCTTCGTGCTATTGAAAGTTGTAATATTTTAACAGATGCGGAAATTGCAGGTTCCAGAAAGGTACTGACCGCGGCGGCGCTTACTTATGTGGCAGCCCTTGCTGTGTCACTGACGCAGCTTTTAAGACTGTTGACTATTGTAAACAGAAGAAATGAGAGAGATTGATGGGGATTTTATAGCAGGATTTTTTAAATAACTTGCATAGAATGATTAAGAAAGGTCGCAGAAATGCGGCTTTTTCTTTTTGCTCATTTCCTTGTGTTATAGGTGGAAATCAGTTAAAATAGAGTGCAGAAAGCAGGTGAGATAGTCATGGCTAAAACGTATTTATGGATAGAAGACAGAAAAGGAAAAGCAAGTTATACATTTTGGACAAGTTTTATGGAACAACTTTGTCCGCATGTAATCGTTGAAAGCAAAAAGAACAATAGTGAATTAGTGAAGGCAGTTAAAGCATTACAGGATGCAGAGAATAAGTACATTATTGTTTTTGATAATTCTTTTGATAATTTGCAGATTGTGATGGAACAGAAATATTTAAAAAAATATGCAGATGAGAAGAAAAATGTTTTTCTGTTGGATATAATTTGTTTTGAGTATATTCTTTTAGAATTTAAAGAACTAATTGAGTGGATTTATGCTTCGGAAGATGAATTTTTGGAAAAAAGAGCTGGAATGATTGAGGCAAGACATAAACTTGTGCAAGCTTTACAGAATGATAATCTTGATTATAAGGAAATTCAAGAAATCGTGAAATATGATAAAAATATTGAAGAACATAATATTGAGCAATTAACAGCAAGGCTTCTGTTTGATTTGACGAGAAATACCGGGTTTGAAGTGTCAAAAGGGGTTCTTGGAGAATGTTGGATAAGGTCTTGTTGCGAATGGGAGAAGCGACAGGAAGATGACATCTGTGGACTAGACAATAGCAAACTATCTGTGCTTGAGAAAATGAAACGGATTTATGCAGGAAGTTCATTGAAAACACAGTTTCCTAAAGTTGGATTGGAGGTAGTGGCATGATAACGATTTTTAAGAACAAGAAGGATATACCTCAGGATAAAGAATATATAGAACTGAATGACATATTTTTTAATCAAAACACGGCAGCTAAATTAGATGAGAGGGCAGCAAAGTATATTAAAATGATAGATTGCTCGGAGCTTCTTAGTAAATATAAAATTCGCTCACGATTTGAAGATATTACATTGAATACAGATCAACTTTCCACAGGGTGTAAAACAGTATTGAATGTGTTGTATTTTCCGGACAAGGTGTTTTGCTTAAAAGAATGTGGAAATAATGCCTTAGAAATATTGTATAGTTTTGAGCAAGGATATGTGTATAGTGATTATGCAATAATTCCTTTTAATATGGAACATGTAAAGGTTCAGACAAGCGAATGTAAAGTGATTGAAGATTATGAGGAGTTAAAGGAGTGGTGGGAAAATGAAAAGTAAACCGATTGTGATGAAGCATTTTTCAACAGTGCACACCTCGTTTGTAGTAGACTTTACATTTACAAACAACATAACGATTTTAATGGGGGACTCCGGAATAGGAAAGACAGCAACCTTCTCATTTATCAGAGAGTGCATGGCGCTCAATCCTAAAATTTTGTGTATGGATAATTATGATTATCAGAAAAATATAAAAGAGATAATTGTCCGTACCAAAGGGAAACTGATTGTTATTGATAATGCAGACATTTTATTAGATGATGATATAAGAAAGTATATTTCTTTAGATGATAGAAATCAGTATTTAATTATAGGAAGAAATCCTAAAAATTTATTTGCGACGAAAGAGAATTTATTTGAGCTGGAGAGTAAAAAAATCGGAGAGCAGACAGTGTTTAGGATAAAGCCATATATGTAACAAAACATAGAGACAGAAATAGGAAATCATTCTTTTCTCTGACATAATATTTGTACAGAGTTCAAGGAGGGGATTTAAAGTAAAAGAATTTATTTCTGTTAATAAAAGAAAGATACATGTGTTACTCTTCTTTATCAGTTTGTTTGTGTATGATAAAGTTTATTGGTTTTTGTATTCTATCATTGTATCTCAGTTTTCGATGCCAATAGAATTGCTTTCTGTAATAGATTTTATCCTTATATTTTTCTTTCTGCTTTCGGCAGTACCGTGTTCAGAGTTGTTGAAAAGAGGAATTTTAAAATTTCTGGAAACATAAAAGTTATATGTTTCCGGAATAAGATTATAGCTTAAATGGAAAGTAAATGGATATTTCATAGATTATGAAAATACATAAGAAGAAAATAGCCCATTCCAACAAAAAACGAATAAACCATTTGGGAAAGGGAGTATTATCATAATTCATTTTGAAATGTGTAAGTGGCATGGAAAGACAAAAAGCCAAGCTTAAAAGAGGACAGTGATACCATAAGTTTTCATTAGAAAGTCCTATATAAGAGATTATAAAAAAAGTCATCCATGCTACTATGCGGACAAAATGGATAAAAATTTTATGATTGCATAAAGCTGATAAAGAAATTCTTTTTGTCATATCTTCCTCCTTTTTGTTAACTCCTCCTATTCGATAGGAGGAGTTGATGGATTTTTTACTTCATACCATTTCTTGTGGATAATAATAAATACTTGTTCATTTTGGATTTCATATCTAAAACCGGATTTTCCATCTACAATGAAATCATAGTATTCACTTTCAACGGTTGTATCTGGTTTTTCACAAAGTTTTAGTTCCAATCCATAAAACCATACTATAATAGGGGTTACAGAAGTATCTTTTGGATCATAGATATCAGGTCCAATCGTAAATTCGGTTTCAGTGTTATGGAGAAAATGTGTTACTTTAATTTGTATTGTTGGTTCAGGAAAAGAATAAATACTTGCAGCATCAATATTTGAAGATATATTATTGTTCGCAGATTGCGATGCAGTGGTTTTACATCCTATTAGAGTGAAAATTAATATTTCAATTAACATAAATGCTGTAAATTTCTTCATATAAGGTATTCCTTTTTATAATATGTTCTATCAATATGGATTTTTAATTTATCAGTTTTGAAAAGCCAGTGTATCATGACCATAGAAATATTGATAGTGAACCGGCATAATAGAAGAAGACGTAATAAATGAAAGATGCGCATAATTGTCTTCTGAAAAATCTAAATCCGTATTATCAGACATAGCCGTTGTACCGGTGGTGTAAAAATCTCCATTGACGATGTATTCAAGCTCATATCCATTTCTAAACCACATATCCACATCACCGCAAAACTGTTTGGAAGAACCATCGTAATTTTTTTCCATATTTACCAGATATATATTGGATAATCCCCAATAATGCCCAGACTCACTGGTTTCACAATACAATTCCAGTTGCGGCTTATAAGTAGCCATTACGTCAAGAGGAATATTCAATATTCGGTGACATTTTGAAGATGCAGCGTCGTCCGTGTCTTTTTCCGGAAATAATTTGAGAGCTTCATCATAATGTGTTACCATTTCTGAGAAGCTCATGGGTTCGCTGAAGGTTACATTTGAATTTTCATTATTGCGAATATCTATAACGTTTCTAGTATTAAGTTTTGTGTTTTTTTCTGTATAGATAATAGAAGAAAGGGCAGCTAGGGAAAGAGCGGCAGTTATTAAAATTTTTGTTGTCTTTTTCATTGCGATACCTCTTTGCTTTACAAAACTTTTTCAACGTTACTTAAAAGCTCTTTTTTATTTATTATACCATAGTTTATCGTATTATCGTAATAAAATTTTCTTCTTCTTGCATTTTTGAGAAGAATGTGATAAGGTATTTTTATAAAGCATTGGAAACGTTACCGACATCGTTACCGGAAACGTATGAGAAGAACAGAAATATAAGGAGAAAGAAAAAATGAGAGCAAGCGGGGTATTGCTTCCGATTTCATCACTGCCTTCAGCTTATGGAATTGGCAGTTTTTCAAAGGAAGCTTATGAATTTGTGGAACAGTTGAAAGTAGGAGGACAGAAATATTGGCAGATTTTGCCCTTAGGTCCTACGGGGTATGGGGACTCACCATATCAATCTTTTTCTACTTATGCCGGAAATCCTTACTATATAGATTTGGAAGCCTTGATGGAGGATGGTCTTTTAACAAAAGAGGAATGTGATGCGTGTGATTTTGGAGATAATCCTTCATATATTGATTATGAAAAAATATATTATCAGCGTTTTCCAATTTTGAGAAAAGCTTTTGCACGTTTTAAAGCAGATGAGGATTTTTATGATTTTGTAAAAGAAAATGCGTTTTGGCTTGAAGATTACAGTCTTTATATGGCAATTAAGAACAGTCTTGGCGGTATTAGTTGGAATAAGTGGGAAGACAATTTAAAATGCAGAGATGTACAGGCGTTAGGGCAGAAAAAGCAAGAACTGGCAGATGAAGTGCAGTTTATTCGTTTCCAGCAGTATGAGTTTACAAAGCAGTGGCAGAAGCTGAAAGCATTTGCTAATGAGAGAGGGATTTCTATTATTGGAGATATTCCTATTTATGTTGCCTTTGACAGTGCAGATGCGTGGGCAAATCCGGAGCTTTTTCAATTCGATGAAAATTCAGAGCCAATAGCAGTTGCAGGATGTCCGCCGGATGCTTTTTCAGCTACGGGGCAGCTTTGGGGAAATCCTTTGTATAATTGGGAATATCATGCCTCAACAGGATTTGCATGGTGGATACAGCGTTTGAAATATTGCTTTCAACTTTATGATGTGGTACGTGTAGATCATTTCAGAGGATTTGATGAATATTATGCAATTCCTTACGGAAATGAAACTGCCGAATTTGGCGCATGGCAGAAAGGACCGGGCATTGATTTATTTCATGCAGTAAAGCAGGCGCTTGGGGATGTAAATATTATTGCAGAAGATTTAGGATATTTGACGGATAGTGTGCTAAAACTTTTGCAGGATACCGGGTATCCGGGAATGAAGGTGCTGCAGTTTGCTTTTGACTCCAGAGAAGAAAGTGATTATCTTCCTCATAATTACAATAAGAATTGTGTCGTTTATACAGGAACGCATGATAATGACACTGTTTTGGGCTGGCTGGATGAAATGGCACAGGAGGACAGAGTATTTGCTCAGAAATATATGAATAATAAAAAATCTACTGCCGAAGAAATTCCGTGGGATTTTATTCGTCTTGCAATGGCATCGGTAGCAGACTTAGCGGTTATTCCTGTTCAGGATTATCTGGGGCTTGGAACTGAGGCAAGAATTAATAAGCCTTCTACTTTGGGATATAATTGGAAATGGAGATTAAAACAGGGACAGTTACAGGAAGATGTATTAGAAAAAATGTACGATATGACAAAACTTTACGGAAGACTTTCCTGAGAAGGGCATAAAGATGGGAAACATGACGATTAAGGATATTGCAAAAAAATGCGGCGTTGGGGTAAGTACGGTATCAAGAGCAATGAATAATCATCCGGATATCAATCCCAAGACAAAAGAGCTGATTATGAAAACTATTGAAGAATTTAACTATGTGCCGAACAACAGTGCCAGAAATCTAAAAAGAACACAGTCCAAAGCCATTGCTGTATTGGTAAAAGGAATTGGAAATACTTTTTTCAGTGATATTGTAAGCGGTTTGGAAAGAGAATGTCAAAAGAAGAATTATAGTTGTATTTTACAGCATGTGGAGGAGCAGGAAGACGAACTGGATATTGCCTTGCATATTACTAAGGAGAAGAAGCTTCAGGGCTTGATTTTTCTGGGAGGAAGTTTTTCGCATCCCAAAGAAAAAATGGAGCAGTTGGAAGTACCTTACGTGCTCAGTACTATTCGAACAGCAGGAGAAGATTGCGAGCAGTATGCCGCTGTATCCGTAGATGATTTTAAAGAGAGCTATAAAATGACAGAATATCTTCTTCAATTAGGACATGAAAGGATTGCAATTTTAACAGCGCCCAAAGAAGACGAAAGCATTGGAAAGCTTCGTCTTATGGGATATGCACAGGCTTTAAAGGACAAAAACATACCTGTTCAGGAAGAATTAATCGGTTATATGGATATGAATAAAGACAAATATTCTTTTCAGACAGGGTATAAGCTGACAAAGGAACTCTTAAAAAAGACCGATTTTACAGCTCTATATGCCACTTCTGATACCTTAGCCATTGGCGCTTGCAGAGCTTTAAAGGAAGCCGGAATTTCTGTTCCCAATGAGTGTTCTGTGGCAGGGTTTGACGGTATGGAGGCAGGAGAATTTTATATACCAAGTATTACTACTATACGCCAGCCTGTGGAAAAAATTGCGAAAGCAACAGCAGAGTTACTGTTTGATATGATAAAAGGAAAAGAAGTTCCCAGACAATTAGTTTTTGAAGGGGAACTTTTAGAAAGAGAGTCCACAGCTTTCAGTTCTTGCCATGAAAGCGTGAAATAAGCGGAAATAGAGGAGAAATGACGTGGAAGAAAGATTGCAGACATTATTAAAAGAGAAATTCGGTAAAAATTTGGATAATTGCAGTAAAGAGAAAATTTTCGAAGCATTGCTTCTGCTGACAAAAGAAGCAAACAAAAAACTTCCGAGAAATGAAGGTGAAAAAAAGCTGTATTATATTTCGGCAGAGTTTTTAATAGGAAAGCTTTTATCGAATAACTTAATAAATTTAGGATTATATGAGGAAGTAGAGCAGATTTTAAGAAAACATGGATATGAGCTGTGTGAAATAGAGGAATTAGAATGTGAGCCTTCTTTAGGAAACGGAGGCTTGGGAAGACTGGCTGCCTGCTTCTTAGACTCCATTGCTACATTGGGACTTCCGGGAGACGGAATTGGCTTAAACTATCATTTCGGGTTATTTCAGCAGAAGTTTGAAAAATTAAAACAGAAAGAAGTGAAAAACCCATGGATTACCAAAGAAAGCTGGCTTACAAAGCAATCGGAACGTTTCAAGGTTGATTTTAAAGATTTTTCTTTGGATGCAGTTTTATATGATATTGATGTGCCGGGATATCAATCAGGATGCAGCCGTTTACACTTGTTTGATGCAGAGACAGTAGATGACAATATGGTGGAAGAAGACAGTATTGATTTTGATAAAGAAGAAATTAAGAAAAACATTACGCTTTTCCTTTATCCGGATGACTCTGATGAAGCAGGACGCAAACTGCGTATTTATCAGCAATATTTTATGGTAAGCAGCGGTGCGCAGTTTATCTTAAAAGAATGTGAGGAGAAAGGTTACGATTTGCACAAATTGCCGGAGCATGTAGTTATTCAGATTAACGATACTCATCCATCTATGGTTATCCCTGAGCTTATTCGTCTTCTTATGAAAAAAGGATTTTCTATGGATGAAGCAGTGAAAGTGGTAACGAAAACCTGTGCGTATACGAATCATACGATTTTGGCAGAGGCGCTTGAAAAATGGCCAATGGAATATTTAGAAGAAGTGGTTCCTCAGCTTATTCCGATTATAAAGGAACTGGATAAGCGAGTTCGCAGAAAACATAAAGACAAATCTGTGTATATTATTGACAGTGAAGACAGAGTACACATGGCCCATATAGATATTCACTATGGATTTTCTGTAAACGGCGTTGCTGCGCTGCATACGGACATTTTGAAAAATCAGGAACTGAAAAATTTTTATGATATTTATCCCGAAAAATTCAATAATAAAACAAACGGAATTACATTTCGTCGTTGGCTTCTGCACTGTAACAGGCAGTTAAGTGCGTATATCGAGAAATTAATCGGAAGCGAGTTTAAAAGGGACGCAAATGAACTGGAAAAGCTTATGGATTTTGCAGATAATCAGGCAGTTCTGGAAAAGCTGGCAGAGATTAAGAAGGAAAAGAAGCTGGAGTTTAAGAAGTTCCTTCAAGAAACACAGAACATTGAAATTAATGAAAATTCCATTATGGACGTTCAGGTCAAGAGACTCCATGAGTATAAACGTCAGCAGATGAATGCTTTATATGCTATTTATAAGTATTTGGATATTAAAGCAGGAAATAAACCAAAGACACCGATTACCATGATTTTTGGTGCAAAAGCAGCGCCGGCTTATGTTATTGCAAAAGATATTATTCATTTAATTTTATGTTTGCAGGAGTTGATTGAAAACGATGAGGAAGTACGTCCGTACTTTAGAGTTTTGATGATTGAGAACTATAATGTTTCTAAAGCGGAAAAAATTATTCCGGCAGCAGATATTTCAGAACAGATTTCTCTGGCATCAAAGGAGGCTTCCGGCACAGGAAATATGAAATTTATGCTTAATGGAGCATTGACACTGGGTACAGAGGACGGTGCAAATGTAGAAATCCGAGATTTAGTAGGAGATGAAAATATTTACATTTTCGGAAAGAAACCGCAGCAGGTTATTGATTTGTACGAGGAAGAAGGATACTGCCCAAAGGATATTTATGAAGAAGATAAACTTATTCATAAATTGGTAGATTTTATCGTAGGAAAAGAGCTGCTTGCTATTGGTGATGAAGAAAATCTGAAAAGGCTTCATAAAGAGCTGGTAGGCAAAGATTGGTTTATGACGCTTCTTGATGCCAGAGAGTATATTGAGACCAAAGAAAAGGTATATCAGGATTATGAAAATCAGGATGAGTGGAATAAAAAGGTACTTGTAAATATTGCAAAAGCAGGATTTTTCTCATCTGACAGAACTATTGAACAATACAATAAGGATATTTGGAAATTAAAATAAAGGATGGAAAAGCTTTGTCGGGATATTCATTTTATTCTTAGGCTATACAAGGTAAAAAAATTGTGTTAATTTTATATGTGTTAAATTTTGAAGCTAGGAGGAAAGAAATTTGAAGGAACTGGCAGAGCTTTTTTGGATTTTTGCAAAAATGGGTGCTGTGACTTTTGGAGGCGGTTATGCCATGCTCCCGATTATTCAAAGGGAAATTGTTGAAAAGAGGCAGTGGGCAACCGAGGCAGAAGTTATGGACTACTACGCAATAGGGCAATGTACACCCGGTATTATTGCAGTGAATACTTCTACTTTTATCGGATATAAGAGAAAAGGAGTTCCCGGAGGTTTTGCTGCAACTTTTGGTTTTGTATTTCCGTCTCTTGTAATTATTACAATTATTGCGGCATTTCTTCAGAACTTTGCACATATTTCTTATGTAGCGCATGCTTTTAATGGAATTCGTGCCTGCGTATGTGCATTGATTTTAGATGCGGTTATCAAATTAGGTAAGAAATCTGTAATTGATAAGTGGTGTGTTGCAATTTGTATTGTGATTACATTATTAAGCGTGTTCACTTCTTTATCTCCGGTTATCTTGGTAGTGCTGGCAGCAGCCGCCGGAATTTCTATTAAGAATATTCAGAAGATGCAGGGGGAAAAGAAATGATTTATTTGAGATTATTTTATGAATTTGCCAAAACCGGACTCTTTGCAGTAGGTGGAGGTATGGCTACTATCCCGTTTTTATATGCAATTTCTGAAAAGACCGGTTGGTTTACTGCGGCAGATATCGGAAATATGATTGCAATTTCTGAGTCTACGCCGGGCGCTATGGGCGTGAATATGTCCACCTATGTAGGATTTTCTGTAAAAGGCGTTTTAGGTGCAGTGATTGCAACATTGGGATTGGTATTGCCGTCCATTATTGTAATTTTGATTATCAGCAGGGTGTTAGAGAAATTTAAAGACTCTAAACTGGTACAGAAGATATTTTACGGTTTAAGACCGGCGTCCACAGGTTTGATTATTGCAGCCGGTGTAGGAGTGGCTACTGAAACTTTCACTGGTGGCAGTACAATGGTATGTGTGGAGCGTGGGATTTTAGCGGTTGCGCTATATTTTGCTATTCGTAAATGGAAAAAGCATCCCGTGGTATATATTGCTGCTGCGGCAGTCGCAGGAATTATTTTTCAGTTGTAAAGGATAATAGAAAAAGCTGTTATATTAAGCAGAAAATTTTAATATTACTTAATATAGCAGCTTTACTTGTAAGTTTCACATTCTCTTTTTTATGTTTTTATAAGAGTCGTCCACACATTTCTTCAAAATCTTCTACAAAATCTTTTACTGCATTTTCATTGGTAGCCCATGAAGTACAAAAGCGAAGACAAGTATGGTCTTCATCCGGCTTACACTGGAAGGTAGTCAGATATTTCTTGTTGATTTCCTCTGCAAGTGCATTGGGGAAAATAGGGAAAATCTGATTTGTAGGCGCTTCGCATAAAAGCGGAATACCGGCTTTTTCAAAGGCTTCTTTTATGGGTTTCATCATGGCAATGCTGTGAGCGCCGGCTTCAATATAAAGGTTATTTTTAAATAATTCTTCAAATTGAACACCCAAAAACCAGCCTTTTGCCAGAATAGCGCCTTTTTGTTTCATGTTGAAACGGAAACGTTCTTTGAAGTTTTCATTTACAAGAACTAAAGCTTCCCCAAACATAGCGCCGACTTTTGTTCCGCCGATATAAAAAGCATCACACAGCTTTGGCAAATCAGGGAAAGTAAGGTGCGTTTCCTCTTTTGCTGCCAGTGCGGCGGCAAGACGGGCGCCGTCTATATAGAAGTACAGGTCGTGACGCTTGCAGAATGCGTATAAAGCTTCTAATTCTTCTTTTGTATAAACGGTTCCCACTTCCGTAGGATTGGAAACGTAAACAAGACGAGGATCTACCCAATGTTCATTTTCGTGCATATCAAGAACAGGGCGGATTAAATCAGGAGTCAGTTTTCCATCTTTGGTAAGGATTGGGCATACCTTATGTCCGGTAGCTTCAATAGCGCCTGTTTCGTGGGTGTTGATATGACCGGTTTCTGCACTGATTACTGCCTCAAAAGGTTTTAAAATATGAGAAATAAAAGTCAGGTTTGTCAGAGTTCCTCCTGCGATGAAATGAATATCAACACTAAAGTCCTCTAATGCTTCCTGAATATAATCTCTGGCAGCATCGGAGTGGATATCCTGCCCGTAGGAATGATTTTGATGATAGTTTATAGTTTCTAAAGCACGAAGAATAGCAGGCTGCATACCTTCGCTGTAATCATTCTGAAAACTGTACATGTGAAATCCTCTCTTTCTGTGTAAACATTATGTGCTTCTATTCTACCACAGAATTGCCGCTATGCCCATTTGAAAATTCACGATTTTTCGCATTGGTATGGAAATGTTTTTTGTAGGCTCTGGAAAAAGTAGAATAATTCTGAAAACCGCTTAAATAGCAGGCTTCTGTTACAGGCGTTCCGGATTGTATCAGCGCTTTGGCAAAAAAGAGCCGTTTAATGGTAATATAATTTCCTACGGTATAGCCGGTGGAGGCTTTAAACAAGTGCATCAGGTGATAACGGCTGATGAAAAAGCGTTCAGATAAGCTGTCAATGGTTAAATTATCGGAAAGGTGCTTGTTAATATAGTCTAAAATGAAAAGTATTTTTTCATTCTGGCAGGTGTTATCAGGATAAATACTCTGCTGGTTTAAAGCAGCCCGATTAAGCAAAATAAGAAGCTGAGAAACCAGAGTTTCCTGATAGAGTTTTCCGGCATAAAGGGAATTCTCCTTTATTTCGTCTTCCAGACACAGCAAAATATCCCAGATATGTTTTTGATAAAAAGAAGGAATACGCATAACATAAGATTGCCGTTTTCTGGCATTGGTAAAGCACAGAGAAAGGTCACTATTCTGAAAGCTTTTTAAAAATGTGGAGGAAAGATATAAAATTTGTCTTTCATAGCAGGTATCGCTTTGTAATTGCGGACAGTGAATTTCTTCCGCAGGAATTAAAATAATATCTCCCGGCAGTAAATGGAAGGTGCGGCCTTCAATGTGATAGGTAACATCTCCCTTCAAAAAGAAAAGGATTTTATAAAACTCGTGGTAATGGTAATGGAATTCCTGTCTGGATGTTGTCTGCAAGTGAAAATAGCGGAAATTTTCGGTTAAATAGCCTGTTTTTTGATAAATATTCATGGCGCTCCTTTTAAACAGCATTATTTGCAATGTTTTTAACACTATAAGGATATTATAACATAAAAGTGTTTGGTACACTAATAATATCAAGCATATTATATTTAGAGAAGAACTTTTTTCGGAAGAAGGAACAGAGCATGGAATTTTATAAATATCACAGTTTGGGAAATGATTATCTTATTTATGACTGCAATAAAAATCAGGAAACGCTGGACAAGGAGAAAATTGTCAAGCTTTGCAATCGTAATTATGGTATCGGAGCAGATGGAATTGTCGAAGGACCTTATAAAAAAGATGGGAAAATGTACGTGAAGGTCTACAATGCAGACGGCTCGGAGGCGGAGCAGGGAGGAAATGCCATTCGTATTTTTGCTCATTATTTAAAGACGATAAAAGAAGTACAGAGCGAAAGCTTTTCCCTCTATACAAAAGGAGGAGAGGTGGAACTGCGTTTTCTGAACAGAGAGGGCACTCGAATACAGATGACAATGGGACAGCCTTCCTTTGACAGTGAAAAAATAGGGCTTACCGGTCCCAAAAGAGAAGCGCTTCATGAGTATTTTAACTTTGGCGGGGAAGAATATGCCTGTACCTGTGTGTCTGTGGGAAATCCTCATTGTGTGATTATTACCGATGAAATTTCAAGGGCAAAGGTCTGCGCAATCGGAAAATATTCAGAGGTGGCAGACTATTTTCCGGAGCGTATCAATACCCAGATTGTAAAAGTGTTGGATAAGAACAATATTCAGATTGAAATTTATGAGCGGGGTGTAGGTTATACCTTGTCTTCAGGAACCTGCAGTTGTGCGGCAGCAGGGGCAGCATACAGATTGGGACTTATTGACTCAGACGTTATGGTACACACGCCGGGAGGAAAGCTGTGGACACAGATTGATGAAAATTTCAATGTAAAAATGATTGGAAGTGTAAAGGGAATTTGCAGAATTGAACTGTTTGAAGATTTTTTCAGACAGATATAGGAATATGGTTTAAAACATTTGCTCTTTTCATGAGAAATGTGTTATACTTACCAGCAGGGACAGGGGCGGAAGAAGGACTTTCGTCCCCTTTTGAAATGTAAATATGAGTTTATGGAAGAGGAGATGTGTGTAATGACAAAAATTGACATTTTTTCAGGATTTCTCGGTGCAGGAAAAACAACTTTAATCAAAAAACTTCTTACAGAGGCATATAAAGGAGAACAGGTGGTTCTCATTGAAAATGAATTCGGTGAAATCGGTATTGACGGAGGCTTTTTAAAAGAAGCAGGTATTGAAATTCGAGAAATGAATTCCGGTTGTATTTGTTGTTCTTTAGTAGGGGATTTTGGCGAGGCTTTAAAAGAAGTTATTGAAAAATATCATCCTGACAGAATTATTATTGAGCCGTCAGGAGTAGGAAAGCTTTCAGATGTAATCAAGGCTGTTCAGAAGGTAGAAGACGCAGTTGATATAAAATTAAACAGCTTTACAACTATTGTGGATGTTACAAAATGCAAAATGTATATGAAAAACTTCGGTGAATTTTTCAGCAATCAGATTGAGTATGCGGGAACAATTATTTTAAGCCGTACAGATACAGAAAAAGCCACAGAAGAGAAGGTTGTGGCAGCAGTGGAAATCATTCGTTCTTTAAATAAAAAAGCAGCGGTAATTACCACTCCGGTAGAGAAACTGGCGGGAGAGAAAATTTTGGATATTATGGAAAATAACCGCTCTTTGGAAAAAGAACTGATGGAAGAAGAAGCTTGCCCGGTATGTGGCGGACACCATCATCATGAGCACGAACATCATCATCACGACCACGAAGAATGTGGTTGCGGACATGACCACCATGAGCACGAGCATCATCATCACGACCACGAGGAATGTGGCTGCGGACATGACCATCATCATGACCATGACCATCACCACCACCATGCAGACGAGGTGTTTACAAGCTGGGGTAAGGAAACTGTAAAAACATATACACAAGATGAAATCAAGAATATTTTGGATACACTTTCCAATGACGAAAGCTATGGTATGATTTTAAGAGCAAAAGGTATGGTAGAAGGAAAAGACGGACAGTGGATTTACTTTGATATGGTGCCGGGAGAAGCGGATATCAGAGAAGGTTCTGCGGATTATACAGGACGTATCTGTGTTATCGGTTCTAAAATTCAGGAAGACAAGCTGTCAGAATTGTTTGGTATTTAAGACTTTACGAATAAAAGGGAGAAAACAGAAATGGACGAAATCAGAGTGCCGATTTATTTTATGGCAGGATTTTTAGAAAGCGGAAAATCTACGTTTTTAGATTTTACCATTGCTCAGGATTATTTTCAGATAGAGGGCAATACCCTTTTAATTCTCTGCGAAGAAGGCGAAGTGGAATTTGATGAAAAGATGCTGAAAAAGAGCAGAACTTCCGTAGAGGTATTAAACAGCTTAGACGAATTAACACCGGAAAGACTGGTGGCTTATGATGCTTTTTACAGTCCGGAACGAGTGATTATAGAATACAACGGAATGTGGCAGGGAAGTAAATTTGAGGAAATGCAGCTTCCAAAGGACTGGGGCATTGTGCAGCACATTGTTACCGTAGATGCCAGCACCTTTCAGGTGTACATGAACAATATGAAATCCCTGTTTGTGGAAATGGTGAGAAATGCAGATATGGTATTGTTTAATCGTTGTTCTATGGATATGCCTCTGGCATCCTTCAGAAGAAGCGTAAAAGTAGTAAATCAGGGAGCAGAGATTATCTTTGAGGATGAAGAAGGAGAAATCGAAGATATTTTTGCGGAGGAAATGCCTTTTGATGTCAATGCAGATGTAATTGAAATCATGGACGAGGATTACGGCATTTGGTTTATTGATGCCATGGATCATCCGGAGACTTATAAAGGAAAAAAGGTTGCCTTTACGGGAATGATATTAAAATCCAGAGAGTTTCCGAAAAATGTCTTTGTTCCGGGAAGAATGGCAATGACCTGCTGTGCAGATGACACCAGCTTTATCGGTTATATCTGTAAAAGTCCTGAGGCGAAAAATTTGCGTACAGGTAAGTGGGTAAAAGTTGTGGCAGAGGTGGATTATGAGTACGTTTCTTCTTATCACAAAGAAGGACCGGTGCTTACAGCTATTTCTTTAGAGCCCACAGAGCCTTTAAAGCAGGAACTGGTATATTTTAACTAAGGAGAGGGATATGTTATTAATAGTGGGACTTGGAAATCCGGGTAAACAATATGAAAAAACAAGACACAACATGGGTTTTGATGTTGTGGATGAACTGATAGACCGTCATGGAATTCCTCAGGCAGGAATTGCGCATAAAGCCTTATATGGAAAAGGAATGATTGGCGGAGAAAAGGTAATTGTGGAAAAGCCTTTGACTTATATGAATTTAAGCGGAGAGTCTGTAAGAGAATTTATAGATTATTATAAAATGGATGCAGAAACTGAAATGATTGTGATTTATGATGACATTGATTTAGAGCCGGGACAAATTCGTATTCGAAAAAAGGGAAGCGCCGGAGGGCATAATGGAATTAAAAATATTATTGCCCAGCTTGGCACACAGAATTTTTACCGTATAAAGGTTGGCGTAGGAGCAAAACCAAAGGGATGGGATTTGGCTGACTATGTTTTGGGACGTTTTTCTTCCAAGGAGAGAGAAGTGGTAGATGCAGCTATTCAGGATGCGGCAGATGCGGTGGAAATGATTATTGAAAAAGGAATTGATGCAGCAATGAACCATTATAACGGTTCAGGAAAGAAGAAAAAAGAGGAGTAAAATCATGCAGGTATTCATGCAGCCTTTAGAAAATCTGAAAGAATTTGAAGAAATTACACAAAAGCTTCCAAAAAACAAAGGTATTTTGCAGCTATCAGGCTGTGTGGAAACTCAGAAAGCCCATATCATGTATGGGCTTTTTGAAGCGATGAAAAAAAAGACAGGAAAGGAACAATCCAACTGTCTGATTATTGCAGAAAATGATTTAAAAGCAAAAGAGCTTTATGAAGATTATCGTCTTTATAATCGTGAGGTTATGCTTTATCCTGCTAAGGATTTGATTTTCTTTGAGGCAGACGTACACGGAAATCTTTTGACAAAAGAGAGAATGAAGGTTCTGGCTGCGCTTTTGGAGAAAAAGGGCGTTACAGTTATTACCAGCATGGGAGGCTGTATGGATTACCTTCTTCCCCTTGAAGTCATAGAGAAGCACGTACTGCATTTTCAAAATGACAGTCCCCTTGATTTGGATAATCTGAAAAAACAGCTTTTAGGCATGGGATATGAGAAAAACGCACAGGCGGAAGCACCGGGACAGTTTTCTTTTCGAGGGGGAATTATTGATATTTTCCCATTAACAGAGGACAATCCTGTGCGTATTGAGCTTTGGGGTGATGAAATTGACTCTATTCGAAGCTTTGATGCAGAAAGTCAGCGTTCCATTGAAAATCTGGAAGAAATCACCATTTATCCTGCGGCAGAAATGCTGTTAAGTGATGAGGTTTTAAAAAAGGGAATAAAAAAAATCCAGAAAGACAGAGATGCGGCAGTACAGAAGTTTCGAGATGCGTTTTTAACAGAGGAAGCAGGCAGATTAAAGCAGGCGGTAACAGAAGCATTGGAAAATCTGACAGAATTTCATGACTTTTCAGCGGCAGAGCATTTTTTGCGGTATTTTTATAAAGATGTAGTCACTTTTACGGATTATTTTGATACGGAAAATACGTTGATACTGTTGGACGAAACTAATCGTTTGCTGGAGCAGGCACAGGCTGTGGAAACAGAGTTTCGGGAAAGTATGGAGCACAGGCTGGAAAAGGGTTATCTGCTGGCAGGGCAGACGGATTTGTTAATCAGCGCCAGACAGACACAGCAGAAGATAAACAGAAAAAATTGTGTTTCTCTTTGTACCATTGAGCAGCATAAGGGCGACTGGGATATTACGGAGCAGTATTATATTACGGCTAAATCTGTCAGTCCATATAACAACAGCTTTGAACTTCTGGTGAAGGATTTAAAACGCTTTAAAAAAGAAGGATATCGTGTGCTGCTGCTATCAGGCTCTCGCACCCGTGCAGCACGTCTTGCAGAGGACTTGCGAAATGAGGAGCTGAACAGCTTTTATACAGAGGATATGGACAGAGTCATTGAACCGGGAGAGATTATGACGGCTTTCGGTCACGCTAAGAAGGGATTTGAATATCCTCTGATTAAATTCGTACTGATTACAGAGTCGGATATTTTCGGTCAGGAAAAGAAGAAAAAACGAAAAAAATCCGAATACAGCGGCAAGCGAATACAGAGCTTTAACGAGCTTAGTATCGGAGATTACGTTGTCCATGAAAATCACGGACTGGGAGTTTACAAGGGAATTGAGAAGATTACCGTAGATAAAGTTGCCAAAGATTATATTAAAATCGAGTATGCAGGGGGAAGCACCCTCTATATTCTTCCGAACCAGCTTGATATGCTTCAGAAATATGCAGGAGCAGATGCCAGAGCGCCGAAGCTGAATAAGCTGGGAGGACAGGAGTGGAAGAAGACAAAGACAAAGGTTCGTGGAGCGGTAAAAAATATCGCCAAGGATTTAGTCCGTCTGTATGCTGCAAGGCAGGCAACACAGGGCTTTCAGTATGAGCCGGATACGGTTTGGCAAAGAGAATTTGAAGAAATGTTTCCTTTTGAGGAAACTGATGACCAGCTTATGGCAATTCAGGCTGCCAAGCAGGATATGGAAAGCAAGAAAATCATGGACCGTCTGATTTGCGGTGACGTAGGTTACGGAAAGACAGAAATTGCCATTCGTATTGCATTTAAAGCGGCGCAGGAAGGAAAACAGGTGGTTTATCTTGTGCCAACTACAATTTTGGCGCAGCAGCATTATAATACTTTTGTACAGCGAATGAAGGATTTTCCTGTCAGAGTAGATTTGTTATGCCGTTTCCGTACACCGGCACAGCAGAAAAAGACCATTGCAGATACGCAGAAAGGTCTGGTAGATATTCTTATCGGAACACACAGAGTTCTTTCTGATGATGTGAAGTTTAAGGATTTGGGACTTCTGATTATTGATGAGGAACAGCGTTTTGGCGTTACTCACAAGGAAAAAATCAAGAAGCTGAAAGAAAATATTGATGTTCTTACTTTAACTGCTACGCCTATTCCAAGAACACTGCACATGAGTCTTATTGGTATTCGTGATATGAGCGTGCTGGAAGAAGCGCCTATGGACAGAGTGCCTATTCAGACTTACGTTATGGAATATAATGAAGAAATGGTGCGTGAGGCAATCAGCAGGGAGCTGGCAAGGGGCGGACAGGTTTACTACGTTTATAACCGTGTTAATGATATTGACGAGATTACCAATCGTGTGGCGAAATTAGTACCGGAAGCCAATGTGGCTTTTGCTCATGGACAGATGCAGGAGCATCAGTTGGAAAAAATTATGTACAGCTTTATTAACGGAGAGATTGACGTGTTGGTTTCTACCACTATTATTGAGACAGGTCTTGATATTTCCAATGCCAATACCATGATTATTCATGATGCAGACCAGATGGGACTTTCCCAGCTCTACCAGTTAAGGGGAAGGGTTGGACGTTCCAACAGGACAGCTTATGCCTTTTTGATGTATAAGAAGAATAAAATGTTAAAGGAAGTAGCTGAAAAACGACTTCATGCTATTCGTGAATTTACGGATTTAGGAAGCGGATTTAAAATTGCCATGCGAGATTTGGAAATTCGTGGGGCAGGAAACCTGTTAGGAGCAGAACAGCACGGGCACATGCAGGCAGTGGGTTATGATTTGTACTGTAAGATGCTGGATGAGGCTGTGCGGGAGGAAAAAGGACTGAAGCAGCAGGAAGACTTTGAAACAGCCATTGATTTGGAAGTAAATGCCTTTATTCCGCCGAAATATATTCCAAATGAATATCAGAAATTGGATATTTATAAGAGAATTGCAGGTATCGAGTCAGAGGAAGAATATGAAGATATGCTGGAAGAGCTTATGGACCGATTTGGCGAACCTCCAAAAGCTGTTCAGAACCTTCTGGCTATTGCTAACTTAAAAGCGCTGGCTCATAAGGCATATATCAAGGAAATCAAACAAAATGGCACGGATGTGAAGATTACCATGTTTGAAAGAGCAAAAATTGACGGGGCAGGATTTCCGCAGATTTTGGATAAATATAAGAATAATTTAAAGATGAAGTTAGATGAAGTGCCGTATTTTATGGTTTCTTTAAAGGGAAGAAGACCAAAAGAAGTTTTAGATGTATTGAACATTCTTCATGATATTTTAATGGATTTTCAAAATCTCATATTGAAATAATTCTTGTCCGTGGAAGGAAAAACGTCTATAATAAAACAAGATATTGATAAAAGGGATTTACAGGAGGAACTTATGAACAGAATAATGAAAAAGCTGTTATGCCTTACAACAGCAGGTGTGTTAGGATTATCTGCATTGGCAGGCTGCGGAAGTAAAAAGATAGATGGTACAAAACCACTTTTAACAGGAAAAGAAGATACGGTAACAGTTGGTACAGGAAATCTGGTACTTCGTATGAATCAGGTACAGATGATGTCCTATATGTCCATGATGGGCGGCGGCACAGCAGGTATGTGGGAGCAGAAGACAGAGGATGGAAAAACTTATGGAGAGCAGACAAAGGACAGTGTACTGGAACAGTTAAAAGCAATGATGCTGTTAAAAGAACATGCGGCAGATTACAAGGTTTCTGTTTCTGATGAAGAAAAGAAAAGTATTGAAGAAGCTGTAAAAAAATTCATGGAAGCGAATACAAAAGAAACGATTGAAAAGCTTTCTGTTCAGCAGTCAGATATTGAACAGCTTTTAACATTGTTTACTTATCAGAGTAAAATGTATGAACCAATGACGGCTGATGTAGATACAAATGTAGAAGATACAGAGGCTGCTCAGAGCGCAATTACTTATTGCAAGGTCAGCACAGCAGACAAGACAAACGAAGACGGAACAACAACACCTCTTACCGATGAGGAGAAAAACGAGAAAAAAGCACAGGCACAGAGTGTTTTAGATAAGCTTTTAGCTTCTGATGACCCTGCTATGGCAGATGTAGATACTCTTGCAAAAGAAGTGGATGAGAATTTAAGCGCTTTAGATACGACTTTTGGGGCAGAAGATACTTTGTTAGATGAAAAACTTCTGGAAGCTGCAAAAACACTGCAGGACGGACAGGTTTACGAAAGCGTTGTAGAAGGCGAAAATGCTTATTATGTAGTCAGAATGGATCAGGTTCTGGACAGAGAAGCAACAGATACCGAGAAAGAACGAATTGTAAACGAAAGAAAACAGGAAGCATATCAGAAGCTTTTAGACGAATGGAAAGAAAAAACAGAAATTACGGTAAACGAAAAAGAATGGAAAAAGGTGACTTTGTCTGATAATGATGTTTATACATTGAAACAGCCGGAGACAGAAGAAACACCGGAAGAAGCCACAGAAGAAACTGAAAATACAGAAGGTACACAGGAATAAAAAGAAGGAGTTTTCACTCCAAGTAATTATCCGGAATGTCGATACATTCTGAATATATACTTGAAGTGCAACTCCTTTAATTTATCCTCTGTTTCTCCAATCCATGTATCCAATCCGACTTTAAGAAGTAGATAAGGAAGGTGATAGAACTCAGCGTCCATGTCAGCGGATAAGCCCAGAAGATAACGTGAATATCAGGGATAAAGTGTACTGCCGCAGTGATATAGCTTACACGGATAATACACCAGCATATCAGCATGACGAACATGGGAACGGCGGATTTTCCTGCGCCTCGCAAAATTCCTGCCATACAATGGGAAAAGGCAAGAAGAAAATAAAACAGCGCATCAATACGAGCCTGATCTGTTCCATAGGCAATAACCTGAGGGGTATCGTTAAATGCAGCCAGAAATTGAGGAGCAAAGAGGTAAATAATTACTCCAATCAGCTCAGCCATGGAAAGAGAGCAGATAACACCGAATACAGCTCCTTTTTTTGCCCTTTTGTATTCTTTTGCCCCCAGATTTTGGCTGATAAAGGTAGTCAGCGCCATGGCAAAGCAAGTAATTGGGAGAAAAGCAAAGCCCTCTACTTTGGAATACGAACCGCAGCCTGCCATTGCCATTTGTCCGAATTTGTTAATGTTGGACTGAACCACTACATTTGCCAGTGAAATAATGGAGTTTTGCAGCCCTGCGGGCAGACCATTGGAAATAATCTGGCGGAGCATCAGCCAGTCCATGCGAATACGAGAGGGATGTATTTTGTATTCTTCAGGACTCTTTAAAAGCTGTCTCAGACATAAAAGAGCGCTGATAAACTGAGAAACTACTGTGGCAAAGGCCGCTGCGCCTACACCCATACCAAATCCTGCTACCAGAATTAAATCCAGCACAATGTTAATAATAGAGGATATAATTAAGTAAATTAAAGGATGTTTGCTGTCTCCCACGGACTGAAGGATTCCCACAAGGAAATTATACATAACAAAAGCTAAAGAACCGCAGAAATAAATACGGAAATAGGTGACGGAATTTGGCAGGACTTCAGCCGGAGTTCCCATCATTACTAAAATCTGTGGCGCTGCCACCACACCTACGATAGTCAGTAAAATTCCTGACACAATACCGAGAGCTACAATAGTATGAATAGCTCTCTGAACTAAATCAAATTTTTTTGCACCGAAATATTTTGCAACGACAACACCTGCCCCAATGGCAATACCATTGAAAAATCCCACCATAAGAAAAATCAGATTTCCGGATGAGCTTACGGCTGCCAGAGCGCTGCTTCCCAGATAATTTCCTACGATTAAGGAGTCGGCAGTATTGTAAAGCTGTTGAAATAAATTACCGAAAAACAGGGGGACGGCAAATGCAATGATTTTCTTCCAGATAGGACCGCTTGTCATAAGAGTTGCTGAAGAACGATTGTCCATAGTTGTAATGCCTCCGTTTTGATACTATAATAAATAATCATATAATTAAGTATAAAGTTAGTGTAAGAGAAAAGCAAGTATTGAGGAGAAAAATATGTTCATATCAGATTTGCATATACATTCTAAATTTTCCAGAGCAACCAGTAAGGACTGCGATTTGGAGCATTTGGAAATGTGGGCACGAAAAAAGGGAATACAGATTTTAGGTACAGGAGATTTTACCCACCCTGTTTGGCAGGAGGAAATGAGAGAAAAATTAGAACCTGCCGATGACGGTCTTTATCGTTTGAAGAAAGAATACCGAATTTCAGACGGATTTGTGCCGGACACCATAACACCCAGATTTGCAGTTACAGGCGAAATAAGCTCTATTTATAAAAAGAATGGAAAGACGAGACGAGTTCACAGTCTGCTTATACTTCCTAGTTTAGAGAAAGCACAGAAACTATCGGAAAAATTAGAAAAAATCGGAAATCTTCATTCTGACGGACGTCCCATTTTAGGTTTGCCGTGCAAAGATTTGTTGGAAATGCTTCTTGAGACCACGGAAAAAGGAATTTATGTACCGGCGCATATCTGGACACCACATTTTTCCATGATGGGAGCATTCTCTGCGTTTTCGTCTTTGGAGGAGTGCTTTGAAGAATTATCGCCGTATATTCATGCAGTGGAAACAGGCTTGTCCTCTGATCCTGCTATGAATTGGAGAGTCCCGGCTCTTGAGAAGATGCAGCTTATTTCTAATTCTGATGCACATTCCCCGTCAAAATTGGGAAGAGAAGCCAATTTAATGGAAATAGAGATGTCTTATGGCGGTTTGGAAAAAGCAATTCAGACAGGAGAGGGACTTTTAGGAACCATAGAATTTTATCCTGAGGAGGGAAAATATCACCTTGACGGTCATAGGAAATGTCAAGTCTGCCTAACGCCAAAGCAGACAAAGGAACAGGGAGGAATATGCCCTGTGTGCGGGAAAAAACTCACCGTAGGCGTACTGCATAGAATAGAAGAACTGGCTGACAAAGAAGAAGGATATGTAAAAGCAGGAGCAAAGCCTTTTGAAAAATTAGTGCCTTTAATAGAAATTATTGCGGAAGATATGGGATATTCCACTGCCTCTAAAAAAGTCTTTGAGAAATATCAGCAGGCTTTATTAAAGCTGGGTACAGAATTTGAAATTTTAAGAGAAGTCCCTTTGGAGGATATTAAAAGGCAGATGGGAGAAAAGATTGCAGAGGGAATTTCTCATATTCGAAAAGGAGAAGTACAGTGTATTCCGGGCTTTGACGGGGAATACGGAAAGATAAAGGTCATGGGACTTAAATATACGGGAAAGATTACGGCAGAAGAAGTACCGTGGGGAAATTAAAAAATAGAGCATTACTTTTAGATATATCGAGAATATTTCTGATAATGGGTTAAAGTAATGCTCCATTTTTTATGCTTAATTTTTTTAAGGAAAATGATTAAGCTCTGGCTTCTTCCAAAGCTCTTGCCAACTGGTCAGGGCAGGAAGTGCCTCTGCCGTTGCAGTCTGTTCCTTTTAATCTTTGGATAACATCATCCACTTTCATTCCCTGAACAAGGCTTGCAATTCCCTGTGTATTTCCGTTGCAGCCACCGTTGAATTTTACGGATTTTACAACATCACCTTCAATTTCGAATTCGATAGAGCGTGAACATACGCCTTTTGTTTTATATACAGCCATCTTAAAATCCTCCTTTGTTTGTTTCTTCAGTGTGAATTATAGCATGACTGAAAAAAAACGTAAAGACAAAGAAACAACTGGCAACGAAGGAAAGATTATGTTAAAGTGAAAGGCAGAGAACAATATTTTACAGGAAAGGTGAATGGATTATGAATATGATTGGAATTATCGGCGCTATGGAAGAAGAAGTAGAGCTGTTAAAAGAAAAAATGACAGATACAGTAATTGTGGAAAAAGCAGGAATGAAGTTTGTAAAAGGAAACTTGAAAGGTCAGACTGCTGTTGTGGTTCGCTCCGGCATTGGTAAGGTAAATGCTGGTATTTGTACACAGATTTTAGCAGATGAATTTCAGGTTGAAGCTGTAATTAACACAGGAATAGCAGGTTCTTTAAAGGCAGAAATCAATATCGGTGATATTGTGTTGTCCACAGATACCATGCAGCACGATGTAGATGCCAGAGAATTCGGATATCCTCTGGGACAGATACCTCGTATGGAAACACTGGCATTTGGGGCAGATGAGAATTTAAGAAAGTTGGCAAAGGAAGTGTGCGAAGAAGTTAATCCTGATATTCAGGTATTTGAAGGGCGTGTTGCCAGCGGTGACCAGTTCGTAGCAGATAAAGAAACAAAGGAAAAAATTATTGAAAACACACAGGCGTACTGTACGGAAATGGAAGGGGCTGCCATTGGTCAGGCTGCATATTTAAACAAAATTCCGTATTTAGTAATCCGTGCCATTTCCGACAAGGCAGATGACAGCGCACACGTAGATTACCCAACCTTTGAAAGACAGGCAATCCGCCATACGGTAAACCTTGTCAGCAGCATGATGGAGAGAATGTAAAGGAATTAGCTGCATAAACTGTCACTTCAGGCAGGGATTTGTCGAGCGAATTTTGTTTCCAAAAACAGGCAGGTGCTATATAATAGAGTTCATAGAGAAAAAGAGACGCAGAGCATAAAACAGCTATGCGCCGAATATGAGGAGGAGCTATGGAGTACCTGATTTTTTATTATGGGACATGCCTGATGGGGCTTGTCAGCATTATCAGTATGCTGGCAATTTACACAAGTAACAAGAGGGTTTTGAAGGAGTCGAAAAACCCGGCACAAGCAAAAGAGAAATGGACAGCCAATTTTATTGCAGAACATCAAAAGCTGTTAAAAGATAACATACAGATACATAACCCGGCAGTTTATGTAATGAAACGCATGAGAGGACGAAAGATAGGACCGTGGAGTATGCACCAGATAAAGGGCATTTCATGGATTACTTTATGCCTCTCATTTTTATTTGCAGGGGGACAGTTCTTTCTTTTGGGAGAAGGCAGAAATCAGGTTGTAACCCTTTTGCCGTTTAAGGTAGAGCTTCCTGCCATGAGTCTTACGGTATTTACCGCTATCGGGCTTGGAATTGTACTTTTAGGGCTGAAAATATTAACAGGGACAGGGTATCATGAGGAAGAAATTGAAACAAACCTGTTAGACTATGTGGAAAATCGCTGTAAAGAGCCTGTAAAAGCCGTTCCCCAAAAGAAAGCGGCAAAATCGGTTGAAAATCCGAAAAAAGATGAGGTTTTAAAACAGATTGAGCAAGGGATTTTAGAGACGGCTGCCACAGACACCCGCTATGCGCATTTGCTGGACAAAGAAGAAAAAGCCATTGTCAAAGATGTGGTAAAGGAATTTTTGGCGGGAAGCCAGAAGAAATAAGAGAATGAAAACTAATAAAAAATAATGGGAAACCTTCTTTGGTGAAAATTTGCCAGAGAAGGTTTTCTGATTTTTTCATAAGAAACAGCATAAAAAGTACATGACAGAACACGAAAAAAGTGCTAAGATGGAAAGAATAAAAATTTTGGAAGGAATGAGAATATGGAACAGGAAAAAAAGACAGCAATGCGGGTATCGGCAGTTACCATTGTGTGGAATGTTATCCTTTCTATTTTTAAATTGATAGCAGGTATTGTAGGACATTCGGGAGCAATGATTTCTGATGCAGTTCATTCTGCTTCTGATGTATTTAGCACTATTATTGTAATTTTAGGAATTAATATTGCCAGTAAGCAGTCAGATGACGACCATCAGTACGGTCATGACCGACTGGAATGTGTGGCGGCAATTTTATTGGCGGTTGTGCTGTTTGCCACAGGTATTGGCATTGGTATCGGAGGTATTAACAAGATTATTGAGGGTACGGCAGGAAAAGATGAAATCCCCGGAATGATTGCCCTGATTGCAGCGGTTGCTTCTATTGTGGTGAAGGAAGGAATGTTTTGGTATACCAGAAGCGCTGCTAAGAAAATAAATTCCGGCGCTTTGATGGCAGATGCGTGGCATCACCGCTCGGATGCTTTATCTTCCGTTGGCGCTCTTATTGGTATCGGCGGCGCACGTCTGGGATTTCCGGTATTAGACCCGATTGCCAGTGTAATTATCTGTGTGTTTATTGTGAAAGCAGCTTACGATATTTTTAAAGATGCCATCGATAAAATGGTAGATAAATCTTGTGATGAAGAAACAGAAGAAAAAATGCGTCGGTTAATTGAAGAACAGCAGGGAGTTTTAAAAGTGGATGTACTGCGCACCAGATTGTTTGGGGCAAAGATGTATGTGGATATTGAGATTGCCGCAGATGGAGACATTACCCTGAGAGAAGGGCATGAAATAGCACAGGCTGTTCACGATAAGGTGGAGGAAGAATTTCCGCTGGTGAAACACTGTATGGTGCATGTAAATCCGTTGTAAAAGGAGGATGCCAATGAAAGCATATCAGTTAAAAATACAAATTAAAAATTCGCACCCGCCTATTTGGCGAAGAGTCATAGTGCCTTCCGGCATTACTTTTCAAGAACTGGCAGAAATATTGAATATCACCATGGGATGGATAGGATATCACATGCACTGTTTTGAGTTTTCTCGTTTGGGTATTTCTGTCGAGATGAAGTCTGATGAACTGGATTTTTTTGAAGAGATGGATAATGAGAGTTTGGATGAGAAAGAAACCGTCATAGATACTCTTTTAGAGAGACAAAATAATTTTACTTATGTATATGATTTTGGAGATAATTGGGAACATAAGGTTACTGTGGAAGAAATGATAGACGATTATAAATATTCTTATGCCAAAGTCTTAAAATATAAGGGAAAGACACCGTATGAGGACTGTGGAGGAATATATGGATACTATGAGATGCAAGATATTCTAAGTAATCCAAAACATTCTCAATACAGAGAAATAAAAGAATGGGTAGGAGCGCAACTTACACAGAAGTATGATTTAGAGGGGATAAATGAAGTATTAAGTGAGTTGGAATGTGAGGCTTCCGATGTAACTTTGAAAGAAATATTAACGGAATATTCGAAATCAGATTTAGTTGAAATTGCAAAAGTACATCACTTATCCGGTTATTCGAAATATAAAAAAACAGAATTGGTGGAATTCTTAATAAGAGAGCTATTGAGTAAAGAGGTTATGTGCAGGTATTTCAGATTTTTAAGTGAAGATGAAATACAATTTTTGGAAAGTGAAAACACAATACGAAAAGTCTCTTTTGAAGATATGAGATACGCATATTTATTGGAAGGCGGCTATGTTGGAGTCTATGCAGACTTGGCAGATAGTATGTTTTGCCTGCCAAAAGAAGTAAAAGAAGCTTACCAAGAGAATTGCACAGGAGACTGGAAGAAGGAATGTCAGGATGTAGAGACGTTTCTGATGTATTTTAATGTGGCGGCAGAGCTGTATGGGATTTGTCCTGTGGAAAAAGCAGCGGAATTGTATAAAAGAGATACAGGACTGGAAAAGGATGAATTTTCCATTATGGCTTTTCTAAAAGATATTCCAGAGAACAAAAAATGTTTTGCAATGCAGGGCAGCCAGATTGTATTATCGTTGTATAAAGAAAAAAGTGAATACAACAGACTTCTTCAGGAACAGCAGGGAATGGATTTTTATATTCCGTCAAAGGAAGAAATAGAATGTTTAGGTAAAAATGGTTATTTGCCCTTTGGAAAGAACATGGAGCAGTTAAAAGCGTTCTTTATGAAGGAAGGAAAAGAGGGCAAGGAAGATGCAGAGCTTTTGTGCCGAACCATTCAGTTTATTATTCGAATAGGCAGAACAATGGAAGAAATCTTAGAGATGTTGGAGAATACCCTTTGGGAATATGAGGAAATGATGAATAATGACAGCATGAGAACCAGACTGTTTCATAAAATAGAGAACGCATGGAAAGAAACCAATACCGTTATAAAACGAGGAAATGCAGAAAAGACAAAAATGTCGGCGGAGACATCTGATGATAAGATTATTTTATTTCCAAGGAAATTGCCTCCTACGAAATAAAGCAACAGTTTAGCCATATCAGCTCGAATTGGTGGTTTCACCACCTATACGCTGCAATGCAGCGCAAATTCTCGCTTATGGCAGAGCGCCATATACAAATCCAACAAAATTGTCTTGTTGCAAGCAAGCTTGCCAATCCATTTTTGTGGATTTGTGCATGGCTGAACTGTTACGAAATAAAAAATATTAGAGAAATTTTTCTTGTAAATCATCAAAGTCTATTTTATAATAGAAACCATTCTTGATAAAATATTTCAGAGATAGAGTGTTAGGAGGAAAAAGCGTGAAAAACGAAGTAGTCATCGTTCTTGATTTCGGTGGACAGTACAATCAGTTAATTGCAAGACGTGTGCGAGAATGTAATGTTTACTGTGAAATTTATTCTTATAAAACAGATATTGAAAAAATTAAAGCAATGCAGCCGAAGGGTATTATTTTTACAGGTGGACCAAACAGCGTTTATCTGCAGAATTCTCCTACTTATACAAAGGAAATATTTGAGCTTGGCATTCCGATTTTAGGAATTTGCTATGGTTCTCAGCTTATGATGCACCTTCTGGGCGGAAAAGTTGAGAAAGCGCCGGTCAGAGAATACGGTAAAATTGAAGTGACTGTTAATCAGAACTCCAAGCTTTTTGAAAATGTGTCAGAGAAAACCATTTGCTGGATGAGCCACAACGACTATATTTCTCAGATTGCTCCGGGATTTGAAATCAGCGCTCATACAGCAGATTGTCCGGTTGCAGCCGTTGAAAACACAGAAAAGAATTTATATGCAACACAGTTCCATCCGGAAGTATTACACACACAGGAAGGAAAGCAGATGCTTTCTAACTTTGTTTATAATGTATGCCAGTGCTCCGGTGACTGGAAGATGGACTCTTTCGTAGAGGAGTCTATTCAGGCAATTCGTAAGAAGGTCGGAAACGGAAAAGTTCTCTGTGCGCTTTCCGGTGGAGTGGACTCTTCTGTTGCAGCAGTTATGCTTTCAAAAGCAGTGGGAAATCAGCTTACCTGCGTATTTGTAGACCACGGTCTTCTTCGTAAAGATGAAGGTGACGAGGTGGAAGCTGTATTCGGACCAAACGGACAGTATGATTTGAATTTCATTCGTGTCAATGCACAGGAACGCTTTTATGCGAAATTAAAAGGTGTGGAAGAACCGGAACAGAAACGCAAAATTATCGGTGAAGAATTTATTCGTGTCTTCGAAGAAGAAGCAAAGAAAATCGGAGCCGTTGATTTCTTAGTACAGGGAACGATTTATCCTGACGTAGTAGAAAGTGGCGTAGGTGGTGAGTCTACGGTTATTAAATCACATCACAACGTAGGCGGACTGCCGGATTACGTTGATTTTAAGGAAATTATCGAGCCGCTGCGTGACTTATTTAAAGATGAAGTGCGTAAAGCAGGTCTGGAGCTTGGTATTCCGGAATATCTTGTGTTCAGACAGCCGTTTCCGGGACCGGGACTTGGCATTCGTATTATTGGCGAAGTTACTGCCGAAAAGGTAAAAATGGTTCAGGAAGCAGATGCTATCTGGCGTGAGGAAATTAAAAAAGCCGGATTGGATAAGGAAATCGGACAGTATTTCGCAGGACTTACAAATATGCGTTCTGTGGGTGTTATGGGTGATGAGAGAACTTATGACTATGCAGTGGCGCTGCGAGCAGTGACAACTACGGATTTCATGACTGCAGAGAGCGCAGAAATTCCGTGGGAGGTTATTGGGAAGACCACAAGCAGAATTGTAAATGAGGTGAAGCACGTAAATCGAGTAATGTACGATTGTACGGGAAAACCACCTGCGACGATAGAGTTTGAATAGGATTTCGCAAAAATAAGCCCAGTATTTATGCGGGTTCCAAGCAAATTCCGTTATTTTTTTGGCAACGGATTGGCAACGTTCTTGCAATATCCGTTGAATAAAATTATATTTCTATAACATAAAAACCTTACTGATGAACTGTTTCCAAAATTGGAAAGAGTAGTCAGTAAGGTTTTTTGCATTTCTTTATTGATTCTCTTTTTTCAGAGCCTTTATTAGTTCGTCAGAGAGTTCCTGAGGCGGAACCTTTGCCCGAATCTCAGAGGTGTCCATTTCCGGATAATTATATCGCCAGTTATCGTATTCTTCCTGGCTGATTTCTCCGGCTTCCAATTTTGCATCCATTTGCTGCCATGCATGAAAAGGTTCAAACAGATGCTGATATTCTTTGTGCTCCCGGTCAAGGCGAAGACAGAGCTCTCCGTCAATCTCACCGATCTTGATGCCATACATATCTTCTACTGCAAAAAGGGTGTGCATGAGACCAAGATAAGAGTCAATATTCGGGACATTGATGGCTCTGGTGCTTATACCGAAGATCTGTGCCATTTCTTTGACCAGATCAGCTTTTGGGGTTCTGGCTTCCGTTTCGTACTGTGCCACACGAACATCTGAAGTCTTTCCAAGGAATCCAAGAAGCTCGCCAAGCTCCTTCTGTTTCATACCTTTTCTGTTTCTGAAAAATTTAATACGTTTTCCAAATGCCATAGGAATCTCTCCTTTTCCTGAAATCTTTTATTCGTTTTTGAATATAAGTTCCTTCTGTGGTGCAGTGAATAGGAACTGGTGGTTAACGATATTTGTTTAAATCAGTATAGCATATGGAAAAATAAGACGCAAGAAAAACTTAAACAAAAAAATTTAATTGCCGATGTTCAAACCACTTGACTTAACGGAAAATAGTTAATATAATACAAACAAAACTTAACTTAACAACGTTAAGTTGGAAAAAGTAAAAATGATGTTGTATAAGGTGCCTTGAAACTTTGGATAAGTAGAGGGGTTTTTCCTTGAAGATGATGTGGAAGGAGGTGAATGGAATGTCTGAATTAAAGAATGGTTTTCTGACTGCAGAAGAGGTAATGGATATTTTGCAGGTCAAGCAGTCAAAGGCATACCAGATTATCCGCCAGCTGAATAAAGAACTCAGCGGAATGGGGCTGATTACAGTGCCGGGGCGTGTGGATGCCAATTATTTCAAGAAAAAGTTGTTTTATGAAGAAAAATAGGAGGTACTTAAGATGGCTGTATATCAGGAAAAAGAAAAAGGTACATGGAGAGTGGTGTTCCGGTACACCGATTTTACCGGAGAGAGAAAGCAGACGCAGAAACGTGGATTCAAGACCAAGCGGGAAGCGACTGCATGGGAACATGAAATGATGCTCCGAAAAGGAAATAAGCTGGATATGACGTTTGAGAGCTTTTATGAGATTTATTCCGAGTATAAACGCCAGAGGGTAAAGGAAAGTACATTTGATACGAAAAGTCACATTGTGCGGACAAAAATCCTTCCTTACTTTGGAAAACGGAAGATCAATGAGATTACCGTGGCAGATGTGATCGCCTGGCAGAATGAGATGATGGCATACCGGGATGAAAAGGGCAAGCCCTATTCCGTGGATTATCTGAAAACGATTCAGGCACAGCTTACGGCAATTTTCAATCATGCGGTAAATTATTATAATCTGCCCTGCAATCCGGCAAGACAGGCAGGAAGTATGGGAAAAGAGGTTCCAAAGGAAATGAAATTCTGGACAAAGGAACAGTATTTGAAATTTGCCGAGGCAATGATGGACAAGCCCAGATCCTATTATGCCTTTGAGATGTTGTACTGGACCGGAATCCGGGAAGGAGAGTTGCTTGCCCTCACACCGGCAGATTTTGATTTTGAAAAACAGACGGTGCGGATCAATAAAACGTATCACCGGATGAAAAAGCAGGACGTTATTACCTCGCCCAAGACTGCGAAAAGTAATCGGATCGTTGTGATGCCAGAGTTCCTCTGTGAAGAGATGCAGGATTATTTTCAGATGTATTATTCACTGGCACCGGATCAGCGGATCTTCCCATTTTCCAAATCCTATCTGAAACATGAAATGGAACGGGGATGCAAAGCGACAGGAGTTCCGGTTATTCGAATCCACGATCTCCGTCACAGCCATGTTTCTCTGCTAATTCATATGGGCTTTACAGCACTTGCCATTGGAAACAGGGTAGGACATGAAGCAGAAAAAATCACGTACCGGTATGCACATTTGTTTCCAACGGTGCAGACAGAGATGGCGAATAAACTGGATGTGGAACGGATGGAGGAGGATGAAATCTGATGGAGAGAACGTTAGATGCAAAAGGACGATGGAGAAACCGGACGGTGGGATTCCGGGTATCCGAGGAAGAAGCGAAAATGATTGACTGTATGGTGGCATTATCCGGGCTTACTAAACAGGAGTACATCCTGAGAAAATTGATGGACTGGGAAGTGACTGTGCAGGGAAATCCGAGAGTGTACAAAGCTCTGAAAAATCAGATGCAGCAGATTTACGGGGAACTGAAACGGTTGGAAGCATGTTGTGAAGAAAATGAAGAACTGCTTCAGACCATCCAGATGGTTGCTGTGACATTGAATGGGATGAAGGAGGAACCGCAGCATGTGGAATTCCCGGACCATCCCTGAAAAAGAAAATGCCCCTGCTGGTAACAAGGACATTTCTCACACGCTTAAAAACTTATGCAGGCTCTGGTAAAGCCTCATAGACAAAACTCAATCCTTACGGGAGAAGTCTGCCTATACGCATATAGCTTTATGTGTAGTATAGCAAAGTTCTCCTGTGACGGAAAGAGGGAAAATTACGGAATTTGATAACAAAGGATACAGGAGGACGTACATGAACATTTTTCAGGAAATGAAAGAACGTGTCACCGCAAGGCAGGTGGCAGAAAGATATGGATTAAAAGTGAGCCGGAACGGGATGGCACGCTGTCCGTTCCATAATGACAAGCACCCCAGTATGAAGATTGACCAGAATTATTATTGCTTCGCCTGTGGAGCAAAAGGCGATGCAGTCAATTATGTGGCGGTGCTGTTTGGATTATCGCAACTGGAAGCAGCGAAGAAGATCAATGATGATTTTTCTCTGAATCTTTCAATCGGGACATCTGGGGCAAATAGAAACCGAAAACTGGAAGTTAAGAAAAAAGAGAAGGTTCTGACGAAAGAAGAACGGATGCAATTCGTACAGAAAAAGATTGAGCAATGGGCGAAGTATGCTTCGGATGTATTGCTCCGGTATTTACGGTGGATGGAATTCTGGAAGGAATTTTACAAGCCGGAATCTGCGGAAGAGGAATGGCATCCATTATTTGCAGAAGCCTTACAGAATGAAAGCAAGGTCAGTTATCTGGCGGACATTCTAATGTTTGGAACTGACGAAGAGGTTCTGGATTTTTCCGGAACGGAAGGGAGGAGGTGAAGAGGTATGAACAGAGAATTGCAGAATATGAGCGAGGAGTCCTTGCAGAACTTAGAGGCGATTGTGGAGACGGAACTTCTGACCGTGGAGGACATCAGGGAGCGGCTGGATGTTACGGAGAAGGGGAAAATCCGACAGTCCATACAGAATTGCAAGTATGCGTTGGAGCATGATCCCTGTCTGAAAGGGGCTATTTGCAGAAATGAAATGACCTGCCAGATCGACATTATGAAGAAAATGCCATGGAAAAGGCGTGGCGTCCATATGACCGATACAGACATGAACAATCTGGCTTTATATCTGGAAAAGAACTATGGGTTGACCAGTGACCGGGTCATTACAAAGGCGATTGACATTGTGGCGAATGAAAATAGCTTCCATCCGATCCTGGAATATCTGGAGAGTCTGAAATGGGATGGGACTCCAAGAATCCAGCATATGCTGACACATTTCTTCGGGGCAGAGGATATTGGATATACCGGGGAAGTGATGAAGATGCACATGATGGGAGCCATCCGAAGGCTGTATGAGCCGGGAGCCAAATATGACATCATGCTCTGTCTGGTCGGAGGGCAGGGAACCGGAAAATCCACCTTCTTCCGCTATTTGGCAATCAAGGATGAATGGTTTACGGACGATATGAAACGGATCGATGATAAGAAGGTTTATGAATATCTGCAGGGACACTGGATTGTGGAAATGTCAGAAATGAACGCAGTAGCAAATGCCAAGAGTATTGAAGAGACGAAATCCTTCCTGAGCCGGCAGAAGGATATTTACCGGATTCCCTATGAAAGACGGGCAGAGGACAGGTATCGTCAGTGTGTCTTTTGCGGTACTTCCAACGACCTGAATTTCCTTCCATTTGACCGTACTGGAAACCGGAGATTTGCTCCGGTCAGGGTATTTCCGGAAAAAGCGGAAACAACCATTTATGAAAATGAAGCGGAATCCAGATTATACATTATCCAGGCATGGGCAGAGGCATTGGAAATCTATCGAAGCGGAAATTATCCGCTGACTTTTTCACCGGAGATGGAGGATCACGTTAAGCTGCTTCAGAGAGAATTTATGCCGGAGGATACTCAGACGGGCATGATCCAGGCATTTCTTGATTCGTATGAAGAAGATTATGTCTGTTCTACGATTATCTATCAGCAGGTATTTCATCAGGAAGGCATCGTTCCCAAATGGCAGTCAAAAGAAATCGGGGATCTGATGGACAATGAGATCATCGGCTGGACAAAACATGGCAATCACAGATTCGGTGGTGTTATCGGTACGCAGAGATCGTGGAAACGGGTTCAACCGAAAAAAGATGAGGAAGGATTCATGAAAGTGGATGAAAATATGGAACTACCATTTGATTAATGATTACTTTTAAAATGTTTGGAGCTCTGTTCACAGGTTTCTGTTCACAAATATCCGGGTGAAATGTGAACAGGAAAGTGTGAACAGGAGCAAAAAAAATTTGAAAATAAAGCAGAGATAATATACAGCCCGGATACGGGCATCAATGAGAATGGCGGATACGCCAATTAGAAAAAATCAGTCATCAGAAGAGATAGGTTAATCCGGGTATGATAAAATGAGCCCTCGGCGATTGAGAGCGAAATACACCCAACGCACAAGCTAAAGCTTATACTCTGTGTCTTTCGTCCTCCCGGAGGGCCTCGCAGGGGCGCTTTGCATGCCTTGAGAATGCTATGGCTGTCAGTTTCGATGATGATTTCTTTTGGCAGCGTATCCGGGCGGAAAGGAGGTATTGTGAACAGACGAAATCATAGTTTTGTGATGGAAAGCAAACTTCATGATGTAAAAGGCAGAGTGAATTATATCAGTAGTCCCGAGCGGCAGGAAAATCTGTATGCGGTCTTTGCCAATGTGGAGGACAGCTACTGGGAGCTTCTTGCTGAACAGAATCAGCGGGATTTTGCAAAAAGCGGAACAGAAGGAACTTGTATTGAAGCGAGGGAACTGATTATCATGTTACCGCCGAGTCTGATCGAGTATGATCATGAACTGTTGCTGAAGTATATGACTTCGGTTTTTCTGGAGAAATATGATGTGGGGTGCTGTGCAGCCCTGCATCATAATAAGAGCAAAACGAATCTACATATCCATCTGATCTTTTCCGAGCGGGAAATCCGGCAGGAAGTGGAACGGAAAATTGCAAGCAGAAATATGTTTTATAATGAATCTGGGAGGCATGTACGGACGAAAAAGGAGATTCTTGACGAGAATGGGAATGTCCGACCCGGATGTAAAATCATCAAAAAAGGGGAAGTCTATGAGACGAATTTCTTCCAGCCAAAGGAAGAAGAATTTAAGACCAATGCTTTTCTGGAGAATATGAAACAGGTAATGACGGATGCGATTAACGGGATTGTAAAAGATGAAAATGAGAAGCTGCAGGTATTTCAAAAAGGCGGTCCTTATCTTGCTACCAAAAAGATAGGGAAGAACAATCCGAAAGAAGCAGAAATCAAAGCGGATAATTATCTCCGGCAGGAATGGAACCGGAATGTAGATCGGGCATTACTTACAGGTGCAGCAGAAGTAGAAGTGATGATGGCAAAGCAATCACAGATTGATGAACCGGTGGCAGAGTCGCTCCGGGAACATGGGCAGGATCCAAAATTATTTACTAGGATTCTTCAGAAAGCAATCGGATACTTAAGAGGATTTGTAGAATTTCTACGCGAGACAAAATATTGTGACAGAGATCCGGATGGAAATCCTCTGATTGATCATGATGTGCGGATTGACATTACACCGGAACCATTGCCGGCAAAACCAAAAGGGGAAAGACCTTCTTCGGAAAAACAGGAAGCTGAGGTTATGCGTTTGCAACAGGCTCTCAATAAAATGAAAAAGCAGGAACAGAAGGTATATGCTATTGAGAAAACCATAATGAAACTGGAAAAGGAACTGGCAGAAGTGAAAAAGAAATGGTTTCACAGGAAAGAACAGAAGGAACTGGAAGGGAAAATCGTAGAAAAGAAAACGCAGCTTGACAAGGCAAAGGATACTCTGGATCTTCTTCCAATGCAGTACGGATATCAAAATGCATTGGGAGTTACTAAGGCAATGAAGGTTGCAAAAGTGGAATTAAAGAAAGTACAGCAGGAACAGAAAGAGTGGGATGCTTCTGAGGCAAAACAGGAGAAATTGTATCTGACGATTCCGGCAAATGTGCGGGATGTGGAGAAACAGGAAGTGCAGGGAAGGACCGGACAGAGGCGAAGTATCCATGAACGGTTAGAGGAGAAGAAGCAGATTGTGGAGCAGAGACCGAAGAAGAAAAAATCAAGAGATGTGGGTATGGAACGATAATGATGCTTAAAAAATATAACCTTGGATAGCAGGATAAAACTGTAAGTCCAAGGTTATTTTATGAGGGGAGAGTCTACAACTAATAATGAAGATGATATTATTCGTATTCTTCTGAAACTTCGGGATCATTTGAAAATTTACTGTCCCAGATAGATTCTTCAATAGCTTGAAGGCATTCATCCGTATGTTTCTTGATATCTTGTCCCCAGAAATGAATAACAGTGTAGCCGAGAAAAAGGAGTTTTTTATCATTTTCCCAGTCCCGGGAACGGTTGCGCTCTATTTTCTTAATCCAATAGTCTGGATTTTTCCCTTTTTCAAGGCGGAGTTTTAATATTTCCCAGTCTTTACCATGGAAAAATTCGCTATCACAAAAAATAGCAATTCTATATTTGGTAAGAACGATATCCGGAGAGCCAGGAAGTTCCTTATAATTTTTACGATAACGGTATCCTTTGTGCCAGAGAGCTTTTCGTAGTTGAATTTCTATTGAAGTATCTTTGCTATGGATTTTACTCATGTTTTTGGATACTACTTTGGGATCACGAGCCATATATGTATTCACCGCCTTTTTTGATATAAGTTATTTTATCAAGGTAGATGAAAAGTTACAAGTACCCATGACCACACAGAGTGAATTATTCGGTTGACGATATAAATGCCATGATTTATACTGGTAAGGTAAGAGTTGATTTAATGACGAGGTACCCGAAATGACGATTTCTGAACAGATCAAGGTGCTGTGCGTAAGGTCTGATATTAGTGTAGCTGAACTTGCACGGCGGATAGGTACAACACCACAGAATTTTAATGGAAAAATGAAAAGAGAAAGTTTTACCATAGCTGAATTAGAAGATATTGCAGATGCGGTAAATAGCTCTTTTGAGAGAAAATTCGTATTAGAAAACGGAGAGAAGATTTAATGCATAATAATTTTAAACAGAATATTTATAGTAGGTATGCTGATAATAGAGATGTTATTTCTTTGTTTTCCGGGGCTATGGGATTAGATATTGGATTAGGTAAGGCCGGCTTAAATGTTGTGATTGGTCAGGATTTTGATGCATCATGCGTAAAAACTATGAGAGCCAATGGACATAAGGTGTTGGGCGGAGACATTAGGGAGATTCAGCCGCAACAGCTCTTAGATATGACAGGATTATCTGTAGGTGAACCGTTTTTAATTTGCGGTGGCCCGCCTTGCCAGCCTTTTTCCACAGCAGGAAAACGATTGGGCATAAACGATCCAAGGGGAAGTTTATTTATGGATTTTATCCGTATGATAGACTATATTCGTCCTCGGTTTTTTGTAATGGAAAATGTAAAGGGAATTATGTCTGCGCCATTAAAGCATGTACCATTGTCTGAACGGGATGAAAGTGATCCTGACCAGAGATTAGGCACAGTGCTGGATGTGATTTTGTCGGAATTTGATAAGCTAGGATATAAAACAGTATATGGGGTGCTTGATGCTGTAAATTATGGTGTTCCACAGTTTAGGGAAAGATTTGTATTAATCGGAAGTCGTGATAATGAAGATATTTTTCTCCCGATTCCTACACATTTTCAGATGCACCAAAATAAAGAGTATCAGTGGCAGACTGTTAGAAGCGTGATTGAGGATTTGGAATTTGACCAGGGTGAGTGTGCAACATTGAGTGAAGAACGATTGAAGTTCTTAAAGATGGTTCCAGAAGGTGGAAATTGGAGAGATTTACCGGAAGATATGATTCCTATTGCTATGGGAGGTGCATATAAATCCGGAGGTGGAAAAGTTGGATTTTATAGAAGGTTGTCGTATGATCAGCCTTCCCCAACGGTAGTTACCTCTCCGGTTCAGAAAGCGACTATGATGTGCCATCCTACGCAAAATAGACCGTTGAGCGTAAAGGAATATGCAAGGATTCAGCAGTTTCCAGATGACTGGGTATTTACAGGGACGACAGTTGCAAAATACCGGCAGATAGGTAATGCTGTTCCAGTGGGATTGGCAGAAGCTATTGGAAAGGCAGTTCTTTCTGTAGCGGATAGAACATCTTTGGTTCAAACAAAGCGATTTAGAGGTACGAATGTGCATAACAAAATTAGAAATGCAATAGAGTTGGGAGGAAATTTATATGCCGTTAAATAATTCATATGATGAACAGGCAGTAATTCAGGCGATTGCATCTGCATTGGAAACATTTTATGGGACATTAATCGAGAAAATAGATGGATTAAACATACAGAAGGTAATGAAACGGAAAAATCCATATTTATATCGTGCAAAAGCAATGCAGAGCGCAGCTGAAATTGTGGATTCTGTTTTGACCGCATTTGTAAGCTCCAGTGAAGAAACAATTTTTGGAAACTGTTTCTTTGAACCGATTGCTATTGCTGCAAGTGGCGGAAACAAAGCACTGGCAGAAGGCATTGATATTATGATTCAAAATAAGGAGACTAATACAATTTCTGCTATAGCGGTCAAAAGCGGGCCCTCTGTATTTAATGCAGATAGTAAAAAACGTCAGGAACAGAATTTCACAGCTGCTTCTAAGCTGGCACAACAGGCAAAAGCAAGATATGAAGCATATATCGGTTATTGTTATGGGAAAAAGAAGGATTCCGGTAGAGGAAAACCGAAAATGTATCAAGAATTGGCGGGGAAACGATTCTGGGCTGAATTGACAGGTGACGAGGAATTTTACATAAAGATTATTGGATATATGGGAACGATGCCGGAACAGTATGTAGCAGACTATAAGGAAAGCTACAATAAAGCAGCGAATAGACTGGTCAGAGAATTCTCTAACAGTTTCTGTAAGGAAGATGGAAGTATTGATTGGGAGAAGCTGGTAGAGTTTAATTCGGGAGATTGATTTTTCAGTATTTCAAAAGGATTACAGCAAGTAGTATAAGAATGGCAGGAGAAAAAATGGAAGTCGCATTTGAAAACTTAAAAGAAGCGGATTTAGTTGTTGATACAATATATAAAGGCGGAAAAGCTAGTGGAAAAGCGTCAGAAGTTTTATCAAAACTCATGCCAGGGTGTAGTAATTCAGGTGGCTTTAGAAAGATTATGCGTAAAGACGGAAGCGGTCTTCCTGCTTTTGTAGTACTCTATACTTCTATGCAAGAACTTGCATGGCCAGATTACCTAGATGAAGAAACTGGAATATTTCGTTATTATGGTGATAATCGTAATCCGGGAAGAACAATTTTAGATACGCCGCGGAAGGGGAATTTGCTTTTAGAGTTTGTGTTTGAATGTTTAAACAGTAAAGATGGTTCCATTAGAAATATACCGCCATTTTTTATATTTAAGAAAACAGGAAATGGGTGGGATGTACAGTTCTTGGGATTGGCAGCACCGGGAAATCCCAGAATTTCACCGGATAAAGATTTGGTTGCATTTTGGCGTACCATTGATGAAAAAAGGTTTCAAAATTATGAGGCATATTTTACTGTGTTGGAAACAACAGCACCAATTAGCCGAGAGTGGCTTAATGCGTTGATATATAATCATGACCACAGTTTAGATTATGCTCCTGATGCATGGAAACGTTTTATAAAACAAGGAAGAAATGGAATTACGCCTTTAATTGCGAAAAGATTACCGAAAGTTCCTTCAAAATATGATCAACTTCAAAGTGATAATGAGGGAAGTATATGTTTAAATAAAATTAGAGAATATTATAAAGATAATCCCTATGGATTTGAGGTATGTGCAAAAGATTTATTGGAAAAAATGGATGATAAATTTCAGGATTTTTCACTTACTCGGCCGTGGAGAGATGGTGGCCGGGATGCTTTAGGATATTATGTTATAGGTTCAGGTGGAAAAGCTAATTATCCATTAAGAATAGATTGTGCTTTGGAAGCAAAATGCTATTCAGAAAATGTTTCGGTTGGAGTGAGACAGATGTCCCGTTTGATTTCTCGGATTAGATATAGGCAGTTTGGTGTGATGTTAACAACAAGCTTTGTGGATAAACAAGCATATCAAGAAGTTATCGAAGATGGACATCCTATTTTGATTATTTCTGCAAGTGATATAGCGTATATTTTACGAAGTAATTCAATAACAAGTGAAAATATATCGGAGTGGTTAGTATCTATAGATGAAACAGATTCAAATAGAATGGCAAAAAGAGTGCAGACTTATAGTAAATTAATAAATAGAAAAAGGTAAAGGAAAATGGATATAGAAGTGTATTCTTTTTTCTCTGGATTAGGTTTCATGGATTTAGGATTTGAAGATGCTGGATTCGATATTGTATTTGCTAATGAGAATAATAAGATGTTTTTAGAGGCATATAAATATGCTAGGAGAAATCAAGTACATAAATGTAAATATGGATATAGTAATGAAGATGTTAGGAAGTATTTAGATGACGAGTTCTGGGCAAATTCTTTTCAGGATTATGAAGATCGAGAGAAAAAAATAATTGGATTTATAGGAGGCCCCCCGTGTCCTGATTTTTCTACAGCGGGTAAGAATAAAGGTGAAAAGGGCAAAAATGGGCAGTTAACAAGTGTGTATGTAGACTTAATCATTCGTAGAAAACCAGATTTTTTTTTGCTAGAGAATGTTAAAGGCCTTTATCAAACTAAAAAACATAAATCGTTTTATGAAAGAATGAAACGGAAATTATATAAGGCGGGATATTCATTGTTTGATTCCGTTGAAAATGCATTAGAGTATGGGGTTCCACAAAATAGAGATAGACTGATCTTAGTTGGTTTTAGGAGAGACTTTTTTGGGAAACGTTTGAAATTTTCTATTGGAGGGCATAAATTGTATTCAATGGAAATGATAAATCAAATAAATTGGCCAGTGACAGACCCATTTATTGAAAATGGTGTATTGGAGAAACCTGAGGGTATAATTGAAAAATTAACTATCGAATATTGGTTTGAAAAAAATGATGTATTACATCATCCTAATGCACAGGATATTTTTGTGGTAAAGAAACCGCAGAGGTTTAGAACCATTGAGGAAGGAGATATTAAAGGAAAATCATTTAAACGATTGCATCGCTGGAGATATTCCCCTACAGCCGCTTATGGGAATAATGAAGTACATCTTCATCCATATTTACCTAGAAGAATTAGTGTAGCAGAAGCTTTAGCAATTCAATCGATTCCATCAAATTTTGAGGTGCAGAATGATCTGCCTCTTTCAGCAAAATTCAAAATGGTAGGAAATGGTGTACCATATTTGCTGGCCTTAGGTATTGCAAATGATATTTATGAATGGATTGAAGTTTTTCAGCAAAAAAGGAAATGAATAAAATGACAAATGATGAAACAATCAAAAATGATCTTCTGACAATGGAAGCATATGATTTTTACTTAAAACATATTGTAAAGTCACATAACTGGTATTTTACAAATTACCTATGTGTGCCGCAGGATGAAATAATTGATAAAATGGATTTTTTTAAAGAAATTGTATCCTCTAATTTGAAAATTAACTTCCACAGTGTTCAGATGGTAGGGAGTGCAAAAACAGGATATAGTTTATCTCCCAAAAAAGTATTACAGCCTTTTCATAATGAAGATTTTGGTAAAGAGTCATCAGATATAGACATTGCAATTGTTTCTGAAAGGTTATTTGCATATTTTTGGGATAAGCTTCGACAAACGAGAGGAATATATAATCAATATTATTACCGATTTATAACAGGATCTATTTTTCGAGGATACATCAATGATAAAAATTTGCAAAAGATAGATAATATTAGAGAAGAATGGGATGACATGATTTCTCCAATTAATCTGATGTTACAAGACAAATTACGTTTTGAACATCCGATTACATACCGAATATATCGTAGTTGGGATGATTTGGAAGAATATCAAATGCTTGGAATCAATAAAGCACGAATAGCGTTGGAGGGAAAAGAAAATGTTTAATTTTAATATTAACCGGAAGACCATTAATGAAATATCCACAATGTTCGAGAAACAAGATTTAATAGTTGATGATACTTATCAAAGACGTTCTGTGTGGAACGAAAAGGATAAAATACGATTAATAGAAACAATTTTATTGAATTTGATTATTCCTGAGTTGTTTTTTTGGAAAGCAGAAACTGATCCGGAAACGGGGGCATCTATTACTCATATTGTAGATGGACAGCAAAGAATAAAAGCAATTTACTCATTTGTGAATAATGAATTTAAATTAAAGTCACAGTGTTTATTAGATGAAGACGTGAAAAAACTCTATGGTAATAAATTTTTTAAGGAGTTAGATACAGAAGTAAAAAAGGAATTTTGGAATTATCAGTTAATGATTATTGATATTGATCCAAAAGCAACTCGTAGTGATATAATTAATATGTTCAACAGATTGAATTTGACAGATTATAATCTTAATGATCAAGAGAAAAGAAATAGTAAATCTGGAGAATTTGCTGCTCTAGCAAGAGAATTGTCAGATATATCCATATGGGAAGAATATCGTTTGTTTACCAACACGGATATAAAACGAATGAAGGATGTAGAATTTTGTGCATCATTAATTCTTTTGTTTAGGAAAGGAATAATAGATCAAACTGACCAAAGTGCTTTAAATCAGGCATATGAAGAATTACAGATTGAGTATAAGGATGCAGAAAGGGATAAAGATGCTGTTCTTGATGGAATCAATATTTTACCGGAGATTTTAGTTAGTGATGATATAAAGAAATTTGTAAGGAGAAAGGCACAACTATATACTTTGTTTTCCGTGATTTTTTATATGCAACGTGAAGATATATCTTTGGAAGAAGAACATAAGTTGAATTTAGAGCGATTTGTTCAGATGTATTCTGTATTTGAAAACGATATGGATTTGTCTGGGAAAATAAACGATACAGAAAAGCGGCTCTTTGATTGGCTAAAAAAATATAAGTTAGCATCATCTGAGGGATTAAATAAACACACTAATAGAATGATCAGATATAATGTAATGAAGGATTTCATGTTTGATTTTTCCGATGAGCTTATAGATGCAAGTATTACATTGTTAAATAAAATGGAAGAGGAATCTTCCAAGTAATATGCAAGGTTAATGAAAGGTTTTGAGAAATTGATAACAATATGATAACACCGTTTAGTACAGTCTATGAGCTAAGGACAGCAGAACACATATACAACCAGATAGAATCATAATACCTATACAAGACTGTATAGTTATAAGAACTCATTTGTGGGTTTGCATTGACAGAGGCTTTTCGGAGAATAACAGAAATGGTATGATTATAAAAAATTATATCAAAATGATATAGGAGAAGAAACGGATGATTTTTATGGGAAAATTAAAAGTATGGTTCGAGGATAATTTTTCTAAGGTAAAGTTTTATGATTATATTCTTTGGAAAAATTACTTATCTGTTTTGGGCATAATAAGTTCCATTGTGACTTTAATATCCTTCTTCGCGACAGCTCAGAGTATGAAGATTAATATTAGATGTGTAGTAACTATGTTTATTGTGATATTGATACTACTTTTCATGTGTATGTGGTGGAGTGCGAATCATCAGAAATGTGTAAGATTGAAAATAAATAATACGAAGATACAAATTCAAGAGGGAAATATTTTTGGATTATTGGATAAAGAACCAGAAAATCGGAAAGATGAAATTAGTGTTATTGCGGTAAATGATTATTATGATACAATTGTAGACGATCGGATTATTGCGAAAAAGACTTTACATGGACAATATATTGATAGAATTGTTCAAGCAGGAAAGTTAGAAAAATTGGAACATACCATAGAAACAGATGAGATATTAAATAAAGAGGGTAATTGTATAGAAGTTCCAGATAGGATTAGGGGGAGAAAGATAAAGTATTCTATTGGAAGTGTAGTTGAATTTGAATCCTATGTACTTGCTGCATTTACTAAATTTAATGAAAACAATAAAGCATATTTGTCCGCTGAGGAATATACAGGATTTTGGATGCGTTTTTGGGAGAATATTGATGAAATATATGCTGGGCGAACTATAAATATTCCTTTAATGGGAGCGGGGATTGCAAGATTCAGGAATGGAAAACCCTCGAAACAAGAGTTACTAGAAGTTATGTTGTGGTCTCTGAAGATAAGTGGATTCCACAATACATATGGAGATAAACAAATAAATATTGTAATTTATAAATCAGATATCGATGATTTAGATTTTTACCATATTCAACATAATCAAAATTTTAAATGAGGGAGGAAAGTAATGGCAAACAGAACAGCAAACTACACAGCATTTTATGTAAAGGAACCATTTAGTGAATCAAATTTAGGAGCTAATGCTACTCCGGATTTTTTGTATTATAATCAACTTCGTGCATGGAAAGGAGCTGATAGTTCTTTTCCTTTTGTGGATGCTCACGCAAAAACATATAATGTTCGGGATGATAGTTCGTGGGAAACGTTAAAGAAAAGATTACATGATAGACTTGATGTTTCAAAGAATATTATTCTTTTCTTAAGTGAAAATACAAAAAATAGTAGAGCTCTCCGTGAAGAGATTGATTATGGAATCAATACGAAAGGACTTCCAGTGATTGTTATTTATCCAGATTTCAAAGAAAAATCAGATATTTGGTGCTCTACGGGAATGAGAAAGCAGGTTAAAGATCTGTGGGATAAATTGCCGAAGTTTAGGGATAATATGGATAAAGTTGCTACATTACATGTTCCATATAAGAAAACTTTAATAACAAGTGCATTAAAAGATCCAGATTTTAAGGTACAAACTATGACTGAGGCTGGTCAATATCATTATAAACTAGATTAATAGCGGAGATGGAAGACCGAAGAATATATAGCAACGAGTTTGGTTTAAATAAATATATCCAGAATTATATAAAATTTAGTTTGAGTGAATTCTAGATTTTATGTATAATACAAGCATGGCAACATTCTGGCAACAGTTCATCAGAAAGCCAGTGTAAATTATGTAGTAGAAATAAAAACTTCGCTTATTGTCGGCAGAACATTAATTAATTCCGTTAAGTTTTGCCGCGACGGAGCCGAGTTTGAATAGACACCACATCTCTGGGAAGCCTTATTTTGCAGGCTTTCCAGAGATTTTTCTCTTTTGTTGGCTACAAATTGGCTACACCTGCCATTTGGCTACCATTCAGAACTGTCGTTCCGTTCATCACATTTTCAAGCTGGGCAGCCACTTCTGCCTGCTTATTCGGATACAGATGACTGTAAGTATTTAAGGTCGTCTGTATTTTTTCATGTCCGAGCCGGTCTGCAATCAGAAGAGGCTGGCATCCCATTTCGATCAGAAGACTTGCATGGGAGTGCCGTTACGGTATAATAACGACAAACAGAAAAAGCCTTTATTTTCAAGGGGTTTGAGCGTTTGTCGTCTTTTATTCAATTCCTTTTCCAAGTTGAAAATTGACGAAAACTATAAAGAAAAAAGGAGGCTGTTTTATTAACAATGTCAATAAGTTAAGGATTGTCCCAACAACTTCATTATGAATGATCAAATAG
>UQAX01000007.1 GCA_900539145.1 uncultured Blautia sp.
AGACAGACAGACAGACAGACAGACAGACAGACAGACAGACAGACAGACAGACAGAGGTAAACTCTGCCCTTTTTGCGTGCAAACAAATCAATGATTTTACAAATTCAAGCACTTTTGACTTTTGATGGTCAATGGTGCTTTTTGTATGCATAAATTTATGATGATCAATGGAAAGAAGGAATGTCTGGAAATAAAAAATAAGAAGATTATGGAAAACAAAAAATAAATTGAGAAAGGACAATAGAACATGAAATCAAGGCAATTTAAAAAAGCTATTTCTTCTGCCTTTTCGCTTTTATTGGCTATAATCATGATTTTCTCTATTTCTGTTCCGCATGTATTTGCACAGAGTAATATGTTTGCCGGAACGGGAGATTTAGAAGTAGGAGAAAATGAAACAGTAGATCTGCTGCAGGGAGTGGCGGCAGCCAGTCCTACGGGAGAAAATCTACAGGTAACAGTAAAAAATGTGACATGTGAAACCAATGGAAATTACCAGTATGATGGATCAGGGGTTTTGAATGCAGGAAGTGGGGGTTCTGTTTACCGTATTGAATATGAAGCAGTTTCGCCTACAAATGCAGAAGAAAGGTATTCAACTACCAGAAAAATTACAGTTCTTCCAAGCGAAATTCCGATTTCAGAGGAAATGCCAGAAACATTTGCAGAGGAAATAACGGAAGTGACATCTGAGGAAATTACAGAAACGCTTCCAGAGGAAACAACAGAAGAAGGTTCAGAAGAAGCATTAGAGACACTTCCAGAAGAAACAACGGAATCTGTACCGGAGGAAGTCCCGGAAGCATCTCCAGAGGATGCGACAGAAACAGTTCCAGAAGAAGAAACTCAAAATAGTGATACCCCAGAACTTCCAGAAGAAACCACAGAGGAATTTACTGATGGAAGCACAGAAGAAACGATGGAGTTTGATGAAAACGTACCATTTACGCTCTCAGATTTAGAGGGAATGGGATACAGCGTACAGATGGAAAGTGCAAAAATTCCGATTGATAAGTTTGAACTTCAGTGTCTGTATGACAAACCGGGGGCAGTTCCCTGTAAGGATCTGCACTTTTCGGAAGGGATTACAACGATTGATGGGGGAAAGATTAAGGAACATGTCCCTCATTTTGTAATGAACGGGGACAATAAGCTACACTCCTATGTAAAAGCCCATGTGGGGAACGTTTCTGTTTATTATATGGGAACACTCCATATTGATAATGGAAATGGTACAACAGATTATGTTTATTATACAACCGATACACAGATTACAAATAAAACGGTCTATGCAGTTTTAAAGAAAGCCGAAAAGATCACCTTAACGTATTCTCATGAATCCGATTACCGGATTGAATATCAGATGTTTGAAAAAGACAACCATGATGTGGAGAATGGGCCGGATGGATGGAGCTATAGTGATGTATTCGGAGAAGACCGGGCAATTTATGTCAAAAAGGGCCAGGATGCAGGTATTACCGTGAAAATTCCAAGAGGATACAAAGCTGAGATTACGATAGTAAGGCAAGGGGAAGAACCAGAACATATGGAATCTTTGGGGCGGATGATGGCGTATGAAAGAGACCGGAATCGTATCAATTTAAAAAAAGACAGTCCCGACCGTATGATATATGAAACTTCCTTCAATTTGAAGAATATTACCAGTGATGTCGTGATCACTTTGGAATATGAAAAGGTTCAGCAGATCCATTTTAATGCGTACCTGTGGTCACAGACGGCATATGCAAAAGACAGGATAAAAATAGATGGAAAAAATCCAACGGAAAGTAATGCGAATTTAACGACCGATGGACATTCTTTTGTTTGGGAATGGGATGGTGTAACAACCGGAAAAGGACCGAATGGTACAGGAAATGGAGGGACAACATCACATACATGGGAATTAGACCAGTTAGAGATTAATGATGAAGCTCTGATCATCCCGATGGTTTTCTTAAATGATGTAGGGAAAACGCTTACGGAAAAAGTAACGCTTGCATCAGGAACAGAAGTGACGTTGTCGGTGACTTCTTTAGGCGGAACGAACGCTTATGATGGAAAGCGTCACTATAAGCTGGAAATTGCGAACTGCTATGAAGACGTTACGATTTCCGGTGGAAACATGGTAGCGCACAGACATCAGGAATATGCAATCCGTGAATTGTTTGGAGTCAGTGATCCTGGATTTTATACTGCGACAGATGCTCAGGGCTATCCGCAGGAATGGAAAACGATGAGACAAGATACATTGATTGCAAAAATTGGATTGGGAGGGAAGAATAAGTGGACAGATCCATTCCGCTTTAAGAGGGAAGTCGGTTATTATAAACCGGATATTTCTTTTACGACCAAAGAGGGTACTGTTTTACAGAACAATTATAAGATCGGTTATGATGAAGATAACGATGGAAAACCATATATTGAGTATCTGATCCGTACTGATGGAAATACAGCAGATCCAAGTGCAATGGGTGAATATCGGGTAGTTTCCTGGGACGATTGGGAAGCAAGTCCGGACGGATACTTTTATTTCAGGGGTTCCGAGGAAGTGAAAGAATTTGTAGGAACAAATTATACAAAACCAGACTGGAATCCGGAAAATGCCTATAAAGGAGTAATCCTTGTAAATATCAATGCCCATCCGATCCGCATTGGATTAGATTATTTAGACGGTGCAGATGAAACAGGGGAGAAAGCGCCAAAAGCTGAAGACATTACCAACCTGCCGGAGACACAATATGGAGGACCTCACGGATATAATCTGGTAAATAATCAGAGACTTTTGATATCCAATTTAAAACCGGTGGATCTCAAGAATGAATTTGTTTTTGACCATTGGGAAGTCATGGCAACGGATCGAAAAATGACAGATGATAAAATGTGGGGATATTTGACCGGGGAGGTACGAAAGGATGCCAATGGAGATCCGTATGTAGGCAGACCGGGAATGGAATATTTACTGGATGTTTCCATGCTCAATGATTTGGAAAACTGTTTCTATATGAAAGCGGATCCGGGAAGTGGACATACCAATGGAAACCCATTTAATGATAAACCGCATAAAGGCGCACAAACCCATGCAATCATTACAGTACGGGCAGTGTGGAAAAAATATGAAAGTAAACCGACCATTCCTTATACAGTCAGATATGTGACCGCAGAGATCAAAGGTGGACAAATTGATCCGAATACAGAAAAGGTGATTGAAGAACGCACCCATACCGTGAATAAAGGCGCTATGCTGGTAACGGATTTATATCAGGATGGAACAAAAACACCATCTGCGAGTATCCAGGCAGTTCTCCGGGGAGAAAACGATGCGAAAGAGGATTATACAAATAGCGGCAATGTCAGATGGGTAGTATATGAACCGAAGACAACAAAAATGATTCCATCGGTAGATATGAAGAATAATGTTGCCACAATTTACCTGATCAAAGGAAATACAAAAGTCAATGTAGAAAAGGCATGGACAAGCAGGGATCATACAGAAGCGAAAGTGAACGTTCAACTGCAAAGAAGAAAAACACATACAGATGTCTGGGAAAAGGTAGAAAATACCGTATTAAATGAAAACAAAAAATGGGAGCATCAGTTTGATGTTGATTTATATTATGAACTTCCTTCTACGGAAAATGATTTAGTAAAGACCTGGGAGTACCGTGTGGTAGAGATTGACGGGAATGAAACACCGATTGAACAAAACGGTCAAATGACAGCAGGCGAAAATCTCTACCGGGTTGGCTACCGGTTTGATACGGATAAGCAAGCATGGGTAGTAGAAAACACACGTTTACTGGACTTGACCGTCAGCAAGGTGGTGGAAGGAAAAGCAGGAGACCGTACCAAAGAGTTTGTCTTTGACATTCAGGCATCAGATAGCGGTGGAAATGCGCTGAATGGTGCTTACAGTTACATAAGAAGTGTTAAAACAGGTGTTGACACCAAAAGCCAAAAACCAAATGATGGGACACTTACATTCCAGAATGGAAAAGCGCAGATTACATTAAAACATGGACAGCAGATCCAGATTAAAAATTTACCTGTAAATGCCCAAATTACCGTTACAGAACAAAAAGCTGAGGGGTATCAAACAAGCTATACAGTCAATGGAGAAAAGGAGAACAACGGTACTTTGACTTTAATACAACACAGTACGGTGGATGTGGTCAATAAAAAAAGTGATATTGCTGCTACAGGAATCACAGACAATATCCGTGGAATTGGTGCCGGACTTGGAATGGCGGCGATTGCGGTACTGTCATTTGGCGGGTTAGCTCTTCTGCGTTTGAAAAAAGGAAGGAAGAGATGAAACAGGAGAAACGAAAAGAAACATCCATAAAAGATGATCTGTTGTTTCTGATATTAAAGATTTTGATTTTTGTTGCATTGTTGGCAGTTACCTTTCTTTTTATCTTTGGTATCTGCCGCATAAGCGACAATATGATGTCCCCGGCTTTTAAGGATGGCGATCTGGCAGTATATTACCGGCTGCAGAAAGAATTCCAGCCTTCCGATACGGTGGTACTGGAAAAAGACGGAGAGACACAAATTCGCAGGATTGTTGCAAAATCCGGAGACAGCGTGGAAATTACAGCAGAAGGATTAAAAGTTAATGGATATTTACAGCAGGAAGCCGGTATTTATACCGAAACCCTCCCTTATACAGAGGGAATTTCCTTTCCGATTGTATTGGGGGAAGATGAATACTTTGTATTAGGAGATAACCGCTCCGGTGCAAAAGATAGCCGGATTTACGGTGCAGTGAAGAAAACTGAAATCAAGGGAGCAGTGATTACATTGCTTCGACACAGAGGATTTTAATTAAAACTGCCATAGGCAGATAAAAAATAAGAAAAGAGGAAAAAGATATGATAAACAAAAAAAGAATTGGAGCATTATTATTAGCAGGAACTATGATGATGGGAATGAGTACCACAGCGTTTGCAGCAGGAGAAAAAGTTCCGACAGTAGGAAACGGAACAGAAGAGGCTCAGGCTTCTGTTTCGATTACAAAAGATTTTGAAATGGCAGAAGGTCTTGGTGTTCCGGATGTTACTTTTGATTTTACAGCTACAAAAGTGACACAAGATGCGCCGGATGCGACGATTTCTTCTATTTCATATGTAGATATGGATCAGAAAGGAAATGCAAATAATGGTAAATATGTAATTTCCAAAAATTCTGAGATTTCTTTTGGAACTTTCCCACACGCTGGAGAGTATGTGTATACAGTCAAGGAAACGATGGGAGATAATCAGAACATTACGTATTCTTCAGATACTTATACTTTGAGAGTATACGTAGCTAATGGACAAAATGGTGGTTTATTTGTGAAAGCAATTACAGCTGAAAAAGGAACGAATACCGGAGAAGCAGCAAATAAAGTGGAGAAAATCTTATTTACTAATACATATCGTAAAAATACTTCCCTTGTTGTTGAGAAAAAAACAACTGGTGAATTAGCAGATAAGAGCAAAAAGTTTGATTTTACAATTACATTTGAAAAATCAGCAACAGAAGATAGTCTGGCAGAGTTTACAGGTACTCTTACAAGAAAAGACGGGGCGACAGAAACAGTGACCTGTTCAAATGGAACAGCAAATTTTGCACTTGCAGATGGAGATAAATTAGTATTTGACAATCTTCCGGCAGGTACAAAATATACGGTAACAGAAAAAGGTGTAAAAGATGGATATGTTGCACATGTAAAAGTAACAGATAATGGCACAACGGGACAGGTTGTTAATGGAACAGATGCAGAGGACTTACTGTCTTCTCAGAATGGAAATTATGTAGGAGAAAATGATAATAAAGTTGAGTTTGAAAATACTTATAATGAAGTTCCATTGACTGGTGTTATTATGAATAATCTTCCGTTTATTCTCTTAATTGTTGTTGCAGTAGTTGCGTTTGGCACACTTGCTTTTGTAAAAAAACGCAGAACATCTGATAGATAGTGTTGAACTGTAAAAAAATAATCCGGGTAGCAGATAAAGTGATAAACCTGTTGATTGTTCTCTGCTTTTTACCAGTCCTTTGTTATGGAATTTATGTTTTATGGGACTCTCAGCATATCAATCAACAGGCGGAGGCTTCTCTGTATGAAACATATCGTCCGACAGACAAAAATGAGTTATCTTTTGCAGAACTTATAAAACAGAATCCAGAAGTATTCGGCTGGTTAACTGTAAAAGATACGCATATTGATTATCCATTGGTGCAGACCGAAAATAATTCTAAATATGTAAATACGGATGTGCTGGGAAAGTTTTCTTTATCGGGAAGTATTTTTCTGGATTGCCGTAATCAAAAAAATTTTTCAGCTGTAAACAATATTCTTTACGGACATCATATGGCAAATGATGCAATGTTTGGGGAATTAGAGTATTATGAAAATTCTTCTTATTTTAAAGAACATCTAAAAGGGACTTTGTACTATGGGAATACGTGGCATGACGTGGAGTTTTTTGCATTCCTTCATGCAGATGCATATGATACGATGCTTTATAATACTTTTTTGCAACCGGAGAATAGAAAGGAATATCTGGATTATATCAAAAAACATGCAATCAATTTTCAGGAACTTTCCTTTCAGGAGAATGAAAGATTTTTAACATTGTCAACTTGTACTTCGGACAGTACAAATGGGAGACATCTTCTGATTGGAAGGATACTGGAAGATACCAAGAAGAAACAGGGAGAACCACAATATGAGAAAGAGTAAACCAATACTTATGTTGACTGCTCTATTGTTTAGTTTTCTGTGTTTTCCTGTAAAACAGACTTTTGCGGCGACGAGTATGGCAGAAGTACCCTTGACGGTGAAACAAAGTTTTGTGGTAAAAAATCCTGTGAAAGAAATGGATTTTACGGGAAATTATGAATTTCGTGCCTTGGATCAAGAAGCACCGATGCCGGAAAATGCAAAAGATGGAATCTATACTTTTTCCTTAAACGGTGAACAGGCAGAAACAACATTTTGGCTACGATACCCACATGCTGGAGTATATCATTATCAGTTGTTCCAAACAACAAAAGAGAAGGGATATTATCAGTATGATCAGAGTTGCTATGATATCATGGTGTATGTGAAAAATGGGGAAGATGGGCAGCTTGTCCCACAGGTGATTGCTAAAAAAGATGATGGAAAGAAATATGGAGACATACAGTTTCAAAATTTCTATCAAGGAGAATCACAAAAGCCTTTGCAGACTGAGGAATCCAATAAACCGGGGACATCAAGTAAGCCTGTAAAAACAGGAGATACAACAAATATTGTATTGTATCTTGTGATTGCGATAGGTGCGTTACTGATGATTGCAGTGCTTATTTATAGGAAAAAACACAATCATAAAAAACAATAGAGTATACAAAAAGAATGGTACGTCTGAATTTGATTTTCAGACGTACCATTCTTTTTTATAAGATCGCATTTAAGAGAGTGTGGAATTGACTGCCCGATTTATTGTGGTGTTAGTGTTCACGCACCGGAAGATGTAAAACTTGTAAAAGAAACCGGAGTATTGCGGATTTACGCTGGCAATTAATGGGGCAACAGAAGAAGAGGTAAATGAGTTATTTGCCATGGCAGAAGATGCTGGTGGTACTGTATGGCAGAAACCGCAGTGGAAAGACTGGGGAGGAATGGATGGATACCCATGGGAAGTTGCATACGCACCATTTTTGAGATTGGCTGAGGATAATCGCTTATTGCCAAAGACAAAAGCAGAGGTACAATAGAAAGTTTTTTCGAACATAAATAAAAAAAGCTTATTCAGATGTTAAAAAATACACATCTTGAATAAGCTCTTTTTGTATTATATGAAAAAGCATAAAAAAATAAGAAGTTATTTTGTTGTTTCCCGTTTTAAAAGAATCGGTGTAATAACTTTATGTACAGGTTCGAGAAATGTACGTGGTTTACGTTTATGATTTTCTTTAATTCGTTCTGATAAAATCTGTAGAGCAGTGTCTGCGATTTTATCAATCTGTTGTCCGACAGTACTTGTAGGAATGACAGACTCTCTGGAAATCGGAGAATCATCGAATCCTACGATTTTATAATCATCTGGCAATTTTCCGTATCGCTGGAAGAGACGATTTAGAATAATATTGGCAAAGGTATCATTTGGAAGGAAAAGTCCTTTAACTTTGTCTTTATATTTCTGATCAATTTCGTCCAGAAGACGATAAAAAACATCGATACTTTCTTCATAGCTATGACCGGTATCAGTAAGAATTAATTCATAGGGAAGATTTTGTTCTGCACAAGTGTCTAAAAATCCATGAATTCGTTCATAAGAAGGAACTTCAGGAGAAAGATCGGCATTAATATGGATTAGTATCTCTGCGCCGGATTTTGCAAGAAGGCTTGTTGCTTGCACGCCTCCCATATAGTTGTCTGTGTTCACACTGCAAATATGCTTGTCTTCACGCTCAATCGCTACGATTGGAATGTTGTAGGAAGCCAGTTCTTTTGAGGTAAGATTGTGACTTAGGATAATCATGCCTTCAATTTTATAGGCAAGCAGTTCTTGAATGTATTTTCTTTCTGTTTCTTCATTATCTTTTACGGTAAATACAAGAAATTTGTATCCATATTTTTCATAAGTGGAAAGGATTTGATCAAGAATGGCAGAATAATAATGCATATATAAGTTAGGTATAATGATGCCTATAAATTCTGTTTTTCCGTTGGCGAGGATGCGTGCCACTTTATTTTCTTTATAGTCAAGAGCTTCCAAAGCATCTGCAATAATCTGTTGATTTTCTAATGTCAAAGAATCAGGATTGTTAAAATAGCGGGATATTGTAGTTTTTGAAAAATGTGTGTACTCGGCAATATCGCTAAAGGTTATATTTTTTTTATTCATTTAAAAATTCCCTCCTTTGAGAATCTTATAAATAGTATAGCAAAAAAGAAAAATTGAAACAAGGATAACCGGTAAAAGAAACGGTTAAGTAACCGGTTTTGTAATAATGTAATAAAAATGAAAGAGTAGAATTGTGAATTATTCTGAAAATGAAATAAGAAAGAGAATATTTCTTGACGAATGTATGGAAGTTTGCTAGTATGAAACTATAAAGTAACCGGTTACTTTACCGGTTATAAAAGTGAAATATAGAAGGTAACAGAAGCGAAAAGGAGGAGACTATGAGGCGAATAAAGTATCTGCTTCTGGCTGGACTGCTTGCAGTCGGAGGTCTGACAGGATGTCAGAAAAAAGAAGTTCATCCAGGAGATGTGAAAGGATATGAAGAAGGAGAAGAGTATCTGTCAATCTGGGTACATAGTATTGAGGACACACCGGAGGGGCAGGTATACAGAGAGTCTGTAGAAAGCTTTAATGAGAAATACAATGGAAAGTATTTTGCAGATATTGAATTTATCCCAAGAAATGATAGTGGAGGAGGTTATTCAGATAAGATTAATTCTTCCGTGCTTTCCGGAGATTTACCAGATGTGCTGACGCTGGATGGGCCTAATGTAGCAGCTTATGCAAAGAATAATATCATTCAGCCATTGGCGCCATTGACGGAAGAGGAACGTGGGAAATATTTGGAATCTATCATTGATCAGGGAACTTATGATGATAAACTCTATGCTTTGGGAGTGATGGAATCCAGTGTAGGTCTTTATTATAATAAAGATATTTTGAAAGAGGCTGGAATCGAGGTTCCGGATGCAGATCATCCGTGGACGACAACGGAATTTATGGATATTTTGGAAAAATTAAAACCAATTATGAAAGAGAAAAAAGGATATCCACTTGATATGACGTTTCCTGTAGGGGAGACAAGTATTTACTATTATGCACCGTTTATTTGGGCAAATGGTGGAAATCTTGTCAGCGAAGATGGGCTTACAGTAGAAGGATATTTTAATTCAGAAGAAAATGCAGAGACGATGAATTATTTCCGACAGATTGTGGAAAAAGAGTATATGTCAGAAGCACCAATTGAATTTTTATTTGAAAGTGGAAGAGCAGCTTTTAAATTTGATGGTGCATGGGAAGTAAATACTGTGTATGAAAGTTATCCGGATTTGAATTTAGGAGTTGCTCCTTATGTTGTAGGAGATGAGTGGAACGGAGAACGATATACACCGACAGGTTCCTGGGCATTTGCAGCATCCGCTACAACAGAAAAAATTGAGGGAGCTACTGAGCTTGTAAAATGGATGAGCGGTGTAGAAAGCGGTGTGAATATGTGGGAAACGGCAAAGTCACTTCCTTCAACCTATGAAGCATTTGAGCAGATTGCGATTTTCCAGGAGGATGAAAACTACAATGCACTTTATGAGCAATTGAGTAAATATGGACATCCGAGACCGAAGACACCTGTTTATCCGCAGGTAAGTACTTCTTTCCAACAACTTCTCGAAAGTGTTGCTTTGGGAGGAAAAGATACCCAGACACAAATGGATAAATCTGTAGAAAGGATTAACGCGAAACTGGAACGTTATAAGAAAAAATAATGAAGAAAAAAGAATCAATTTTAGGAATGGCGTTTTTTGGACCAGCGCTGATACTGCTTACTTTATTCCTTTTTTTACCAATGGCGCTGACATTTATTTTTAGTTTTACTGATTATTTTGCTTTGAACCCAGATATGACAAGCTTTGTTGGGTTGAAGAACTATGCAAATATATTCAAAGATGAACTCTTTTTGAAAGCATTCTTCAACACGGTAAAATTTGTACTGATTATTGTTCCATTCCAGTGTATTGGCGCTCTGCTTCTTGCACTTGGAATTAATAAGGTGACCCATTGTAAAAAATATTTTAAAGTAGCATTTTTTATACCTGTTGTTATGTCACTGGCAGTTGTATCAACGTTATGGATGGACATTTATAGTCCGGAGGGAATTTTAAATACGATGCTGTCACAAATCGGAATTCAGGCACAACCGTTTATATATAGTGCAAAACAGGCACTTCCGTCTATTGCAGTAATGAGTGTATGGCAGGGTGTAGGATATCAGATGATTATTTTCCTTGGAGGACTTCAGAATATCAATCCTGCGCTTTACGAAGCAGCGGAGTTGGATCATGCAAGCGCATGGCAGAAATTCAAAGATATTACACTTCCGGAATTGAAACCACTTTGTGTATTCGTATTCATTACGGTAACAATCGGAGCATTCCGTATGCTTGTACAGCCAATGGTTATGACAGGCGGTGGACCGGATCATTCCACATACACTCTTGTGTATGATATTTATGAAACAGGTACCATGAACTGGGAGATGGGACTTGCGTCTACAATGGCAATTGTATTTACGGTATTTGTGGTTATTTTAACCATTATCCAGAATGTGCTGACAAAAGGAAAGGAGAAAAAACATGTTGACAAGAAAGCAAAAAACAGTTAATTGGATTTTGATTATATTTCTTTTGGTGTTATCTGTGTTTTTCTTATTTCCGGTTATTTGGATGATTGCAAATTCCTTTAAACCGGATGCAGCAATTACAGCAGATATGAATTCACTGGCGGCATTTATTCCGCCGGCATTAAACGGAAATTATTTTGAAAACTATATTGCAATTCTTACGGATACGAATTTTTTAAGATATATGCTGAACACTCTGCTATATGCGGCAGTTCTCATTGTACTTGGAATTATTGTGAATGGTTTGGCAGGATATGCACTTGCAAAGGTGAATTTTCCATTTAGAGAACAATGGCTTTTGGTTATTATGATGTTGCTGATTGTACCGACAGAAACGGTTATCACCATTCATTTCTTGATTATTGCCAAGGCAGGGCTTTTAAATACAGTAATTGGTTATATTTTACCAATGATTGTAAATCCGTTTAATATTTTCTTATTCAGACAGGTGTTTGTAAGCCTGCCGGATGATGTATATGAAGCAGCTCAGCTTGATTTTTGTGGACCGGTTAAGTACTTTTTTACTATGGTGTTACCGATGTCTAAGACTGTGGTTGCAACAGTCAGCGTGTTTACATTTTTAGGTGTATGGAACGATTATCTCTGGCCTTCACTTGTATTTACATCCAGTGATCTTCTGACGGCACAAATTGGTTTGAACTCCATCACATCCAATGATAATACAACCATGGGACAGGTGCTTGCTGTCATTACTTTGATTACGATTCCGGTTATGATCATTTACGCTCTGTTCTCAAAACAGATTGTAGAAGGTGTAACTTCAACAGGTTCTAAGGAGGGTTAATATATTATGGCTTTTATTGAATTTAAGAATATTGGAAAAAAATATGCAGGTGCAGAGAAAAAATCAGTAGATGATTTTAACTTAGAGATTAATGAGAAAGAGTTTATTGTATTCGTAGGACCATCAGGTTGTGGTAAATCTACAACGCTTCGTATGATTGCAGGTTTTGAGGAGATTACAGAAGGAGAGCTTTATATTGACGGGAAAAAAGTAAATGAAGTAGCTCCGAGAGATCGAGGAATTGCAATGGTATTTCAGAACTATGCTTTATATCCTCACATGACCGTAGAGAAAAATATCGGTTATGGTCTGAAGAACATGAAAATGCCGGCAGACCAGATTAAGAAAAAGGTAGATTGGGCAATTGATATTTTAGGATTACAAGAATATCGAAATCGTAAACCGAAAAATTTGTCCGGTGGACAGCGCCAGAGGGTAGCGTTAGGAAGAGCAATCGTAAAAAACCAGAAAGTATTTCTTATGGATGAACCATTATCTAACTTGGATGCAAAGCTTCGTGTCAGCATGAGAACGGAGATTAGTAAGCTTCATCGAGAGCTTGGTGCAACAACAATTTATGTAACACATGACCAGGTGGAAGCGATGACCATGGCAGACCGCATTGTTATTATGAAGGATGGTGTGATTCAGCAAGTAGGAAAGCCAATGGAGCTTTATGATCATCCGGTAAATAAGTTTGTAGCAGGATTTATCGGTTCTCCACAGATGAACTTTTTTGATGTGACAGTTACAGGAAACAATATTACATTCGCAGACGGCAGTACATTTGCACTATCAGAAAGTGTTGTGAAGAAACTTGCCGGAAAAGAAGGAGATATGATTCTTGGAATTCGTGGTGAAGATTTGAAGATGGATGCGGCAAATCTGGAGCTTTATAAAGAAAGTCGTCAGAAGGCAATTATTACAGATACAGAAGTTATGGGAAATGAAAACAATCTGTATTTCCAGTTTGGAGGATGCCAGGCAGTAGCAAGAGTATCCAAATATGAAATCAGCCAGGTGGGTGATGAGATTGAGTTTGTATTTGTACCATCGAAGATGCATTTCTTTGATAAGGATACAGAAATGAATTATATGTAGGGGGTACAAATATGAAGACAATGAATATCTTTTTAGGGACAATAGAAGGCGTAAAAAATTTTGTGAATACAGTTTGTAAGCTGGATTGTGATGTGGACATTGCATCAGGACGTTATGTGATTGATGCAAAGTCGATTATGGGGATTTTTAGTATCAATTTATCAGAACCTGTTATGGTTCGAATTCATGCAGACGGAGAAGATGCAGAAAAAGCGGCAGCTCTTTTACAACCGTTTGCAGTAGAAGAGTAATGGAGGAATTCTATGCAGAAAATACACGTAAAACCGAATAACAATTGGATGAATGACCCGAATGGTTTTATTTATTATCAAGGTGCATACCATTTATTTTATCAGTGCTTCCCATATAATGCCAGATGGGGAAGAATGCATTGGAACCACGTAATCAGTAAGGATTTAGTACATTGGGAAAATCTCGGAATTGCGCTGTTTCCAAGTAAAACTGATGACAGAAGCGGATGTTTTTCAGGAAGTGCAGTGGAAGAAGATGGAAAATTGTATCTGTATTATACCGGTGTGAATTATACGGTGGAAAATCCCGAGGATATTAATCTTTGTTTAGATGAACAGTTTGTATCTGCACAAATGATGATTACTTCAGAGGATGGAATGCAGTTTGACAACATAAAAGATAAGAAAACAGTAATTCCAGTTATTCAAAATTCGCAAATCGGAGATGCAAGACACACAAGAGATCCAAAAGTCTGGAAAGAAGAGGACGGCTGGTATATGGTGCTTGGAAGTACAATAGAAGACAGAAAAGGAAGATTGCTGTTTTTCAAAAGTACAGACAAGGAACATTGGGATTATGTAAACTCTGTTTCTAAAGGAGAAGAATTTGGCTGGATGTGGGAATGTCCGGATTACTTTGAAGTAAATGGCAAACAGATTATCATCTTTTCTCCGATGGGGATTTTGAAGGATGGCAAGGCAGATGAAAATCAAGCCATTTGTATGCAGGTGTCTTTTGATAAAAAAAATTGCCGCATGGAACTTCCGGATACTTATCAATTTCTGGATTATGGCTTGGATCTCTATGCACCGCAGAGTACAGTAGATGCACAGGGAAGAAGAATTTTGATGGCATGGCTTCGTATGCCACAGCCGGTAGATGGAAAATGGCAGGGAATGATGAGTATTCCACGTGTAGTAGAAGTGAAGAACGGAAAAATCTATTTCCGTGTGCATCCAAATATCCAAAATGTATATACAAAAAAGATTGATTCGCCAAAAGAAGCTTCAGACGCAGGATATCGATTACGATTTTCTCTGCAGGACGGAGAGGAAGTTAATGTTGGAGGATATCGTATCTTCCGTCAGGGTAAAAAAATCTGCACAGACAGAAGTACGTTGTATACGGCATTTCCCCAGTTTCGTACAGAGTTTGCAACACCGGAATTAGCAGATGGATTTAATCTGGAAGTTTATGTGGACCAAAATCTGATAGAAGTGTTTGTAAATGAGGGAGAGGCAGTAATATCAAATGCTGTATATCAGCTTGGAAATGAAATTAAGGTACAGGGAAATGTATCCGTAGCAATAGAAACTTTAGAATAGATAAATGACTGCACAAGGAGAAAGAAAATGTATGATGTAGTAGCGCTTGGAGAGCTTTTGATTGATTTTACAGAAAGCGGAAAAAGTGAACAGGGAAATCAGCTTTTGGAAGTAAATCCAGGGGGAGCACCATGCAATGTGCTTGCTATGCTGAAACAGATGGGAAAAAAGACCGCATTTATTGGAAAAGTTGGACAGGATATGTTTGGAAACTTGTTGAAACAGACATTAGACGAAGTGGGGATTGATTCAAAAAATCTGATTATGGATGAAGAGGTACGAACAACGCTTGCATTTGTACATACATTGGCAGATGGAGATAGAGAGTTTTCATTCTATCGAAATCCTGGCGCAGATATGATGCTTAGTGAAGAGGAAATCAATCCGGAAGTTATAAAAGATACAAAAATATTTCATTTTGGTACGTTGTCCATGACACATGAAGGTGTGAGAAATGCTACAAAAAAAGCAGTTTCCATTGCGAAAGAGGCAGGTGCACTCATTTCTTTTGATCCGAATTTGCGAGAGCCTCTGTGGGAGTCTTTGGAGCTTGCAAAAGAGCAGATGGAATATGGTTTCCGGCAATGCGATATTTTGAAAATTTCGGATAATGAGATCCAATTTGTAACCGGAAAAGAGGATTATGATGAAGGAATTGCCATTCTTCAGGAAAAATATCAAATTCCACTAATTCTTCTTACAAAAGGGAAAGATGGAAGCTGTGCCTATTATAAAGAAATGCGAGTAGAGAAAAAAGGTTTTTGCGTGCAGGCAATTGAGACAACCGGAGCAGGAGATACATTTTGTGGCTGTTCTTTGGGATATCTGTTGGAGCATGACCTTCAGCATCTGTCCGAGAAAGAGCTGGAAGAGATGCTTACATTTGCCAATGCAGGAGCGGCTTTGATTACATTGAAGAAAGGAGCTATTCGCTCCATGCCAAAAGAACAGGAAATCCGCAGATTTATAGAAGAAAAAAGCAGATAAGGAATAGAAGAATGAAGGCAAAAAAATCACAGGAAGAGCAGCGTTATGAGAAACGCCTGGAACTGTATTATGACGAATTAAAATGGCTTTATATGGAGTTGTATCCAGAACGCAGCGATCAGTTTGAGAATTTATTATATCGGATGCAAGAGGCATATCATGTACGAAAACTGAATTTGAAAAAGTTAGATGAGTCACGTGCGAAGAATACAGATTGGTATAAAAAGAGTGACTTGCTGGGCATGATGCTCTATACAGATGCGTTTGCAGAGAACCTCAATGGAGTTAAAAAACGGTTGGATTATATTGAATCATGTCATGTGAATTATCTGCATTTAATGCCTCTCCTTGCTTCCCCGGAAGGGCGAAGTGATGGTGGATATGCGGTAGCAGATTTTCGGAGTGTGCAGCCGCAACTTGGGACAATGAAAGATTTGGAGAACTTGACCGGAGCATGTCATAGGCGAAACATCTGCGTCTGCCTTGATTTTGTGATGAATCATACATCTGAAGATCATGAGTGGGCAAAACGTGCCAGACAAGGTGAACGGGAATATATGGACCGTTATTACTTTTACGATAATTATGAGCTTCCGGCAGAATTTGAAAAGATAGTTCCACAGGTATTTCCTACAACGGCTCCGGGGAATTTTACATGGCTTCCTGACATGGGGAAATATGTTATGACAACCTTCTATCCTTATCAATGGGATCTGAATTATTGGAATCCGGTTGTCCTAAACGAGATGATTGACAATATGCTGTATCTTGCTAATCGAGGAAGTGATATTTTACGATTGGATGCCGTACCATATATTTGGAAACAGTTAGGAACGAGCTGTCGCAACCTTCCACAGGTTCACAGCATTGTCCGAATTATGAGAATTGTGACGGAAATTGTATGTCCGGGTGTGCTTTTGCTTGGAGAGATTGTTATGGAACCTTCAAAAGTAGTGCCATACTTCGGCACTATAGAAAAGCCGGAATGTCATCTGTTGTATAATGTTACAACCATGGCAACGACTTGGCATACAGTGGCAACGAAGGATGTCAGGTTGTTGAAAAGGCAGATGGAGATTATCAGTCACTTACCAAAAGACTATGTATTTTTGAATTATCTTCGTTGTCATGATGACATAGGATGGGGATTGGATTATGAGTGGTTAGAGAATTTTTCGATTCGTGAAATTCCACATAAGCAATATTTGAACGATTATCTGACTGGAAAGTACCCAGAGGCTGTAGGGCGCGGAGAATTATATAACTCAGATCCAATCAGTAAAGATGCCAGATTATGCGGAACAACGGCTTCCCTTTGTGGTTTGGAAAAGGCTCTGTATGAACAGGACGAAGAGGAAATTAGGAAAGCAGCCGGATGGGTGATTATGCTACATGCGTATTTGCTTGTACAATCCGGAATTCCGGTATTGTATTGTGGAGATGAAATCGGACAGTTGAATGATTATAGCTATCATGATGACCCGATGAAACGTGAAGATTCCAGATATTTGCATCGTGGAAAATTTCAATGGGATTTGCAGAAAAAAATATGTGAAGAGGGTACAAGTCAACATCAGATTTTTAACGCTTTAAAAGAATTGGAAACATTTCGAGCAGAACATAAAGTTTTTGAGGCACAGGCAGATATAGAGATGTTGGAAACCTATGACAATGCCATACTTGGAATTAAAAGAAGCCGAGATGAAGAAAAATTGATTGCGTTATTTAATTTTTCCCAGGAAGAAAAAACAGCATGGATTCAAGAAGATGGCCTTTATACAGATGTAATGTCAGGTGAACAAAAAGAAGCGAAAGCCGTTTTAGTTCCTGCGGGTAGTTTTTGTTGGTTGTATCAAGTTTGATTTTGGCTGAGATACTATGAATACCGCTGAAAACCTTATTTTTTAAGGATTTCAGCGGTTTTTGTTTATGGTTCTTAATTAAATAATAGTGGGATGCGAATGAAAGAAAATGGGTTTTTACTGGGAAATATAAAAATCAAGAAAAAACTTGCAAATGAAAAAAATTTTGATAATATAAAGGTCATAACATTGTGGTTACTACAAATGTAGAAATAAATCGTATGGAAAGGAAAAATGGCTATGACAAATTGTACAGAAAAAGTGTATTTACTTCTTGATGTAGGAGGAACGCAGATTAAAGGCGCTGTGTTTGATGAGGAAGGAAACAGAAAAACAGATATTACTTCTTATCCATCAAAATCCAGAGAAAGCGCAGATGTTATTTTGGATAACTTTGCTTTTATTTTAAGAGAGTTAATGAACACAAATCCGCAGGCGGAAATAATAGGAGTTGGTATGGCATTTCCGGGACCTTTTGATTATGAAAAGGGAATTTGTCAAATTCAGGGATTGAATAAATATGACAGCATTTACGGAAGAGCCTTAGAACCTGAAATGAAAAAAAGAATTCCTGAAATTGAAAATGCTAAATTTGGTTATTTGCACGACATTGAGGCATTTGCAGTTGGAGAAGCATGGTTCGGAGAAATGCAGGATGAATCAAAAATCGTATGTCTTTGTATAGGGACAGGTACAGGAACAGCATTTTTAAAGGATAAAGTTCCTCAGAAATCAGGAGAGGGAGTACCGGAGTGTGGATGGTTGTATTGGCTTCCATATAAAGACTCTATTATTGATGACTATATTTCAGTAAGAGGACTGGAACGAATTTGTAAGGAAGTATTTGGAGAACCTAAGAGTGGAAAAGAACTTTATGATTTATGTCAGAAAGGTGATGAAACAGCTCTGAAAGCATGGAAGAAATTTGGAGATGACATTATAGCTGCAATTCTTCCTGTTATCGAAGATTTCCATCCTGATGCAATTATTTTCGGTGGGCAGATTTCAAAGAGCTTTACTTATTTTGGTAAAGAATTTGCAGAAGAATGTGAAAAGAGAAATATTAAAATTCATGTGCAAACAGAAACTTCCGAAAAAGCTATGCAAGGACTGTTTGTGAAAATGACAAGAGGATAAAAGATCTAAGATAAAAAATTTTATAATATTTGCAGATGGAGGCACATCTGCAGCAATATCTGATGATTTTGAGAGGTATATAGATAAAGAGATGAATATGAATTTGAGACAGAAATTTATTCCTAATCAAAATCCCACAGAACGTGAACTTTTGATTGGAGCCCGCGGTATTATGATAGAAGGCGCAGTTGCATCTATTATCTATGCAGCGGCAACAAACAATATTATGACAGGGTATCTTGGTTATCTGGGGGCATCAGTTGCTGCATGTGCCTCCATTGCTTTAATTCCACAGCTTGGCTGTATTTTACAGTTTTTTTCGCCGTTTTTATTTGAGCGATTTCGTTACCGAAAGCTGATTATATGGATTTTATGTGTGATTTACCGTTTTTCCGCGGCGGCGATGTTTTTGCTTCCACTGCTTTTCTCAGGCGCAAACCTTCGGGTAGGAACAGCAGTTGCCCTGTATGTTGTTGCTTTTGCCAGCGCCGGTATTGTAACGCCGGGGCTGCAGCAGTGGACCATAAGCCTTGTGGATGTGGGAGAACGTGGTGTCTACATGGCGAAGAAGGATATTCTGGCAGTAGGGGTAAACAGTATTGTAACTTTTTTACTCAGCCGTCATTTAGACAAGCTGATGGCACTTGGGAGAGACAGTGAAGGTTATCAGACCGTAGGTATTGTCTGTCTGGTATTGGCTCTTTTAGATGCAGTGCTTTTATTAAATGTATGTGAGCGTCCCGTAGAGGAAACGGCAAGTGTTCAGCTGGCTGATATTTTTTTACCGCTGAAGGATAAGAGCTATCGTCCGCTGCTTTTGTATAATATTTTATCCAGCGTTGCCAGCGGTATTGCAACTCCGTTTTTAATCGTATATCAGCTTCGGGTTTTGGGGCTTAGCCATACTTTTTTGGCAAGTGCGGGAATTGTGGCGGCTATGGCAGGAATGGCAGGAAGTTATCTGTGGGGACGGTTTTCAGACAGGCACACATGGGATTGGACTATTCACCGTTCCGCAGCTATTGGCTTTTTGTGTACGGTGTCATGGGCATTTGTCACCCCTGAAAGCGCCCGCTTTATTGCTCCGATTTTAATGACCATCACTACGGCATGTAACTCAGGAACGGTAATTGCCAATACAAATCTGCAATATTCTGCCAGCCCTGCCACAGGGAAAACTTTATATTTGGGAGTTACAGCAGCCATTATCAGTGTTGCGGGTTGCTTAACAACTGCATGCAGTGCATCTTTACAGTCGGTTTTCGAACAGTCTTTGGGATATAAGAGTATTTCTGTTTTATTCTTAATATCCGGTGTGGGAGGGCTTATCAATCTCTTTATTAACGGTCGGAAATTGCCGCATATTAAGTAAGTTTACAGTCTTGTGAACTGATGTTAGGTAATTGGAAAGGTTGTAAAGTTAAAAGTAACTCTCATAAAACTAGTAATTATATACAAAAACTATTTTGCGAAAGTGTGCATTATATATGAAAAGGCTAAAGTATATTGACGAATACGTCAAAAAGTGATAAATTCATTATAGAAATGTTAGGGAAAAGGGGGATGTTATGGCTGAGAAGAAATCGGTTTCTATGCAGGATATAGCAGATGAGCTGGGCGTAAGTAAAGTTACTGTTTCCAAAGCCTTAAATGGCAAGGAAGGAGTCGGCGAGGCTCTCAAGAAAAAAATCGCTGATTTGGCAGAGAAATCAGGATATGTTCTTCCCAATTATGGAAACAGGAAGACGAAAAAAGTCGGAATTATTATGAGCGATCGTTTTAATTCCGGAGACGAAGGCAAGTTCTACATGGCAATGTATGAAAAAATTATTAGTGAACTTCAGAAAGCTTCCTGTACCAGCATGATGATATCACCTAATCGACATAGTCTTGCAGGAGATTTACAGACTATTAAGTCATCGGGAATATTTGATGGCCTGATATTTCTAGGAATACTGGATTGGGAAGTGAAAAAGCAATTAGATGCCGTTAATCTTCCGAAAATCTATGTGGATGTCTATGATGAAACTCATAAATCAGACTCGGTTGTGACAGAAAATATTTACAGCTGTTATGAAATTACCAATTATCTGATACATCAGGGACATACAGAGATTGGATTTGTAGGAACGGTGGGAGCTACTACAAGTATCACAGACCGTTATCTGGGATACGTAAGGAGTATGCTGGAAAATAATATTACTCCCCAAGATGTATGGAATATTCCGGACCGCAGTCAGGAAGGAGAGGCAATACCTTTAGAACTTCCGAAAGAAATGCCTACTGCATTTGTATGCAACTGTGATGAAACGGCATTTCAGTTGGTTAAGGAATTAACAGCAAAAGGTTATCATATACCGGAGGATATTTCTGTGGCAGGATTTGATAATTCCATTTATGCACAGGTTTGCAGTCCGCCGCTTACTACAGTGGCAGTTGACATCGAAGAAATCGGTAAACTTGCAGCACGGCGTATGATAAAGCACATGAGCAACCCTGCGAAAAAGGGCGGAGGTGTATTCCGAGTTCCCGGCAATATTATATACCGGGAGTCTGTTCGTAATATAAAAAGAGAGGAACAGAAATCATAAACTAAAAGATAAGGAGGAATGGAGTTGAAGAAAGAAAAAAAACTCAGAAAAAGAAATCGTTGGACAAAAAACGATACGGAGCTGACCATTCTGGCGCTTCCAACAGCAGTCTGGTATGTGTTATTCTGTTTTCTGCCAATGTTCGGTTTGATCATTGCATTTAAGAATTACAAAGTTACTGCCGGAGAAAGCTTCATTTACAATGTTTTCCACAGTGACTGGTCAGGCTTTAAAAACTTCGAATTCTTAATAAAGTCCAATGACTTATTCGTTATTTTAAGAAACACAATCCTTTATAACTTAGCATTTATTGTAATTGGGATGATCCTTTCCGTAGGCTTTGCGATTATGATTAGCTTACTGCACAACAAGAGAGCTTCCAAAGTATATCAGACATTAATGTTCTTCCCATACTTTATGTCATGGGTAGTAGCATCTTATTTCCTGGATGCTTTCTTAAATCAGGACAATGGTTTAATTAACACAATGCTTCGTGACGGAGGACATGAACCGGTTCAGTGGTACATGAAAGCAAGCGTTTGGCCAGCTATTTTAATCTTTATGTATCTGTGGAAGAGTACGGGATATAACATGGTTATTTATTTATCCAGTATCTCGGGAATTGATACTACTTTATACGAAGCGGCTGTTATGGACGGCGCTAATAAGCGTCAGCAGGTAAGATACATTACACTGCCTTGTCTGAAAAACGTTATTATTATGATGTTTATCCTGAACGTAGGTAAGATTTTCTATTCAGACTTTGGATTATTTTTCCAGTTGTCTCAGGGTGCAACCGGTTCTATCTTTAATACAACAGCAACCATTGATACTCAGGTATTTAACATGCTGCAGTCTTCAGCACCAATTGGTATGACTTCAGCAGTAACCTTCTTCCAGTCAGTAGCATGTTGTATTACTATTTTAGTTGCTAATGCAATTGTGCGAAAAGTAGATGAAGACAGTGCAATTATATAGGAGGTGTAAAAATGGCGAAAAATAAAAAAGATTTAGATCTTGCAGATTCTTCAAAATTGAATAGAATTTCCGGTGGAACCAACGCGATTTTTAACATTATATTCATCCTATTGGCATTGATTTGTATTATTCCGGTATTTTTTGTCTTCATGATTTCTATTTCATCTGAGGACTCTATTGCACAAAACGGTTATCGTTTTATTCCGGAAGTATTTTCACTGGATGCCTATAAATTCTTAGGTCGTGAAATTTCCATGATTATTGATGCTCTGGGAGTTTCCGTAATCGTAACGGCAGTAGGTACTGCATTAGGTGTTGCTTTGACAACTTTAATGGGATATGTAATTTCCAGACGCAGTTATAAATTGAACAATTTCTTTACTATGTTAGTTTTCATTCCTATGGTTTTCAATGGTGGTATGATTTCATCTTATGTAGTAAATACACAGTTCATGCACTTGAAAGATACTATGTGGGCACTGATACTTCCGCTGTGTGTATCTTCATTCAACGTAGTAATTTGTAAGACGTTCTTTAGAACGAATATACCGGAGTCTGTTATTGAGTCCGCTCAGATTGACGGCGCTACACAGTTCCAGATTTTCGGAAAGATTGCTTTGCCACTGTCAAAACCTCTGTTGGCAACAATCGCTTTGTTCCTTACATTTGGTTATTGGAACGACTGGTTCCAGTCATCCCTGTACATTACAGACTCATCTCTGTATTCCTTACAGGCTCTGCTGGATCATTTCGAAAGAAATATGCAGGCAATGTTAAGCAATCCGGCGCTTGGTGTCAGCATGACTGACTACATCAATTCCATGCCGAAGGAAGGCGCCAGAATGGCGATGGCAGTAATTATTATCGTTCCGATTGCGTGCTGCTATCCGTTCTTCCAGAAATACTTTATTTCAGGTCTTACAGTCGGAGCTGTAAAGGGCTGATACAACCCAACGATATTTTCCGGAAGCAATATCCGGCTTCCGGTGAAATTAAAAATTATAAAAATCCAAAGGAGGATATTTTACAATGAAAAAAAGACAAGTTATTGCTTTAGGACTTGTAGCTGCAATGAGTATGGGACTCTTAGCAGGATGTGGTTCAGAAGGTAAAAAAGCTGATGCCGGCAAAGGCGAAGGTAAAGATGATGTTGTAACATTAAAATGGATTCAGGTAGGAAATGGTATGCCTAAGAACTACGACGAATGGCTGAAACAGATCAATCCATACCTTGAAGAAAAAATTGGTGTAAACGTAGACATGGAAATCGTTCCATGGGGTGACTGGGATAACAGAAGAAGTGTTATCACAAACTCCGGCGAATACTTCGATATTCTTTTCACAGACCAGACACGTTACAATGCAGAAATTGCAAACGGTTCTTTATTAGACTTAACAGAACTGTTACCAAAAGAAGCACCGGAACTGTATGAAATGATCCCGGAAGATTACTGGACAGCAATGAAGGTTGATGACAAAATCTACGGTGTGCCATCTTACAAAGACAGCTCCCTTACAGAATACTTTGTTTGGGACAAAGACATGGCAGATAAATACAATATCGATATCAACGCAGTTACTGACTTCAATTCTCTGTATGAAGCATTAAAGACAATCAAAGAAGGTGAAGGAACAGCACCATATCGTATGTCTAAAAACGGTGCAAACTTCTTAATCAACATGGGATTTGATGATTTAAGTGCAAGCTTACCTGTATTAGGTGTTAAATATACAGATGAAAGCAAAACAGTAGTAAACCCATTAGCAGATGAAGAAATTTTAGCAACTCTTGATATCGTACACAAAATGTATAAAGAAGGTCTTATCAATGGTGATGCACCGACAGCCGATGACTCTAACCAGTACAGAACATTCTTTACAGCACAGGGATGGAGTGGCGCTGCAACTACTACATGGGGACCAAACAACGGTATCAACAATTGTGTAGCAGTTAAATATGGAGATACAGTAGTTTCTAACACAACAGTACGTGGTTCTATTAACGGTATTTATTCAGGATCTAAACATCCGGAAAAAGCTTTACAGTTATTAAACTTAGTTAATACAGACTCTAAAGTTCGTGACTTATTCTACTACGGTGTAGAAGGTTCTGACTTCGAATATACAGAAGACGGAAAAGTTAACAGACTGACAACAGACTGGGGAATGGCTGGTTATACACAGGGTACATTCTTTAACGTAACTCAGCAGGCAATCGAAACATTCAATCAGTGGGATGAAGTTAAAGAATTAAATGAAAATGCAAACCCATCTGTATTACTTGGATTTAACCTTGATACATCTAAGATTGAAACAGAACTTGCAAACTGCCGTGCCGTATATGAAAAATACTATTCAGAATTCTTCACAGGCGCTCAGGATCCAAGAGAACTGATCAAGACAATTGAAAGTGAATTGGAAACAGCAGGTTGGGAAACAATCCGTGCAGAAGCACAGAAACAGATTGACGCTGCAAAATAAAATTAACTGAGAATAAATATAGGGAGTGGGGGCATTTTCTGGAAAATGGAGGATGCCCCTATTCTGATAAGGAGGACAAATGTCAAAGATTATTGGAAATTCATTAAAAAATATTCCATGGCAGGAAAAACCGGAAAATTATAATATGCCTATCTGGAGATATACACAGAACCCAATCATTAACCGTAATGATATTCCAAGCTCCAACAGTATTTTCAACAGTGCTGTTGTACCTTTTAAAGATGGTTTTGCAGGTGTGTTCAGATGTGACAGCAAATGTGTAAGCATGGATATCTTCGCAGGATTTTCAAAAGACGGTATCAACTGGGAAATCAATCACGAACCGATTACTTTTGAAGGTGATGCAGAGGTTACAAAGAGAGAGTATCGTTATGATCCACGTGTTTGCTTTATCGAAGACAGATACTATATCACATGGTGTAACGGATATCACGGACCGACAATCGGTATTGCTTATACTTTTGATTTCAAGACTTTCCATCAGTTAGAAAACGCATTTTTACCATATAACAGAAATGGTGTGCTTTTCCCAAGAAAAATCAATGGAAACTATATGATGCTGAGCAGACCAAGTGATACAGGACATACACCATTCGGTGATATCTTCTGCAGTCAGAGCCCTGATTTGGAATACTGGGGACACCACAGACATGTAATGTCCACAGAAAAAGGCGATATCTCTGCATGGCAGTCTACAAAGATTGGTCCGGGTCCTGTTCCGATTGAGACAGATGAAGGATGGTTATTGATTTACCATGGTGTTATCAACACATGTAACGGATTTGTATATCGTATGGGTGCAGCACTTTTAGACTTAAATGAGCCATGGAAAGTAATTGCACGTTCTAAAGCTTATGTATTAGGACCTTACGAATTATATGAATGTGTAGGAGATGTACCGAACGTAGTATTCCCATGTGCAACTCTTACAGATGCTGATACAGGAAGAATTGCCATTTATTATGGTTGTGCAGATACAGTTACAGGTCTTGCCTTTACAACTGTTGATGATATGTTAAAATATATTAAAGAAAATGCTTTTTAATGAACCTGTTGGAGAGTTTCTCAACAGGAAAGTGCTCCTAGGTGCATTAGATGCATCTGGGAGTTTTTATCTTAGGACAAGGAGTGATGCGATAGCATGAGATTTATTGAAGACAGAATTTCCGTAATATGCAATGAATTAAAAGAATTAGCTTTTGTAAAAAAAGAACCGGTAAATGGAGTTGTTTATAAGAAGGGATTATATTTTTACCCTCATGAAGCAGATGAGTCAGCGAAACCATGGGAGGAGTTTGACAGCAAGACCATGCACTGGTACGGTCCGGATGAACATTATTGGTTCAGAGCACAGTATACGGTTCCAAAGAGCATGGACGGAAAGACTCTTTACCTCAAGGTGGCAACACAGGTAGACCACTGGGATTATGCAAGAAATCCACAGTTTTTGCTGTTTGTAAACGGACAGATGACACAGGGTATGGATATTAACCACCAGACGGTAATGCTGGAAAAGAGTGCAAAAGAGGGGGATACCTATACCATTGATTTACAGGGGTATACAGGTGTTATGTTTGCGGAGCTGACATTTACCATGGAAGCCGTGGAAGTAGACGAAAGAATTAACGAGATTTACTATGACATCGTTGTTCCTCTTCAGGGATTTTCCAGAATGCCGGAAGATGATAAGGTGAGAAAAGACCTGCGTACAATCCTGAATAATACCGTTAATCTTTTGGATTTGCGTACACCTTATTCTGAGGAATTTTATCAGTCCATAGAAGAAGCACGCAATTATATTCAGAAAGCATTATATGAAGATATGAGCGGTTACGAAGATGTGATTGCTACTTGTATCGGACATACACATATTGACGTGGCATGGCTTTGGACTGTGGCACAGACAAGAGAAAAAGTGGCAAGAAGCTTCTCCACTGTACTGAAATACATGGACGAGTATCCGGGATACAGATTTATGTCCAGCCAGCCGGCGCTGTATCAGTTCCTGAAAGAGAGATATCCGGAAACTTACGAAAAGATTAAAGAACGTGTAAAAGAAGGCAGATGGGAGCCGGAAGGCGGCATGTGGGTTGAAGCGGACTGTAATCTCACAAGCGGCGAGTCTCTGGTGCGTCAGTTCCTTTACGGAAAACGCTTCTTCAAAGAGGAATTTGGCATCGACAGCCGTATTTTATGGCTTCCTGACGTATTCGGCTATTCAGGCGCTCTGCCTCAGATTATGAAAAAGAGTGGTATTGACTATTTCATGACTACAAAGCTGGCATGGAACCAGATTAACAAAGTTCCTTATGATACTATGATGTGGAGAGGAATTGACGGAAGTGAGATTTTCACTCACCTGATTACTACTTTAGGCGTAGGACAGAGTGAAGCTGACTTCTTCACAACTTATAACGGTATGCTGCATCCTGATGCAATTCTGGGCGGTTGGCATCGTTATCAGAATAAAGATATTAACAACGATATTCTTATTGCCTTCGGATACGGTGACGGAGGCGGCGGTCCTACAAGAGAAATGCTGGAAACCTCCAAACGTATGGAAAAAGGTATTCGTGGAATTCCAAAAGTACGTCAGGAGTTTGCAGGTAAATACTTTGAAGAGCTTGAGGAGCGTGTGGAAGGAAACAAGAGCCTGCCTGTATGGGAAGGTGAGCTGTATTTTGAATACCACAGAGGAACTTACACTTCTATGGGAAGAAATAAACGTTCTAACCGCAGATGTGAGCAGCTTTTAATGGATACAGAATTATTGGAAGTGCTCACAGGAACAAGCGAAAAAGAGGAAATGGATAAAATCTGGAGAACCGTGCTTCTGAACCAGTTCCACGATATTTTACCGGGTTCTTCTATTGCAGAGGTATATGAAGTAACAAAGAAAGAATATGCAGAGATTGAAAGCCGTCTGGCAGAAATGATTGAAGAAAAGTTAAATCTTCTTACTGTTGACGGAGAGGACAAAGTCAGCGTATTTAATACATTGGGATTTGAGAGAAATGACGTTGTAAACTTAGGCGACTGCCATGCAGCGGCATTGACAGATGAAAGCGGTAAGATTTATCCGGTACAGGAAACAGCAGATGGGGCAGTTGCTTATATTACAGACATTCCTGCAAAAGGCGGAAGAACTTTCCGTATTTTAGAAACAGCAGAAAAAGAAGCTTCCGACATTCAGATTACAGAAAACGGTGTGGAAACTCCGTTCTATCGTATTTCTATTGATGAAAACGGTCTGTTTACTTCTATTTATGATAAAGAGTGCGACCGTGAAGTATTACAGGATGGAGCAAAAGGAAATCTCCTTCGTATGTATGAAGATAAACCAATGCACTATGACTGCTGGGATATTGATATGTACTATTCTGAAAAATACTGGGATGCGGAAAAAGCAGATAAAATCCAGTGGACAGAAGAAGGCCCTGTACGTGCTACTTTGGAAATTCAGCGCACAATCAGCAATTCTGTAATTAAACAGCAAATTCATTTCTATGCAGACAGCAGAAGAATTGACTTCTCTACATGGGTAGATTGGAAAGAGCATCAGCACTTACTGAAGGTTCACTTCCCTGTAAATATTCACTCAGATGAGGCAACCTTTGAAGTACAGTTCGGTAATCTGAAGAGAAAAATTCATGGAAATACAAGCTGGGATGAAGCCAGATTTGAAAGCTGCGGACAGAAGTGGATGGATATTTCCGAAGGTCACTATGGCGTCAGCTTGTTAAATAACTGTAAATACGGTTACTCTGCAAAAGACGGCAATATTGCTCTTACCTTGATAAAATCAGGTATTGAGCCGAATAAAACAGCAGACCAGGAAGAGCATATATTTACTTATGCTTTATATCCGCATAAAGAAACATGGAGCGCAGCAGGAACCGTTCAGGAGGCTTACAAGCTGAACCAGCCGGCTTATGCAGCGGCGGGAGAGCTGAAAAATTCAGGAAAATCCTTTGTTTCTGTAAATAAAGATAATATTATTATTGAAACAGTAAAACCGGCGGAAAACGGCGACGGCATGATTGTTAGACTGTATGACTGTGAAAACAGCCTGACAAAAGCAACGCTTACATTTTCCGAAGGAGAACTGGAAAGCGTAGAAGAATGTAACCTTATGGAAGAAAAAGAAGCAGATGTTGAGGCTTGCGGCAACAGCTTTACGGTATCTGTGAAACCTTATGAAATTAAGACTTATCGTGTGAGGTTAAAATAATGACAGAAAATACTTACAGAGCCAAGGCAAAAGAATTACTTGCTAACATGACTCTGCAGGAAAAAATCGGACAGTTAAATCAGAAGCTTTATGGATTTGGCATTTATGAGAGAAATGGTGATGAAATTTCTTTTAGTCAGGAATTTAAAGACGAAGTGGAGAAATACGGAGGTCTTGGAACTCTGTATGGTCTTTACCGAGCAGATCCTTGGTCTCAGAAAGATTATGAAAACGGTCTTTACGGCGAGAACGCCGTAAAGGCATATAATCAAATGCAGGAATATGTTCTGGAATATTCCAGACTGAACATTCCGGCATTGTTAAGCACAGAATGTCCTCACGGGCATCAGGCGCTTGACAGTTATCTTCTTCCTGTAAATCTGAATATGGGCGCTACCTTTCATCCGGAATTAATCCATTCTGCGTACAGTGTTTGCGGAAAGCAGCTTCGTCAGATGGGTGTGGATTTAGCGTTGATTTCCCTCCTTGATGTGGTAAGAGATCCACGATGGGGACGCAGCGAAGAATGTTTTTCAGAAGATCCGTATCTTTGTTCAAGAATGGCGGAGCAGATTGTAAAAGCAGTTCAGGATGAAGGTGTGTCCGTAGTGGCAAAACACTTTGCGGCACAGGGAGAGTGTACCGGAGGAATTAACGCCAGCGCAGCCAGAATTGGAGAGCGTGAGCTTCGGGAAATCCACCTTCCGGCAATGAAAGCCTGTGCAGATGCGGGCGTTGACGGTGTTATGGCAGCGTACAACGAGATTGACGGTGTGTTCTGTCATGCAAACCATCACCTTTTGACTGATATTTTAAGAGATGAAATGGGATTTGACGGTGTGGTAATGGCAGACGGCTGTGCTATTGACCAGTTAAATGTTGTGACAGGTGATTGTGTTCGCTCCGGAGCGGCAGCACTTCGTGCAGGTGTAGATATCGGACTTTGGGATGAAGCCTATGGACATCTGGATGAAGCTCTTGAAAAAGGATATATCACAGAAGAAGATATTGACAGAGCAGTTCTTCGAGTATTAGAATTGAAAGTCAAAAGAGGTCTTTTTGAAAGTCCTCTTTTAGATGAAAACCAGAAACCGGAAGAGTATTCTTATGAGAAATATCCTCAGGCTTTGCAAATTGCCAGAGAGTCTGTTGTCCTTCTGGAAAACAGAAATGATATCCTGCCTCTTTCAAAAGAGACACGGAAAATCGCAGTAATCGGACCAAATGCCGATGCGGTCTATAATCAGTTAGGAGATTACAGCCCTCAGGTGAAAAGAGAGAACTGCAGTACCGTATTAGACGGTGTGCGTTCTTACCTTGGGGACAAGGCAGTTTATGCCAGAGGCTGCGGTGTCTTTGACGGCACACAGGAAGAATTGGAGGAGGCTGTAAAACTTGCAGAGCAGTCCGATATTACGATTTTAGTATTGGGCGGTTCTTCCAGCCGTTTCGGAGAAGTTTCCTTTGATGCAAACGGAGCGGCTATTTCTGAACACGGTGTTTCCATGGACTGCGGAGAAGGCGTGGACACTGCGGAACTTTCCCTTCCTGCTGTACAGAGAGAACTGGCAGAGAAAATTTTTGCCACAGGTTCTAAGGTCATTACCGTAATTATCGGAGGAAGAGCTTATGCGCTGGACGAAGTGGCAGAGAAGTCAGATGCGGTTCTGTATGGATTTTATCCGGGTATGCAGGGCGGAAAAGCCATTGGAGAAATTTTATTCGGGGAGGTAAATCCTTCGGGAAGACTTCCTGTATCTCTGCCAAGATGTACAGGTCAGCTTCCAGTGTATTACAACTATAAAAATTCCTACCGAAGCATGCACTATTACAATATTCCGGATGGTGCAGCCTATACCTTTGGATATGGAAAGAGTTATACAAATTTTGAATATGAAGACATATCCTTTGGAAAGAAAGATGTAGCCATAGAGGAACTTCATAAGAACGGTATTCAGGTGGAAATGAGCATTAAAAATATTGGTGAGCAGGACGGCTATGCAGTGCCTCTTGTATACATTGCAGGAGAGCAGGGAAGTGTAGTGCGCCGTGCAAAAGAGTTAAAAGGCTTTCAAAAGATATGGCTGAAAAAGGGAGAAAGTAAAAAAGTCAGCATTTTCTTACCTTCTGAGGCATTTGCAGTTTGGAATTCTGAAATGAAATTTACCGTAGAGCCGGGCAGAGTACAAATCATTTTGGAAGAAATGGGACAGACTGTGGGAAGTGAAACATTAAATCTTTTTTAAGGAGAAAAGAGAAATGGATATTAGAGAAAACTATAATTTTTGGTGTACATCCCCTTACTTTGATGAGGACACAAAAGCGGAATTAAAAAGTATTTCCGACAATGAGGAAGAAATCGAAGAAAGATTTTATAAAAATCTGGAATTTGGAACAGGTGGTCTTCGTGGTATTATCGGAGCAGGAACAAATAGAATGAACCGTTACACCGTAAGAAAGGCAACACAGGGACTGGCAAATTATATTCTGAAAGAAAATGCACAGGAAAAGGGAATTGCCATTGCTTACGACTCCAGAAACAAATCCACAGAGTTTGCATGGGAAACAGCTCTTTGCATGGCTGCAAACGGTATCAAAGCATATATTTTCCCTGAACTTCGCCCAACACCAATGCTGTCCTTTGCTTTAAGAGAGCTGGGTTGTACAGCGGGGGTAGTTGTTACAGCAAGTCACAATCCGGCTGAATACAACGGATATAAAGTATACTGGGAAGACGGCGCTCAGATTACAGCGCCTCGTGACAAAGATATTATTGCAGAAGTAAATGCCATTGAGTCTTATGACGAAGTGAAAACCATGAGCCGTGAAGACGCCATGGAAGCAGGACTTTGTGAAATCATCGGTTCTGATATGGACGACCGTTATATTGAAGCGCTGAAAAAATTGGTACTGCGTCCGGATGCAATCAAACGTCAGGCAGACAAGATTAAAATTGTATACACTCCTTTACACGGAACAGGGAACATTCCTGTACGCCGTATTTTAAAAGAGCTGGGATTTGAAAATGTGTATGTGGTAAAAGAACAGGAACTTCCTGACGGAAACTTCCCAACAGTTCCTTATCCAAATCCGGAAGACAAGAAAGCTTTTGCATTAGCATTGGAACTTGCAAAAGAGAAGGACGCAGATTTAATTCTGGCTACTGACCCGGATGCTGACCGTTTAGGTATCTACGCAAAAGACCCGTCAGACGGAGAATACAAGAGCTTTACAGGAAATATGTCCGGAATGCTTATTCTGGAATACCTTCTTTCTCAGAAAAAAGAGCTGGGTATTCTGCCTAAAAACGGAGCAGTAGTTACTACTATCGTATCCGGAAAAATGGCAAAGAGAATTGCAGAAGCTTATAATGTAAAACTTATCGAAACTCTTACAGGATTTAAGTATATCGGTGAGCAGATTAAATTCTTTGAGCAGGATCATTCCAATGAATTCCTGTTCGGATATGAAGAAAGTTACGGCTGTCTGGAAGGTACTCATGCCAGAGATAAAGATGCTGTTGTAGCTGTTATGGCTTTATGTGAAGCAGCAGCTTACTATATGGACAAAGGCATTACTCTTTGTGAGCAGATGAACAACCTCTTTGAAACTTACGGTTTCTATAAAGAAGATTTATGCACAATTACCTTAAAAGGTCAGAACGGAGCAAAACAGATTGCTGCTATTATGGAAAAAATCCGTAAAGAAGTTCCGGCGCAGCTGGGCGGTTCTGAGGTTCTGGCATTACGTGACTATGAGCTGGGTATTGTAAAAAATCCAAAAACAGGAGAAGAAAAAGGCACAGGACTTCCAAAATCCAATGTACTGTACTTTGAGCTGGAAAATGACGCATGGTGCTGTGTGCGCCCGTCAGGAACAGAGCCGAAGATTAAATTCTATGTAGGCGTAAGAGGAACAGACAGCGAAGATGCGGAAGCAAAAATGAATACATTGATGTGCGGAGTCAGAGCACTGGCAGAGGAGGAATAAGAAATGGCATTATTAAAATTACGTCCAAGCTATAAGGATTATTTGTGGGGCGGACATCGTCTGGTAGAGAAATACAACAAAGAATTTGATGGTGATATTCTGGCAGAAAGCTGGGAACTTTCCTGCCATCCGGACGGACCTTCTTATGTTGTAAATGGTTCTTATGCAGGCAAAACATTGCAGGAATACATTGACTTAGAAGGAAAAAAAGTACTGGGAAATAACTGTCAGAAATTTGAAGAATTTCCTATTCTGGCTAAATTTATTGATGCGAAGGATAATCTTTCCATTCAGGTACATCCTGATAATGAATACGCTCTGAAAAATGAAGGTCAGTATGGAAAGACAGAAATGTGGTACATTATGGATTGTGAAGAAGGTGCTTTCCTTTATTACGGATTTAAAAAAGAAGTCAGCAAAGAAGAATTCGAAGAAAGAATTAAAACAGATACTTTGCTGGAGGTTTTAAATGCTGTTCCGGTACACAAGGGTGACGTGCTGTTTATTGAAGCAGGAACCATCCATGCAATCGGAAAAGGAATTGTTATTGCGGAAATTCAGCAGAACTCCAATGTAACTTACAGAGTATATGACTTTGGACGTGTGGGAAAAGACGGAAAGAAGAGAGAGTTACACATTGATAAAGCAGTGGAAGTAACCAACCGCGTTCCGATTTCTAGAAAAAATACTTGTTATCCTCATGTTGCAAGCTGTGACTATTTCACAGTAGACTGTCTGAACATGGACGGAAAACTAATAAGTAACGTAAAAGGTTCTGTGAATGAAGACTCTTTCGTAAGTATTTTAATTATGGAAGGGGAAGGCACAATCTCCTGCGGAGGAGAAACTATTCCTTACAGAAAGGGAGACAGCTTCTTTATGTCAGCAGGAAGCGGTGAATATGAAATCAGCGGCGAATGTGAAGCGTTAATTACAACAGTGGGATAAAAATACAACGAAAAATGCAACGTAAATTTTTACGTTGCATTTTTGCGTTGATATGATACGTGTTTTTAGAATGAATTATGTAGAAAGCATTATAACGTGACGGAGGATGAAGGAAAAATTATAAATGTTATCAGCAAAGTCATAAATACGTTATGTTGCACATTCTATAAAACTGCTATTTTAATGTATTTAAATTGAAATAGCAATGAAATAGTAGTATAATAAAATAAAAAATGGAGGGATACTAAGATGGCAAGTACAATACAAGTTCGTGTTGATGATGATTTAAAAATGAAATCAGACCAGCTTTTTAGAGAACTGGGAACAGATACTACTTCAGCAATAAGAATGTTTTTAACTCAGGCTGTGGCAAATGATGGTTTTCCATTTGAAATCAAAAAAACAGTGAGAAAACCTTATGTTGCAATGTCAGAAACAGAAATCTTAGAAAAACTGGAAAAATCCAGAAAATCTGCAGAACAGGGAAATTATAAATCTGCTGACTCTGTTATTATGGATATGAGGGAAAAGTATGGATTATAGCATTGTAGTGACAAACGATGCAGAAGATGATTTAAATAGAGTTATTCAATATTTGTTGTTTGAGAAGAAAAGTAAACAAGCAGCAAAAGATGTTCTTGATGACTTTGAAAAAACAAAAGAAAAATTAAAAAATGTTGCGGGAAGTTTAAAGTTATGTGATAATCCCAGACTTAAAATATTGGGATATCATAGAATTAATTTTTTGAAACACCGATATTTTATACTATATCGGATTGAGTCAAACCTTGTATTCATAGATAATATTTTCCATGAACTTCAGGACTATGAAAATAAAATGATATAGAAACAAGAAGCAGGTGTAGTTTTTATGAGCATCACCTGCTTTTTTCAATTCCTTTCATTAGATAAAACATTTGTTTTTCTTTAAAATAATGGTAAAATATAAATAAACATTTCATTAAGTAAGGGAGAAACCTATGAAAAGTAGAGAAAAGAGAAAATATTTTTTTATTCTAAGCTTTTTAGCGGTGGCGGTAATTTTTATCAGCTGGACTTTATTTAAGTTTTACACATTGACACATCGGCACATATACAACATGCAGATTGAAGAAATGAAAAATCTTTCTATGCAGGGATGTGCAGTTGTGGAGAAGAAGTTAGAAGGTCTTGTAAACCTTTTATATGGTCTGACAGAAAGTATTGAGGAAAACGATATTACCGGTGATGAGAATATAAACCATCTTCGTGATTTTCTGGATAAGCACGATGTAGGTTTTCAAAGGATGGGAATTGCGGATGCTGAGGGAAATGCCCTGATTACAAACGGAGAAATGCTTCAAATTGATGACAGAGAGTATTTTCAAACCTGTATGAATGAGAAACACGGAGCAACAGAAATACGATATTCAGATATGGTAGATAAGCAGATTTGTGTTGTGGCAGTTCCCATTTTAGATGATAGGGGAGAGGCAGCAGGTGTTCTTTATGGAATAAGCGAACTGGACTTTTTCGAGATTTATAGTAATACGGTTTTGGAGGGTAAAAACACATATATACAGGTGATTGATTTAGACGGAAATTATATCAGAAAAAAGGAGTCTAATCTGATTGGAAAAAAAGATAATATTTTTGATGGTATTAACAGCATGGAAAGCCAGATAAGCGCCGAGGAAATTCGTGAGAAAATTCAAAACGAGGAGCAGATATATACGGAAGTTACAGATGGGAAATCAAAAGAAATTGTGTATTTTACACCTTTAAAATTAAACAGCTGGTGTGTGGTCAGCGCTATTGATTTTTCGGAAATTACAAAGTCAGTGGATTATATGCTGAACCATAACACCTATATTATGATACTGAGGATTATTCTGGCTGTATCGCTTCTGTTTTTGGTGATTTTATATTACTCTAAGCTTGAAAGAAAACAGGTGAAAGAATTTAACGAGAAATTATTGCTGGATGAAAAAGTTATGTTAATAGCGGCGGAAAAATCCGGTTTAGTAATTATGAATTACGCAATAGAGTCAAAGGAGCTTCGATTTATCAACAGAAAATTAGGGGATATGGAGCTTCCAAAGCAGGCAAATAACCTGACGGAGGTGTTTGCGAGATACTGTCCGGAAAATCCGGAGCTTTCTTCACAGCTGGAAAAGATTTTTAAAAGTATGCAGAAGGATAAAGGGAAAAGAGATTTCTTAGTATCTTTTCTGAAAGACGGAAAGATGACATATCTTAAAATTCAGCTTGTAACGCCAATAGACGAGAAAGGAAATATTCGTCAGTGTATCGGTATGATGGAGGATTATACAGAAAAGCAAAAAATCAGAGAAAAGGCGGACAAAGACCCTCTGACCGGATTATATAACAGAAACAGCAGCAGGGAAAGAATTGAAGCTCTTAGAAAGACTTTTGGGGAAGGACCGGACATGGTTCATGCTTATGTAATCTTGGATATTGACAATTTTAAAGTTTTAAATGATACGTTGGGACATCAGACAGGAGATAAAGCGCTTCAGGATATAGCAGAGATTTTACTTCGACATTTTCGCAGTTACGATATTGTGGGACGCTTGGGCGGAGACGAATTTATTGTATTTTTGAAAAATATTCCAAGAGAAGCGGTCAGCCGTAATATTTCCAGTCTTTTGAAAAAACTGGACAGAACGTATGAAAAAGACGGGAAAACAGTACAGATTACCGCATCTGCGGGGATTACGTTGGTTTCTGATACAAATATAGAATTTCATGAAATGTATCGCAGAGCGGACGAGGCACTTTATCAGGTAAAAAAAGAAAGAAAAAATGGTTTTAAAATATACGAAGAGGAATAAAAATGGATAGTCAAATGAATTTAGATAAAGAACTAAAGATTTATATGCAGACAATTCGATTTTTAGATGACAGTACAGATGATTACTTCTATTTATATGACCTTGCAAATGACAGAATTTATTTTACTGAAAAAATTTGTGAAAAGTATCCGATTGTCTCAAGAAAAGAGGGTATTCTGTTTTCTGAATGGAGTAAAATTGTTTATGCAAAGGACTTAAAACAGTTAAAATACGAGATAAATAAAATTGTCAGCGGGAAAAGTGACAGCCATTCTATGGAGTATCGCCTTATTGACAGAAGCGGAAGCAAAAATTGGGTTATCTGCCGTGGGACAGTACTAAAAAAAGATGATGGTACGCCGGGATTTTTAATCGGAAATGTATCAGAAGGTGCAGTAAGGCGAGAACTGGACAGCTTGACAGGACTCTGGAACGGTGAAAAGTTTAAAGAGGATATGGGATGTCTGAAAAAGGATAAGGGCTATCTTATGATTTTAGATATTGATAATTTTAAAAATATCAATGTAAAGAATGGAAGAGAGTTTGGTAATAATCTGCTGAAAATGGTAGCAATGGTTTTAGAAGAAAAGACAGATTATCTCACAAAATTGTACAGATTAGACGGAGATTGCTTTGCATTAAATTTTCCGGATAAAACAAAAGAAGCTGTGATAGAATTTTATAACGCTGTAAAAGAAGAATTAAAAAGCTATTGCACCGCATCTGCGGGAGCTGTGGCGTATTCGGATGGGATAGGAGAAGACAGTGGATTTTTGCACCAGTACGCGGAAAATGCTTTAGACCGAGCAAAGAGAGAAGGAAAAAATATATTGGCTTTCTTTTCCTCTGAAGATTATCAGAAAAGCTTAGACTGGATTAAGCTTCAGGACGAGTTAAAAGAGTCTGTCCGTCATCAATGTAAGGGGTTTTCTCTTCGTTATCAGCCGCAAATGAGAGGAAAGGACTTTCAGGTTTATGGAGCGGAGGCGTTGCTGCGCTATGAGTCTGCCACTGAGGGATTGGTTAGTCCGGCAAAATTTATTCCTATTTTAGAGCAGAGCGGTTTAATCTGCGAAGTGGGAAACTGGGTATTGAAAACAGCTGTAAAACAGTGTGCAGACTGGAGAAAGGTTCTTACAGACTTTCATATTGGTGTTAATATTTCATATGTGCAGTTATGTCAGGATAACATTACAGAGATGGTTCTTGATACAATTAAAGAGGCGGGAATACCGGGAGATGCACTTACCTTGGAAGTGACAGAAAGCATGGAGCTTCAGGATTACAGCTATTTTAACAAGATTTTTTACGAGTGGAAAAGGCATGGAATTCATATTGCCATCGATGATTTTGGAACAGGATATTCCAGTTTGGGATATTTAAAGAGTATTGATGTGGATGAGATAAAAATAGACCGTTGCTTTGTAAGCCGTATTTATTGCAATAATTACAATTATCGTTTGATGAGTAATATTATTAAGCTGGCACATTCCTCACAAATTCAAGTGTGTTGTGAAGGAGTTGAGACAGAAGAGGAATTGACTTCATTGCAGCAGTTAATTCCTGATTTTCTTCAGGGATTTCTTTTTGCCAAGCCTTATACAAAAGAGGAACTTGAAAAATTATATATGTGTAAGGAGAGCTTGGAGTATCAGGAAAGAGTTGAAAGAGAGAGAAAACTGTATCAGATAAGCACTATTGAGGAAAAGAACGTGACAGCGGAAAATGAGAGAGATGAGATTGTGAATATTGTAGAGGGAATGGATGAAGTGATTTACGTCAGCGATATAGATACGTATGAGCTTTATTATATGAACTCTGCTGCCAGAAAACTGACAGGTATTTATGAATATAAAGGGCGTAAATGCTATCAGGTGTTTCAGGGGAGACAACTGCCTTGTGAATATTGCAATAACTGTAAACTGAAAAACGGAAAAATCCAGGTATGGGAACGAGATAATTTATTTTTTGATAAGCATTTTGTGATAAAAGATAAGTTAATTCCGTGGAACGGAAAAATGGCACGTTTAGAAATTGCCATGGATACCGACGGAAGATGAGAAGTATTTTACAGGGGGATATAGATTTCATGAAAGAAAATTTTGATTTACAGTTTTTTCCTAAAGTTTTAGATAAAATTACTTCCAATATTCGTGTAATGAATGTGGAAACCAATGAAATTTTGTATATGAATGATTGCTGTAAACAAACGTTTCATGAGGAAAGTCCGGAAGGGAAAAAGTGTTGGGAAGTACTCCAAAAGGATAAGAAACAAAAATGTGAATTTTGTAAAATAGACGAGCTGAAAAAACAAGGAGTCGGGAAACCCTATTTTTGGAAAGAGTGTAATACAATCACAGGCAAGGTATATCTGACAGAGGATACGCTGGAAAAGGTGGGAGAAACTCTGTACCATATACAGAGCGCTATTGATATTACAGATTACATTAAGCTTTGTGAAGTAGCTGCAACGGATGAACTGACAGGAATTTTAAATCGGAAGGCAGGAAAAGAAAAGCTTGCACAGATTTTAGAAAATTTGAAAAAAGATGAAAAATTTACCGCAGTTCTCTATGATATTGACGGCTTGAAGTGGGTAAACGATACTTACGGACACTTGGAGGGAGACAGGCTTCTCACTTATGTGGCTCAAAAGATTGAACAGGAATTGTCAGAGTCTGACTTCGTATTTCGGTTAAGCGGAGACGAATTTATTATTATTTTTATGAACCAAAATGCAGATACCGCAGATGTCTGGATGAAAAGAATATTAAAATTGCTGAAAGACGGGCGTGAAGCAGTCGGTATTGATTATGACGTTACTTTCAGTTATGGTCTGGCGACCATACGGGAGCAAGAGCGGCTGACCGTATCAGACGTTCTTTCTCTTGTAGATGCACAGATGTATATTCAAAAAAGGGATTATCATATTTTTAAAGCACAGAGACAGCTGGAAGAAAGACATAGAAAGGTCAACGAAATAACGCCGTTTCAATATAATAAGGAATATCTTTTTGATGCGTTGGATGAAAGTATTGATGATTATGTTTTTGTGGGAAATCTGAAAACAGGAAAGTTTAAATATTCTTATAAAATGATGCTGGATTTTGGGCTTCCGTCTCAGGTTTTAGATAATGCAGCAGCATTCTGGGGAAAAAAGATACATCCGGAAGACATGGAAATGTTCTTGCGAAGTAATCAGGAAATCGCGGACGGAAGAGCAGACAGACACACGATTATATATCGTGCAAAAAATGTAAAAGGCGAGTGGGTGCATCTTATGTGCAAAGGGCGCATGGTGAGAGATGCAGAAGGAATACCTGATTTATTCAGCGGAATTATTCGAAACCTTGATAAAAAAGAACTGGATATCAATGAAGAAATCCGAGTTATCAGTGACAGCAGCAGCGACGGGATTTTTAAAGCTTCCATGACAGAGGGATTTCCTGTGCTGTATGCCAATGACGGTTATTATGAGCTTCACGGATATACGAAAAAACAGATGGCAGAAGAATTGAATAACTGTGTAGATGGTCTTGTATATGAAGAGGACAGAGAAAGAATTACCCATGAGATTGCGGATGGCATTGCAGAGAATAAAAGGCGGATGATACTGGAATATCGAATTTGCAGACGAGACGGAAGACTTGCATGGGTACATGTAAATGCGGGTATTTTAATAGACTCAGACGGAACTCCCATCATGTTGGGAATGATTATGGATATTACAAAGAGGCGGGAGTTGGAAGAGAAGCTCATGCGCACAGAGCAGCTTTTTAAAATAGCCAGAAAAAATATTCGTTTAAATATATGGGAATATGATATCCGCAAAAAGAAAATTATTCAGACAGAAGAGTCTCAAAAAGTTCACGGATATGGAAGAATTATAGAAAATGTTCCTGAAACATTGATAGCAGACGGAGGTATTCATCCAAATGACGTGGAAGCGGCAAAAAAATTCTATAAAGAAATAGAAGAAGGAAATGCAGTAAACAGCATTGTAGTTCGAATAAGGGCAGAAAACAATACATATCGTTGGGAGAAAGTGACCTACACCACTGTGCAGTGGCTGAAAGGAAAGCCGACTTGGGCAATCGGAATATCAGAGGATATTACGGCGCAAAAAGAGGCGGAAGCTCGTGTTTTCAAGGAAGAGCGATTGAGAGAATTGTTGTCAGAAGATATGATTTGCAGTTTTCAGGTTAATTTAAGCCAAAACCGTTTAGAGAATTTCTGGGATTGCTTAAATGGGAAAGGCGAGGTTAAAGTTCCGGAACAGGGGTATGAAGGCGTATACCGCAGAATGTTGGACACCATTGCAAATGAAGATGACAGAAAACGTTTTGTGGAGATGTGCGAACCTCAAAAGATGCAGCCGGAGCTGTTGAAAGGTCAGCAAAGCTTTAATCTGGAATTTAGACAGAAACAAAAAAGCGGACTGATTTTATGGGTTGGTTTAAATCTTCGTGTTATGCGTTCTCCGGAGTCGGGAGAGTGCTTTTTATTTGGATATTTAAAAAATATTGATTTATTAAAACGCAGAGAACTGTCTTTAAAACAAAAAGCTGAGACAGATGAGATAAGCGGATTTTATAATTTAAAAACAGCGAAGCTTTTGATTGAAGAAAGCCTGAAAAAATCTCAGAAAGAAAAATGTGCATGTGTGCTGTTTGATGTGGATAACTTTAAAAAAATCAATCAGGAAGGTGGATTTTTCTCAGGAGATAAGGTTTTAAAAGCAATCAGCAGTGAAATTACGAAACACACCCTGCTTTCCTGTATAAAGGCAAGAGTAAAAGGAGATACGTTTTTGCTGTTTTTCTATAATCTTAACAAAGACAGCAGTATACGGGAAATAATGGAAAGAACCCGTGAAAATATCAGTCGGAAATACAACATAGAAGGACAAGAATTTTATGTTACAGTTTCAGCAGGAATGACAATGAACTTTGCCGACAATATGTCTTATGAGCAAATGTATCAATGTGCCGAGTATGCTTTGCAGGCGGCAAAAAGAGAAGGGAAGAGTACTCTGCGGATGTTCCGTGATGTTGAGCAGATTGAGAACGGAAAGGACATTCATATTACGGTAAATCCGGATACGTATGAAATTACAGGCATGAATGCAACAGGAAAGGTTGCATTTGACAGAAAAGGATTGCCGGATGCGAATGTTAAATGCCATGAGCTTTTGTATAATAGCCCGACTCCGTGTTCTTTCTGCTATAAAGAGATGAATTTGAATGAAGAACAGGTGTGGAAATGCTTTTTGCCTCGCTTGAATAAACCCATGTATGTGCAGATAAAAGACTTGATGGAAGACGGAAAACGAGTCAGAAAAATTCATTTGCAGGAAAAAATGGAGGAAAATCAGGAAACAGACAGCCTGCTTGTATTGCATTTATTAAAGGAAAGCTATAAACAGCTTGAACGTGGAGAAGACCGTTCTTCTGTAATTTTTACATTGATGAAATACATCGCAAATGCTTTTCAGGCAAGCTATGCAGCATTGTATGAACAAGAAGAAACAGGAGAGAATTTAAGAGTAGAACAAAGCTGGAAGTCAGAGGATTTCTCAGGAAGGGAATATTTTAATCTGGAAAGTGATAAGCTGGAAAACCTTTTTGGTACAGTTTTTCCAAAAGATACGATTTTCATTAAAAATAAGGATAGCATAGGGTATGCTGAGGCACAGGAAATTTATGGGGAAGAAAGAGTACCGCTTCCTTTGATTTTAACGGGAAACTTCAAAGAAGGCAAACTGATTTCCATGGTTGCCTTGGAATATGCGAGGGAAGAGAAGCTTTCTTTTGAAATACTGGAAGCTGTTGCGGAGTTTCTACATCAGACCGGCAGTGTTTTTAAGCTGCGCAAAAAGTATGAGGCTGCTATGCAGTATGACCAGAAAACAGGAATTTTAAATTACCAAAGCTATATGGAATATTTGGAAAGAATAAATGAAGATATTCATTCTACTTTTGGTATTTTTGGAATTCAAATCGCTGCGTTAAAAGATTACAACACACGTTATGGGACAAGCGCAGGAGATGATTTATTAAAAACAGCAGCAGATGTATTGGCAGAATTTTTCGGACGGGAGAATTGCTTCCGTGTAAGCAGCGCACGTTTCTTTGCAGTTTATCCGAACATTACTTATGAGAACTTCCAGCAGAGATGCGAAAAGGTGAGAGAATGTCTGGAAAAAAGGCATAGCGGAATGTTTGCAGACGCAAGAGTATGGGGCGAGCAGGTGATTTCGGTGGAGAAGCTTCAGCAGCAGGTAGAAGAAAAGCTCCAGATAGCGCTGACAAAACTGCGCATACTTCAGCTAGAAAACAGTCAGGATACAGTTTCAGACAATCTGGCGAAATTAAAAGAAACCATAGAAAGCGGAAAATTCCGTACGTTTTTCCAGCCGAAAGCCAATGTCCAGACCGGTGAAATCTGCGGAGCAGAAGCTTTAATCCGCTATTATGACGAGAAAAGCGGAATTGTACCGCCGGGACGTTTTCTTCCTCAGATTGAAAAGGCAGGATTTATTCGTCTGATTGACTTGTTTATTTTAAAAGACGTGTGCCGGATTTTGAAGAAATGGATTGCATGCGGCTGGAAGCCGTTTCCGATTTCTTTAAATTATTCAAGAGCCACGATTTTAGAGCCGGGGATTTTAGAGGAAACCAATGCTATTATGGAAAGCATGGGTGTGCCCAAGGAGCTTATTCAGATTGAAGTGACGGAGACTATTGGATGTATCGACACCGGCAGTCTGAAAGAGATTGTGGAACGCTTTACAGAAGCCGGCTATAAAATTGCCTTAGACGATTTCGGAGCAGAATATAGCAATATCTATGTTTTATATTCTCTGGAACTGGATGCTTTAAAATTAGACAGGCGTATTGTCAGCGATATTTATCACGATAAGCGGGCACGGTTTGTGGTGGAAAATGTAATCCATATCTGCAAAGAGCTTCAGATAGAGTGTGTGGCAGAAGGTGTGGAAACAGAGGAACATCTGGGAGTTTTGAAGGAAATGAACTGCGATGTGATGCAGGGATATCTGCTGAATAAGCCGCTGCCGGAAAAAGAATTTGAAAAATTATATATTAGAAAAGATATGTAACGATTTAGATATACATAAAAGAGGGGAAATGCCTATATTTCAATATAAATATATGTTATACTGTGGCAAAGGAAGGAGCGATGGTATGAATTTAAAAAGGATTACTTTTAGAAATTTTAAATCTTTGTATGACGCGGAATTTGAACCGGGAAAAGTTAACGTTTTTATTGGGGCTAATGGAGCCGGCAAGTCTACAATATTGGAAGCTATTGGGCTTTTGAGTGCAGCAATGACGGACAGAGTAGACGATATTAGTTTACAAAGAAAAGGCGTACGGTTAAGCGCTCCTTCAATGTATAAATCCAGATTTAAGAGTATTGAAAGAACAAATCCGACAGTTGCATTGTCACTTGAATGGGAAGAAGAAACAGCACAAACTTTTAAATATGATGTTCATTTAACGACACCTAAAGGTGATGAGTATTGGAAATATCATTCAGAGACCTTTTTCACAGATGGTGAAAAAAAATGGGGACGCAGCAATGCCTCACAAAAACAAAGCAATAATCATATAGGATTTTTCTTATTAGATGATAACTCGGAGCTGGAGCAAGGACGGAGAATTGTAAAACATTTTGAAAATTATGGAATATTTCAGCCAAATACATTAACTTTAAGAGGAACTGTTGCCGATCCTAACCAAATGACGCCAATCGGTTTAAACGGCGGAAGACTGGCAGAAGCGTTACAAGATATCATTTATGAAAAAGATGGTGAACTGTACTTTGGATCATTGTATATGGAAGATATACTGGAATTGATTGATTGGGCCTCTGATATTTCCATTAATGTTCCGACAAAAACAAGAATTAATTCAAGCATTCCAATGACACGACAGGTTATAGAATTTGCAGATGGTTTTTTGCGGGAAACGGCTAAATTTACAGGGTATGATGCAAGTGAAGGAGCTCTTTATATTTTGTTTATGCTGTGTTTAGCCATGCACCCGAAAGCGCCGTCCATCTTTGCAGTTGATAGTTTTGATCATGCCTTAAATCCACGATTGGCAAAAAAATTAATGCAGGTGTTTTGTGAGCAAATATTAGAAAATGATAAACATGTTTTTTTAACAACGCACAATCCATTGGTTTTAGACGGATTAGACATATCAAATGACGATATACGGTTATTTGCAGTTGACAGGGATAAGAATGGATATGCAAAAATTAAAAGAATTAAAGTTTCACAAGAACTAATTGATGAAGGTCAATCCTTATCCAGACTTTGGATTAGTGGAAGGCTTGGGGGTGTGCCGGATTTAATATGATGAATATAGGGATTATTTGCGAAGGACCAACGGATTATGTTCTTTTACAGGAAATCATAGATAGAATTACAGGGGATGATAATTACTATGTACAGTTGCAGCCAGAGCCTGACTTAATGGGAAAATATGGTAATGGCTGGAAAGGTATATGGAAATGGTGTAATGATAACGGAACACAAAAAGAAAAACTCATGAAAGATATAGAACCTTCCCTAGACATATTAATTATACAAATGGATGGTGACGTTTCCAGAAAAGAAAAAATAGCGCATTGCGGATGTAAGTCTACTGTATGTCAATACAAAACGAAATGTAGTCCCTTAGAATGTGACAGTCAAAAAGAGATAAGAGAGACGTGTCCGATTACGTTGCCATGTGCAGACCATGAAGTATCACCCAAGGCGTATATGGAACATCTGGAGAAACTGATAGAAGGATGGCTGCCGGATTTAAATGATATATGTCTTGCTATTCCCTGTGATAGTACGGAAGCTTGGATTGTTGCGGCTTATGATGAAATAAAAGAGGCAGAAAAGATAGAAGACCCATGGACGAATACTATTGCTAAAAAGAAAGCTTATCATGACGTGAGAATTCAGGGAAAGCAAAAAAGAGTCAGGGTATTTAAAGAGTTTGCAAAGGTTGTCAGTAAAAATTGGGAAAAAGTTACGGAGCTATGTGTTAGTGCGAAAGAATTTGAAGATAATATTCTTTCCTTAAGCGGAAAATAATGAAGGAAAAGGGGCATCCTGAAAATATAATTCAGAGATAACCCCTTTTCTCGTGTTTTACAGTTTTTTACTCATCATATCCACATTAGACGCATAAGTCAGCGCAGTTTCTCTGGTAATCTGTCCTGCCCGATAGAGATTTAGCAGACTGGAGTCCATGGAAATCATAGTAGGGCTGTTAGAGGCGTAAAGAATACCGTCAATCTGCGGTGTCTTATTATCTCTAATCATATTGCGGATTGCAGGCGTCATAGTCATGATTTCAAAAGCAGCCATCATTTTGCCGTCCACAGACGGAACAAGCTGCTGAGAAACAACTGCCTGCAAGACCATAGAAAGCTGAATGGCAATCTGTTTTTGCTGGTTTGGCGGAAACACATCAATAATGCGGTCAATGGTATTTGCTGCGCCCACAGTATGCAGTGTGGAGAAAATCAGATGTCCTGTTTCAGCTGCGGTCATGGTTACATTGGTTGTTTCGTAATCACGCATTTCACCAAGCAGAATAACATCCGGACTTTGGCGCAGCGCTGCCCGAAGGGCAACCACATAGCTTTCCGTGTCCAGATTTACTTCTCGCTGGCTTACAATACTTTTTTTATGAGGATGAAGAAATTCCAGCGGGTCTTCCAGCGTAATAATGTGTTTTTCCTGATTAGAGTTAATCTGGTCTACAATACAGGCAAGTGTCGTGGATTTTCCGTTTCCGGCAGGACCGGTTACAAGAACAAGCCCTTTATTTAGATTTCCGAAGTGGATAATGGAGTCCGGAATTCCCAAATCCTGCGGATGAGGTAAGGTAAATGTGATAACACGTATAACGGCAGCAATAGACCCCCTTTGTTTAAAGGCATTTACACGAAAGCGGGACACGCCTCTTAAAGCAAAAGAGAAGTCGTCATCTCCTGTATTTAACAAGCGGTCTGTGCTTCTGTTATTTGCCAGCTCATAAATTTGATTGACTAAATCCATGGTGTCATCGGGAAGGAGCTTTTCTTCGCTGACACGCTTAATACTGCCGTGAAGACGGTAGGAAAGGGGAAGCCCTGCTACCAGAAAAATATCAGAAGCGCCGGCAAGAGATGCAGATTTTAGTAATTCTTGTACATTCATATAAAATTCTCCTTTGCAAAATATTACATAACATTCAGAGGTTCATCATTGTCCCAACTGTCAGTAGAAATTTCTTTCCATGAAGTCACCTTGTAAAGCTTTCCTTCATTATCTGTTGGCAGCTGTAACTGTAAAGAGACTGCCAGCGCCTGTGTGTCATTCATGGGAACATGAAAAGACAAAACAGGAAAGAAGGAAATGTCAACAGGATAAGCGAGGTTTTCCATTGCTTCAGCATCGAAAACTGCCGCACCCTGTTCCAAATAAGTATTTCCATGCAATTCATAAGCTTTTGCAAGCAGCTTGTCAAGCTGTGCAAGCTGTGCTTCCGCTTCATTAGAAGCAGTATAATAGTCTAAAGTTCGTCTGGCAATATTCTCGGCATAAGTTTTGTCATTGTTGCTGCTTGTTACCGACAATAGAGAAAAGGTCACAAGACATAAAATAATAAAAATCACAAGCATAGAAGCAGAACCGATATTTACGGCAGGATATTTTTTCTTTTCCATCTTTGTTCCCCTTTCCTAATATGTATGCGGTACGTGAATTTGCACCGGCAGCTCATAAACAGAATTATTATTTCCCTTGAGTAAAATTTTAATAACGGCGAAAGCCGTGTCTTCTGTGCGTTCCGGCGTCAGTGTCAATATATAGTCGGCATCTGATTTTGCACAGGGCAAGCCTTCCTCATTATAATATGCAGTATAGAAATCTTTGGAATTCGGCGCTTCCAGCTCAGGCATAAAATCTGTGACAGCATCCATATCGCCATAGCTTTGGCGGAAAATTTCTGCTGCGGAGGTTACAAGATTAACACCGGTGTTTAATTGAGCCGCTTCTTTACTCAGCAGGTGGGATTTTACAAACAGCTGCACACAGACGGCGCTTGCCAGAGAAAAGAAGGCAATAGCCAAAATCAGCTCAATCAAGAAAAGACTTGATTTATGTGTCCGATAATTTTTCATAGTCATATACTCCTCCTGCTAATTAGTTTTTGTTCCCACAACCACAGAATGTGTGTTATTTTGTTCTGTGGCAATGGTAAAACGGAATAAGCTGTCAGAAAGGGACTCTGCCTGAAAGCTCTTTACCTCCAGAATAAGCTCTCCTGCCAGAGGAGAGGGTCTGGTTCCTTCTTTTACAGAAAGCTCCTTTAAGGCTCCGTCATGTTCATAAATATAAGTAGTATAATCAGCGCCTGAGGGCTTTAGCATAAGGCAGTCGCTTCCATCCAGCTTTCCGACAGAAACATTGCCGGCTTCATCATTTTGCCGTACCTTTTCGCTGATATAAGAGAGGGCAGTACGGGAAGAATACTGTTCCTGTGAGTCTTCCGTGGTAGATTTGTAAATGCGGGTTGCCAGAAGTACAACAATGAGTGAGGATACCGCAAATACAAAAAATAATGCCACAGGAAAAATAAAATCAATAACATGACGCTTCTGTGTCTTTATTTTCATAAAAAATCAATCCTTTCTGGAGATGATTGTAATATCCGGCATAATATTCTCACCGAGTACCTCGTATCCAATAAAATATTTTTCCTTATCATAGCGCAGAGGATAATGCTCCTCCAGATATTTCAGGCTTTCGGGATAACGCCCCTCTGCCGCATAACATTGTACCACATTTCTTTTCACGGCACGCTCTAAGGTTTCTATTTCTGTTCTGTCTGCTGTTTCAGATACTATTTGAATTCCGTAGGAAAAGCAGAATATCAGCAGAAAAAACACACAGACGGATAAGAAAATATTCCGAAGTCCTGAGGGCTGCTTTGCAGTCTGAAATCGTTTCATATTGAAATTCCTCCTTACAAGCTGGACATAATTCCCATAAGCGGAAGCATAACAGAGAATAGAATAATTCCCACAATCAAAGATAAAATAATGACAAGCGTAGGCTCCAGTATGGAAATTATGGCAGTCAGGCGATTATCAATTTCTTCCTCATATTTCTCGGCGATTTCGCACATAACCGTATCAAGTTCGCCTGTACGGGAAGCAAGGTTTGTCATGCGTCCATATATCCCTGAGAAAATACCGGTCTGAGTAAGAGCGGCAGAAAGCTCGCTTCCCTCACGCATCATCAGACGACAAGCTGCTATTTTCTTTCGAAATTCTTCATCTTCAATAAGGTTTTCTGCAAGCTCTGTACAATAATCAGGATTAAGTCCGCTGCTAAGTGTCAAAGCCATACAGTCTGCAAACCGGCAGGAAGAAGTTTTTTCATAAAGACGGCGCAAAGCAGGAATGTGCTTGCTGAAAGAAGCAAAAGTTTTGCGTCCGTGTTTTGTTTTTCCGAAATAAACGCCAAGCCCGATAAGCACAACCAGTATTCCCATAAAAATAGCAGAATATTGGTTCACGGCAGCTCCGACAGACAGAAGAGCCTTGGAAAATCCGCTCATTTCCTGCCCCAGTTGTGCAAATACCTGATTAAAAATAGGCATGACCTTTGTAATTAAAATAAGAACGACTGCGGCCATCATGCAAATCATAATCAGCGGATAGGTAACGGCGCTGCGGATAGAACGAGAAATATTTTCTTCTCTTTCATAATGAAGAGAAAGAGATTTCATAACATCGTCCAGACGCCCTGCCTGCTCTCCGATGTCTACCATGTGCAGCAGGTAGGAAGGAAATACGGCAGAAGCTTCCAGCGCCTGAAACAGATTTCCCGTTTCTAAAAGTGTATCGTAGATTTTTTGTAAAATAGCTTTTTCTGCGTTATTCTGAGACTCCTCCAGCATAATTGAAATGCCCTCAATGGAAGAAATTCCCGATTTCAAAATCAGAGCCATTTGGCTGCAAAAAGAAGCCAGCTCCGTATTAGACAGTTGCTTTTGAGAGGTATTGCGTTCCATAAAATTCGCCTCCTGTAATAAGTTTTTTAATAAGAATACTGTAAAGTATAATTTTTTCCGTCGCCAATATATTTTTCCACAGATTTGCGGCTGTTATTGGAAGCAAGAGTGGGGTCCATTAAAGTCCACGAAGAACCGTCAAATTCAATAATATCATCTACCCATCCCACTTCGTCCACATAGGCGCTAATCCAGGCATGCTTGACTTCTCCCGAATAACCGATTTCAAGCTTCGTTGGAATACGCTGAGTACGCATCATTGCCGCCATCAGTGCTGCATAATCAAAGCAGATACCTGTTCCGGAGGAAAGGGTTTCATCAATGACAGGAAGATAGCCGTCTACAACTTCAGAAGCCTTTTGTTCATCATAGGTAATATTTTTGGTAACATACGTATAGATATTTTGGATTACTTCCAAATCGGAATAAGCGCCTTTTGCAAGCTCTGCTCCCTTTTGTACAGCCTGGCTTTCTTCTGTAAAGTGTACATATTGGTTGGGATAGAGGAAGGGAGAAAATTCATCGGACAGAGTTACTTCAATGGTTTCTGAAAGAAGGACAGCATATTTATCGCCGGTTGTATTTTCTAAAATATTAATCTGATAGCTTCCGTTGCCCCCTGAAAAGGGGAATACCTGATAACCTCCGTCTATGGAAAGGAGAGGCTGATTTTTTGTGCCGTCCGGAGCAATGGTCTGTACCCGGACTTTGGGAATATCTCCGGTATATTTCACCATAAAGTAACCGGAAGAAGCATTGGAAACATCAACAACCACATTTTCAGCCTGCCAGACTGACGTACCCGCCGCCTGGGGAGTCAGAACTGTTGGAGTGTAATCTCTGGGCTCGTTTTCCTGCGTGTTTTTGGAAGATTTCGATTTACTGCAGGAAGTAAGGAGGGATACACATATCAAAAAGCAGAACAGAAGAAAAAATACAGATTGTTTTTTCATTATGTACACCTCCTGATTTGTCATGATATAGTTATTATCTAATGTTGTATTTGCTTTGTCAATCCAAAAGGAAAAATGTCGAAATATAAGCTTGTAGAGATGTTTCGTTCATGTTAAGCTACTAGTATTGAATGTTATGGAAAAAGGGGATGAAAGGGAAAACTATGAGAGTAGAACATACAGTATCAACACTTCGAATATGTATTGATGGAATGCAGACAGATGAAAAGGATATGAAAGGGAGAATTTGCGGAATTGCAGTGAAAAATGAGACTGCATTTTCAGGTGTTTCAGAACTTCTTGTTTTAGTAGACAGACTGTTGGATACCATCGGCAAACCACAGCCTTCCCGGAAGTCCAGAAGTTTCCGCAAAGAGGAAGAAAGTCAGGTGACTTCTTATTGCTGTAAGCCTGAATTATACCATGCACAGGAAGAAATTATGAAGGAAAAAGGAAAACTGATAACAAGAGATGTAACCTTTATTTCCAGACTGCGAAGCTCTTGGCAGGGAATTGTGAAAGATGAAGAGGGGAAAATGTTGGGGGCATTCGAGAGCGATTTGGAGTTTATTAAGCTTTTGTATGACTGTGGTGTGACTTTTTAGATTTATAATAAAAATAATATAGAAATTTATAGACAGGTCATGCAAAAGGAGGGAAGAAAATGTCGCTTCCACATAAAAAAGGAGCAAATGCAGGAGAAACATTTGTTGTAAACATAAAATGCAGACAAAACCACACGTGGCAGGGGACTGTGAAATGGATAGAAGGACAGAAGGAAAATTCCTTTCGAAGCGCTCTCGAGCTGATTAAGCTAATGGAGTCTGCAATAGAAATAGCAGATGAAGAAGAAAATGTAGATGAACCGACATGGTAAAATGAATTATAAGATAGAAGGATAAGAGTCTGTGAAGAATAGACTCTTTTTTTATTTCATAAGAAAAACTCCGTAAGTATATGGACTTTAGGTATTGCAAAATAGAAAAAAACATATAAAATAATATATAAATAGTATGTCATTTTGTATGATTAGGCATCAATTTATGGGAAGAGTAGAGGATTATGAATAAAGTTAATGATAAGGAATATCCAAGGTTGAATGTGTATACATTCGGTAAATTCCAGATTAGCAATGAAAACGGGATATTGACTGTGGAAAAAATACATTCTGAGATGCTGACTCGCTTATTGGCTTATATGGTATACAATAGAAATAAAAGTGTGACAGTACAGGAATTAGTTGAGGTACTATGGTCGGAAGATGAAAGTGATAATCCGGCCGGAGCTTTAAAAAATCTGATGTATCGTTTGCGTAATTTATTGAAGAAAACATGGGGGAATTATGACTTTATTATAACAGGACGTGGATTATATCAATGGAACCCACATATTCTTTTAAAAGTAGACGCAGAAGAGTTTGAACAATACTGCAAAGAGATAGAACTTCAAGACAGTGTTGAAATGCAGATACAAAAAGGGAAAGTGGCAGTTGAATTATATAGGGGAACATTTCTGTCTGAACTTTCGGGAGAATATTGGGTAATTGCAACTGCTACTTATCAGAATTCTGTTTATCTGGCAACCGTGAAAAAGCTGGCAGAATTGTTGGAGCAGGAACAGAGATATCCTGAGCTGGAATAGTTATGCAGGCAAGCGCTTTGCTTTGAGTCCTTAGATGAAGAAATCCATTGTTATCTGATGAGGGCATTGATTGCAGACAATAAACAGCAGGCAGCGACCGAGCATTACACAAGAACGGTAAAGTATATATATGATACATTGGGTGTAAGACCATCAGCAGAAATGCAGGAAATTTATGAAGAGATGCAAAAACGTCAGCATGACCATGAGAGCAACATTGATATTATACAGGAAGAATTGAAAGAAAAGGAGCTTCCTTCCGGCGCATTTCTTTGTGAGTATGGTGTTTTTCGTAAAATTTATGCTCTTGAGGCAAGAAGCAGCAGGCGAATGGGAATTTCCATTCATTTGGCTTTGGTGAGTATGTATCTTGATTTGCGGCCTTATGAAGAGTATGGTAAGTATCAAAGCATTCTGAGTGAAGGTATGAATGTCCTGGAAAAAACCTTGCTTAGCGGTTTACGAAGCAGTGATATTATTTGCAGATATAGCGCCAATCAATTTCTGATTATGCTGCCGGCATGTCAGTACGAGGATGCAAAGATGGTTGTTAATCGCTTAAAAGACAGATTTTATCAGTCGGGGAAGACAAAAAAGGTAGTTTTACAGTATAATATTGATGAAATTAATGTAGCATAGTTTATAGAATAGACGAGCTTTGTAAGACAATGAGATTGCAAAGGCTCGTCTGTTTTTTTGTTTATATTTAAGAAATGGTATTTTGTGAAAGCAGAAGATATCTTTAAAAAATGTAAAAATTGTAAATAATTTTTTAACAAAAGGTGTATTTGTGACTGATATGTGACTAAACATAATTATACTAAGCATATAAATTATGAGATATATACGTTTGTAATGATGAAATAAATCAGAAATGAAAAGATGAATGGAGGAGAAGTGCCATGAAAAGTAAAAGAAAGAAAAAAATATTAGCAGCCATACTTTGCATGGTGATGGTGTTGACAAATAATTTTTCAATATTAGCAGAAGGAACAGAAGTTCCAAACGAAATTATACAGCCGGAAACACCGGAACAAATCAATGAGTCGGAAACAGAGGTGATACCGGAAGAGTCGAAGGAAGAAATGCCTGAGTCAGAAGTGACACCACAAAAACCGGAAACAGAAGAAATGCCACAGGAAGAGGCAACACCGGAAGAACCGAAGGTAGAAGAAGTGCCGCAGGAAGAGGCAACACCGGAAAAACCAAAGACTGAAGAAGTGCCGCAGACAGAAGAAACACCAAAAGAGCTGAAATATGAAGATGAACAGGTGTCTGTTGTTGTGACAGCGGTTGAAGAGGGAGCAATTCCGACAGGAGCTACATTAAAAGTTCTTCCTATTACATTAGAAAATAATGAAACAAAGGCACAGTACGAAGATGTAGAAAAGAGAATTCAGGAAAAAGTTGCGGAAGAGGAAAAAGAAGTAGCAGGATTTCTTGCTTATGATATTACATTTGTAGATGGCGAAGGCAACGAAATTGAGCCGAACAGCAAAGTAAAAGTTTCCATGAATTATAAAAACGCAGTGCTTCCTAACGATGTAAAAGAGAAGGGAAGCGAAAATGCAGAGGTATCTGTTCTTCACTTGGAAGAGGATGAAAATGGTAATGTAAAAGATGTTGTGGATATGAGCGAAGCAGAAACTACGAAGGTAGATGCGCTGACTACGACAGAAGGACCGATGGTTCAGAACGTGGAGATGGAAACAGAGAGTTTTTCGGTGTTTACAATTACATGGAAAAATTCAGAGAGAGGGTTGCTTGAAAATACATACAAAGTTAAATGGATAAACCATGGGGGTAATAGACAAATTCCAACGGTAACAATTCATTTTGTAGATGAAAATGGTAAGAATATCTCGAAAGGAATAGGTGTAAAAGACAAAGATATTATAGTTTCCGGAAATGGTAATTTGGATGGCATTGATGGACGTCTTACCTTACAGACAATAGGAGAAAAATATAATGAACAAGCCAAAACGAAGGGATTTTATTTTGCAGAAGCACATATAGACTCTTATAAGGGAAATATTACTACAAATATTAGTTATAATCCGAATGTTAATACAGGTGGTTGGCTGTATTTGCCAAGTAATGGTGGTTGGACTAACTGGAATGGAAGAAATCCTGTCAGCCGTAATGTTTATATGGTTTATAAGAAAATACCTGATAAATATCAAGTTGTTTGGGCAGACCAAGGTGATAATAATCATCGTCCAACAGTGACCTTACATTTTGTAGATGCAAAAGGAAATGATATTTCAAAGAAATTAAATGTAACTAATAGAACAATTCATATTCCGGGAACCGGAAACCTGAGTGGCAATAACAGCTTAAATAAGATAGGAGAAACCTATAACAATAATAGCTTGGATTTATGTTTTACAGAAGCGCATATTGACTCTTATGCCGGAACTGTTGCTACAAACATCAGTTATAATCTGTCTGCTAATCCAGCGGGCGGTTGGCTTTATCAGACATACGGCAGCGACTATATTCAATGGGATCAGCCTTCCGAAAAACTACCAAATGAACGAGATGTATATCTGGTTTATGGAGAAAAGAAAGCCGTAGAGAAAATAAAAACATTAGATGAAACCAATCCTAACGATGCCAAGAAAATAAAAATCAACCTTTTTAATTATAATAAATATATTAATAATACAAAAGCTGCAAACGAGGGTTTTCAATTTCACAATAGCGAACCGGGAACGGCTGTTGATGGTGCAAATAGTGTGTACCCAGATCTCAAGTATACACATCCAAATGGTACACAGAAAGTTCATCAGGAATACCTGAAAAAGAATTTGAGCAAGGAGAATTATCCCGTACTTACAAATGGAACTTCATTACAGTATTTATTTGATGAAACAAATGATAGGAACGAAGTAACAGCTTATAAAGGTCTGACAGGATTACTGTATAAAGAGGGAACGTATAATGTTTACGATAGTGAACGGTATCATGCACAACTGGAAGATAATAAAATAGCCGTTTATAATGCGAGATTATCACCTGCTTGGAACACATTTAGTTACGGAAACTTCCTTCCATTTAATCGGTTATCAGATAATATGTATAATGGAACAAATAACTCTGTTCCGGATGGACGAGGAAAAACAGATTTATGGTTTGGAATGAATTTAGATTTTAAATTTATGCAGCCTAAGGATGGCAAGATAGCAGATGAACCGATGGTCTTTGATTTCCGTGGGGATGATGATGTTTGGGTATTTATTGATGGTGTAAAGGTATTAGACATCGGTGGTATTCATCCGAGAAAAGCAGGAAGTATTAATTTTAACACCGGTGTGGTTAAGGTAGAAAGAATACCGGATACTACATTACCGGAATTATATAAGGAAGCATATGTAGAGTCCTATAAAGAAAGCCATTGGGGAGAACCATCATCAAAACAGGTTGATAAATATTTGTCCGGTATCTTTAAAAAAGATGCAAATGGCAAGTATACAACTTATAAAAACTTTGACGTTCATGATTTTAAATTCTTCTATTTAGAACGTGGAGCAGGGGCGTCAAACTGCAGAATTAAATTTAATATGCCTGCAGTGAATGCGGAAGATATCATAATAAGTAAAGAAATTGAAGATTATGATGAAAATGCTTATAACGATATAGAGTTTAGCTATGAGCTATATGTAGATAATAAGTTACAAAAAGGAGCTCCGTATACATTGATTGACGCAGACGGAAAAGAAATGTCAAAGACAACAGATCCGAAGACCGGCATATTTAAGCTGAAGCATGGGGAAAGCGCTCGTTTTTCTCAATATAAGGAAGGGCAAAAATATAAAGTAAAAGAGGTTGGTATCAGCAGCGAAACTTATGATCAGGTAACAATCCAATCTTCCGGTGTGGTAGATGCTGACAAGCATGATATATCAGATAATGATAACTCTGCTGAAAGTAAAGATCTTACAGTTGGTGAAAATCCTAGTGTTAAATTTTTAAATCGCTGTGCAGTGACGAATATACAGCAACTGATTATTGAGAAAAAGCTGGAAAATGGAAATAGCGAAGACGCCTATAATATGCGAGTAACTGTCGGTGGAAAACCGTATCGTGGATATTATAAGGTTGGAGATAATTATGACGCTGCAATGGAGGCAGACGGTGTAAGAACAGAGAATGGAATTATTCCTTTGAAAGCTAATCAGGTGGCTGTTATATTGGGAAATGTTTCCCGCATAGATAATGGAAAAGTGAAACGTGGTTTTCCGTCAGGTACAAGCTTTAAAGTAGAGGAATTACTTTCTGATGAGGAAACTTATATAGCTCCACATTATGAAATCGTGGAAGGTACGGCAGATGATAGAAATACCGAAGATGGATTTGAAAACAGCGGGTACGCATCAGGAAAGATTACTTTAGAAAAAGATGCCGAAGTAATAGTTACGAACACTTTGAAAGGAACAGCGCCTGATCCGGACGAACCGGAAGATGTTTTACATCATAAATATATCGACTATCTTGGAAGTGGTGAAAATACACAAACAAGCTTAAGCGGAGAGGAATTTTACCGATTATATCTGGATGTAAAAGGTGTTCCCAATATTAAACCGGAGCCGGCGGACATTGTACTTGTATTAGATTATTCAAGTAGCATGGGCAGTGGTTTTGATAATAAAAATAAACATGATAGGTTTCATTATGTAAAAGAGTCGGCAAGACTTGCAGTAGAAACATTGCTGCCAAAGGGCAGCGAGAACCGTGTGGGAATTGTATGGTTTGATAGAAAAGCAAATGATAAGGAATTTAATGTTGATTTTACAAATGACAAAAATACATTGTTGACGAATATTGAAAAGAAGGCTTGGGATAGTGGAACTAATTATCAAGCGGCATTTTGGAATGCGCAGGATATGTTGGAAGAACAGAGTAGTCCCGAGCGGAAAAAGTTTGTAATCTTTGTTACGGATGGAGAACCATATGATTACTATAATAGTACAAAAGACCAGCAAAAGGACAGGTATTTAGTGCATGACCCAGAGAAGGCAAAAGAAGCGGCAAAAGAAGCAGCAAAACTATTTAAAGGTTTAAGTGGTTTTTACGCAGTATCAGTAGGCAATAAGGGTGGAACCACCTTCTTGCAAGAAAAGATTGTTCCAGCAGTACCGGCAGCGATTAAAAAGGTGATAGGCGCTGATAGTACAGCAGAACTTGAGAAGGCATTCAATGTATTTTTAGGCTCTATTACAAAACAAATTGGCAACGTGACTATCACGGATACATTAAGTGACTATGTAGATTTCGTTGACGAAACAGGTAATTCTTTAGAACAATATTTAGAACAATATGCAAATGAAAAAGGAATTATTGAAGGTAAACAGGACGATAGGCTTGCTGTTAAGTTAGGCTTAAAGGTTCAGCAGTATGATTATGACAAATTTGATGATGATGACACAAATAAGACAGAGTATGATAAGCATACAGGAATTAAAGATGCACAGGATTACACAGGGGAATATACATACACCATTGATTTGAAGACGAAAAAAATCACTGTAAACTTAGGAAAGGATTATTTCCTTGAAAGAGATAAGGTGTATACGATTTCCTTTAATGTGAAACTGACAGAGGCTGCTACTCAGGAAGCCGTAGATGTTAAGGGTACGATAGGTGATGCAAATACAGATTATCCGGGGAATGATACAAGTTCAGGTGAAAAAGGGTTATATTCCAATACAGAAGCAAAGATTTCCTTTGAAAGAGTAAAGGATGGAGAAATAAAACCGGATGAACTTACATATGAAAAACCGGTTGTTCAGCCTTATGAGCGTGTAAAATGGGATATTGTTAAGGTAAATGAAGCAGATACAATACGCCTTAAAGGTGCAGAATTCCATTTGTATCAGAAAGATAGCGAACTCCAAACTCCTGTTTATAAAGGAATATCTGATGAAAATGGTGTTGTTAAGTGGGAAAAATTAGAAAACAATAGTAATAAACCACTAAACTCATCGGAAGAGATTGAAAAAGGAACATATATTTTATCAGAAGTGAAAGCACCTGTGGGATATACTTTATCCGGCAAGAAATGGGAAGTAACGATTTCTGTAAAAGGTGGTATGCCGGTGATAAAAGAACAAGATGGAATACCTGTTAAAATGGAACAGGATGAGAATGGTGTATTTATTATGAAAGTTCATAATAAAGCGGTTTACGAACTCCCATCTTCCGGCGGACATGGAACTTTTGTATATACGATTGGCGGTACACTGCTTTTAATGGCAGCAGCGCTTCTCTTATATAAAATGAAACGCGAGGAGGTGCTGAAAAGTTAAGAATACTAAACTTTTTAGCGACTCCGGGTCGCAGCAACAACAAAAATTACATCGGAAGTAAAAGATGTAAAATATAAGAGGGAGAACCTCAAAGAAAAGGAGAAAAAATTATGAAGAAAATTAAAAAAGTATTAGCATTGTTAGTAGCAATGGTAATGGTTATGGGAATGACCATGACGACAATGGCAGCGCCCCAGAAAGATGAGGCAACAATTACAATTAAGAATGAGAATGGAGATATTCTTGCAGGAGCACAACTTTCTTATGTACAGGTTATTAAAGCAGATCAGACCACACGTACAGGTTGGGCATTTACATCAGAAGCGATTAAAGAAGCATATTTAGAAGCCTTTAATGAAAAAGATGATCAGGTAGTTATTGACCAGTTAATTGCCTATGCAGCAAAAGCAGAGAATGCAGCGACAAGTGAAGAAATTGCAAAAGCTTTAAGTAATGTAGTAAATAGCAAAGACGTTCAGTATACTCCAATGTCCAATCCACAGACAGTAGATAAGGCTGGTGTATATGCAGTTAAAGCAGTACAGGAAGGCTATACATATAATAATATGGCTGCTTATGTAGGATTTGGCACAGAACAGGGAGATTACCCATCTCTTACAAATGTTGAATTAACAGCTAAAAGAACACCTACGGACGTAACAAAAGAAGCAACAGACCCAGATAAAGTAGTGGCTATTGGAGATATCGTAACTTATACAATTGAAACAACTGTACCATATATTGATCCAAATGCAACTAATAGAAGTTTTAAAGTGTGGGATAAAATTTCAGGAGCAGAATATTACTTTGAGGGTGAAGGAAGCCATTTCAGCATTGTTATGGGTGACTTTGATAATGTATACGGTACAGAATTACTCGAAGAAAAAACAGCAACAGGATTTACTGCTAATCTTTCTGATTTTATTCTTCCGGATAATGGAAATGCAGGAAAGAAAGTTTTAATCACATATACTGCTAAAGTGACAGCACAGACTGTTGAAAATGAGACAGGAAACAATATCAGTGGTACCGAAGTAGATAGTGATAACGAAAACGTTTATACAGGTTCTATTACACTTACAAAATATAATGAAGATAAATCAAAGAAGCTTTCAGGTGCAGGATTTGAAGTTCGCAAAGACGGAAGCGATGAGGCCTTAACATTCAAAAAGCTTGGTGATGGAAGTTATGAATATGATCCAAACGGCAAGATTATAGAAGTATTTACAGGTAAAGAAGGTATTTTAACTGTAAGTGGATTAGATGCAGGAACATATAACTTCAAAGAAACAACAGCTCCAGAAGGATATCACATTAAAAATGATCCAGATGGTGTGGATGCAACAGCTACATTAGTATTAGAAGGTGATAAGACAGAAGCTGAAGCAATCTTAACAGCCGGAACAGAACTGACTAATACAAAACTTTCTTCTCTTCCATCTACAGGTGGTATTGGTACAACAATCTTCACAATCGGTGGTTGTGTAATCATGATTGCAGCAGCAGGTTTATTCTTTGCTAGCCGCAAAAAAGAAAACAAATAATCATAATTTTTAACACAAACTCATAAGCTGGGGCGGTAACCCGCCCCGGCTCTTATAAAAAATACAACAATAAGGAGAACCCGGATGAAGAAAAAAATTACTACTATAACAATTTGCATAATGTTTTTAGCCGGTTTGTCCTTGCTGCTGTATCCATTTATTTCCAATCAGTGGAATACTTACAGACAGAAGCGACTTATCAGCAGCTATGATGAACAGGTTGCCAAGAAAGAGGAAGCAGGGGAGATTGATTATAATAAAGAATGGTCAGAAGCAACAGCTTACAATGAAGCGCTTTTGCCGAGTATTTTGCCCGACTCTTTTGCAGTAGCAGAAGCTTCTGAAGAGGATGATGAAGAATATATGTCCAGCCTGAATTTAAACGGCGATGGAATGATGGGATATGTGGAAATTCCTAAGATTGATGTAAAAGTTCCGGTTTACCATACCACGGAAAAAGAGGTACTGGAAAAAGCCGCAGGGCATCTGGAGGGAAGCTCTCTTCCGGTAGGGGGAGAAAGCACACATTCTGTAATATCCGCTCATCGAGGACTTCCAAGCGCCAAATTATTTACAGACTTGGATAAGCTGGAAAAGGGAGACCATTTCCTGATTTCAGTTTTGGATGATACTCTTTGCTATGAGGTAGATAAGATTTCTGTGGTAGAACCTACGGAAACAGACGGGCTTGAAGTAGAAGAAGGTCAGGATTTGGTAACACTTCTTACCTGTACGCCTTATGGCGTAAACAGTCAGAGACTTCTGGTTCGCGGACACAGAGTATCTTTTGAAGAAGTTGAAATGGAAGAAGCTCCGAAAGGTTTGCTTGGAGGAACAAGTCTTTACACCAATTATTTACTTTGGGTAGTTGTAGGACTTGCGGTGACAGGAATTTTTATTGCCGGTCTTTATACTTATAATAAGAAGAAAAATTCAGATAAGCAGAAAGAGGATTGACTATGAAACGAAAGATTTCAAATATTCTGTTTGGTCTGATGTTTTCAATAGGATTTGGGGTACTTGTTTATCCGACAGTATCAGACCAGTGGAACACATATCGACAAAATAAACTGATTTCGAATTATGAGTCTGCCGTGGAAGAGATGACAGAGGTAGATTTTACAGAAGAATGGGAAAAGGCAAAAGCCTTTGATGCAGCTCTGGCGCAGAATAATCTGTACGGAGATGTGTTCGGAGAAGATAAGGGAGAACTGGAAAATACAGAATACTGGCAGGTATTAAATGTAGCAAATGACGGTATTATGGGATATCTTTCCATACCAAAGATTAATGTGAAAAACGCCATTTATCACGGAACAGGCGATAAAGTGTTACAGACAGGTATCGGTCACTTAAACGGAACTAAGCTTCCCATAGGCGGCGAGAGTACACACAGCGTACTGGCTGCTCATCGAGGGCTTCCCACAGCCCGTCTGTTTACCGATATTGACCAGCTGAAGAAAGGCGATATGTTTTATATCCACGTTTTAGATGAAGTATTGGCTTATCAGGTGGACCAAATTTTAGATATGGTGGATAAGGATGACCATGAAACGCTGGAAGGCGCATTACAGATTGAGGAAGGGAAGGATCAGGTGACACTATTTACCTGTACCCCTTACGGAGTGAATTCTCACAGACTTCTGGTTCGTGGAACAAGGGTTCCGTATAACGGAGAGGAAGAAGTCGAGACGTCCGTAGCGGAAACCATGTTGAAGACAATACAAAATTATTATATGATATATTTGATATTAGGATTATCCATAACATTTTTAGTGATACTTTTCATGAGATTTTTATTTAAGAGAAAAGACAGAAAGCGGAAATGATTTTTGAAGGAGGGTAAATGGTGAAGATGAGTAAGAAAATAAAAAGCATGAGCGTGTGGTTTCTCATATTGTCACTTGTATTGTCCGGTGCACTGTTCTTAGAGGTAAGGGCAGCCAGAGGTGTTGAGACAAACCGTAAGTGCTCTGTGACATTTGAAATAGGCGGAGACCTTGCAGGGGATTTTGAAGAGCTTTCAGAGCTGTCAATTCCTGTAAAACTGTATAAGGTTGCAGATATCAGCGAAACGGGTACTTACAAGGCGGTAAAGGGTTATGAAAGCCTTGACTTTGACAGTGTGACATCAGAAACTACGGCGGCACAGTGGGAGCAGAAAGCACAGATGGCACAGAAAATTATAGAGGATGAGCAGAAAGCTCCTGCAGCAGAAGGCGTAATTGAGAACGGAAAAGGAAAAATCAGTGATGTAGCTGTTGGTATGTATCTTGTAGCAGCAGAAGCTGTTCTTTCTCCGGAATATGAATATCAGTTTACTCCGTATTTGCTTTCACTGCCTAATAATTATCATGGTACAACAGGCAACGACGACTGGGTATATGATGTGACAACAGGATTAAAACCAAGTCAGGAGGCACGTTTTGGAAGCCTTGTGATTGATAAGACAGTAACTTCTTTTAACGAAACACTGGGAAGCGCTACATTTGTATTCCAGATTGAAGGCGTAAAGGATGGAGAAAAGGTATACAGTGATGTGGTTTCAGCAGTATTTGACACAGCAGGAACAAAGAGTATTCTGGTAGATAAAATTCCGGCAGGAACAGAAGTGACTGTAACAGAAATTTACAGCGGCGCAAGCTACGAGCTTACCGGCGCTCCTTCTCAGACGGTTATAATAAAGGCATCCGGTGAGGGAGAAGAAAGCGTACATGTAACTTTTACAAATGAGTATAATGAGAAATTAAATGGAGGCGCTAGCGTGGTGAACCATTTTGCAAATGAAGACGGTGTCTGGACAGTAGACCAGCAGTCGGACAGCACGAAAGCAGGAGAGTAAGGGAGGTACAGGACCATGAAAAAGAGATGGAATAAGAAAAATCTTTGTCTGGCAGCAGCAGCCTTTACTTTAGTGGCAGGTGTATCTGTGGGAGGAACCATGGCATACTTTACAACCTATACCACAGCTTCCGGAGGCGCTGAGATTAAGCTTGGCACCACAACCATTGTGCCGGACGAAGAAGTAGTGAATATGGAGAAGAAAATTGCTGTAAAGAATACAGGCGATTTTGATTGTTTTGTACGTGTAAAAGTATTTGCCGGAGACAAGTATCAGCCGGGGCTGCAATTCATTCCTGATGCTGAGAAAACATGGAGTCAGGGAGATGACGGTTATTATTATTGCAGTGAGATTGTTCCAAAAGGAGGTATATCAAATACCTTTACTGTGAAAATTGACGACATGGACAGTGAAGATGATTTCAATGTTATTGTTGTTCAGGAATGTACGGCAGTGCTTTACGATGAAAACGGAAATCCGTATGCAGATTGGAACAGGATTGCAGATTCCAGCGAAGATATTTATAATGGAAACGGGGAGGTTGATGAGTAATGAAAAAGAAAAGAAAGCTTTTATCAGCCGGACCGGTGATTTTGCTCTCTGCATCAGCGCTTTTGCTGATAGGAAGTACGGTAGGAAGTACAAGAGCGGCTCTGACATATTATAGTGATAATTATACGGCAGATATGTCGGTGTCCAGCATTGGCGTCAGCCTGACAGAAAACGGCAAGAACATTTCTTCACGAGATTACAGTCACAGTAATAATGAATGGGATGTAACAGAAGGAGAGCTTTTCAAGGATTTGCAAAAAGACGAAACGGTTGTACCGGGCAAGACTTATAAGGAAGAGCTCAGTGTTTCCAATAGCGGCTCTATTGACAATTATGTAAGGGTTATTCTTACAAAAAGCTGGAAAGACAAGAATGGAAATAAAGATACAACACTTTCACCGGATTTGATTGATTTGCATTTTGTCGAAGGCAACGGTTGGGTGATTGATGAAGAAGCATCAACAGCAGAACGTACAGTTCTTTATTACACAGGAATTGTACCGGCAGGAGAAAGTACCCCGAATTTTGCAGACACACTGAAAATAGATAATAAAATTGCCGATAAGGTAAAAATCGAAACCGGAAAAGATGAAAACGGCAATGAGGTTATCCGCCACGTATATAAATATGACGGATATCAGTTTCATGTAGATGCAGAAGTCAATGCAGTACAGACACATAATGCACAGGATGCAATTAAGAGCGCATGGGGTGTGGATGTGAATGTTTCGGCAGACGGAACACTTAGTTTACAGTAGGAGGTACAGAAGATGGGAAAGAAAATTTTGTGCCTTGTTATGACAGCGCTCATGATTGCAGGCACTTCCGCAAGCGTATTTGCAGATAATATTCAGGGGAATGAAGACTGGAAGGTTCAGTTTGACGGAGAGAGGATGAACAGCAGTTTCAATACTTCTGATGTAAATGCAGCAGTTTATAAGCTCCTTCCGGGAGACAGCATGGAGCTTGAGATAGGCATTGAAAATACAAGCAAGGAAAAAACAGACTGGTACATGACAAACGAGATTATTCAGAGCTTGGAAGAAAGCCAGAATGCGGCAGAAGGCGGAGCTTATACATATCGTTTGACTTATGTAAATCACGAGAATAAAGAAACTGTGTTATACAGCAGCGATAAGGTCGGCGGAGAGGGCTCCGGAGAGGCAGGTGAAGGCTTAGAGCAGGCAACTGACGCTATGGGAGATTATTTCTATCTGGACCGTTTAGGCGCAGGAGAAGCGGGAAAAGTGCATCTGACAGTGGCGCTGGATGGAGAAACACAGGGCAACGGTTATCAGGATACACTGGCAAAGCTTCAGATTAATTTCGCTGTGGAAAAGGTAACGGCAGATGTCGTATACGAGCCGGGCGACCCTGTGAAAATCACAGAAACAAAGAAGGTTTTCAGAACAGGTCCAAAGACAGGGGATGAAACCAAGATTATAGCTGTGTGTGCAGTGACGCTCATCAGCGGATTAATTCTTTTGTTCTTTGGTATAAAAGCAATACGTAAAAACCGCAGCAACAGGAAAGGGGAGCAGTAGTCATGAAAAAAATTAAGAAGCTTTTAGCGATTGTGCTGACAGCGGGATTGCTCCTAAGCCTTTCGGCAGTAACAGTGTTGGCAGATGAATATACGTATAAAGTAACCATTGACGGCGGCAATCAGGGTGTGCTTGCCAAATTGGATGGACTGGAAGTGAAAAGCGCTTCTGCAAATGTTTCACTGGAAAATGGTAAAATTGTAATTGAGAATTTGAAAGCCAATGATGTAATTTCTTTTGATGCACAAAAAGGCGCTGTCAGTATGAATGATGACAGCAAGTATTATATTCAGGGAATTCGCCGAAGCGGACGTGACACAGAAGAAATGGCAGCTTCCTCTTTTCGTGTTACAGAAGACTCTGATTACGTAATCGCTTACGGTATTAAAGGAAATCTGGTAAGATATACAGTAAGATATCAGGATGAAGACGGCAATGAACTTGCACCAAGTCAGACCTATTACGGCAATATCGGTGACAAGCCGGTGGTAGCAAATATTTACATTGACGGATATTCTCCCAAGGCATTAGCGCTTACAAAGACATTGTCAGCAAATGAGGCAGAAAATGTGTTTACTTTTGAATATGTAGAGGGAGAAACCCAGATTATTGAAACACCGGGAGAGACAATCACAGAAACGGTTATTCAGTATATTGACGGAGGAACAACAACCCAATCTACAAATCAGACAGGAAATCAAACTGGAAATCAGGCGGGAACACAGGCTCCTGATACAGAAACAGGAGAAGGTGAAACCGGAGAAGCAGGTAACGCAGCTCAGCCTGAAGCCGGTGAGGAGGTAACGGAAATTCCGGAGGAAGATGTTCCTCAGGACATTGTGGATTTGGATGATGAGGAAACACCTCTTGCAAATCCTAAAATTGATAAAGAAGAAGTAGAGAAAGGACTTCCCCTTGCAGTAGGCATTGCGATTTCAGTGGCAGCAGTAGCAGCACTTGCCGGACTGGTTATTTTCCTGAGAAGAAGCCGTGTAGGAAAGCGTCATTAGCGCATAGGGAAAGGATAGAAAATTGAGCAGAAAAAGACATAAAAAAAGCCCGGTGGCTGTGATTTGCAGTGCACTGGGCACTGCTATGCTCATCATTCTGGTGATAATCTGTATACCATTGACAGTTCCGAGAATGATGGGATATGAAATTTATTCGGTAATCAGCGGAAGTATGGAACCGGCGCTACCTGTTGGCAGTCTGGTCTATATTGGAAAAGAAGACCCTAAAAATATCCAAAAAGATGAAGTAATTGCTTTTTACGGAGCAAAGGACTCTAATGCGATTATTACTCATCGTGTTGTAGAAAATCGTGTCGTAATGGGTGAATTTATTACAAAGGGCGATGCAAATAAGACTAACGACATGAACCCTATCCCTTATGGAAATTTTATCGGGAAGGTAGAATTTTCCCTTCCGGCGCTGGGATATGTGGCACAGATGATTACTAGCTTAGAAGGAAAGATAATAGCAGGAGCTGTTATTTTGGTTGCTCTTGCATTGCAGATAATAGCATCTGTGATTGAAAAAAGACATGAATAGTTTTTGAGATGGAAAGGAGCTGTTTGATGAGACAGCTTCTTTTTGTTTTCTTCCATAGAAAATTGCGCAACAGTACAAGCTTTTTTGATAAGGATTTTAGCAAAAATTGAGTTTGCATCTGGAGTGGTCTGTGATAAAATAATAAAAAGCATTATTTTCTTTTTAATTTCTAAGAACAGGAAATTCTGATAATCCTGTTCATCTAATAGCAATTCTATATTCGGGAAATTCATGCTTTTATCCACAATAACAAAGGCAGGAGCTTCCCAAGCAGGGAACCTCCTGAAAAAACAGAAAAGGAGGTTTTTATGACAGAAAAGCTATTGCAGTGGCATCCGGCATTTTTTGCAGGCATTCAGATTGAATTTGGGGAGGAGGCAAAATATCTGGAATTCAAATCAGAATATGTGCTCGGAACAAAGCCGATGATGATTGATGTGTTGATTAAGAAGAAGGAAACACAGGAACTAAAGAAAAATATAGGAAAGATATTCAGAAGATACAATATTGTAGAATACAAAAGCCCTGATGACTATCTGTGCATTGATGATTTTTATAAAGGATATGCGTATACGTATTTTTATAAGGCGGACAGGACACCGGTAAACTCGATTTTATTGGAAGAACTGATGATTTCCTTTGTGTGTCAGAATTATCCAAGGGAGCTTTTTCGACATATCGTTGAGGAAAGAAAATTACAAATTAAAAGAATGTATGCAGGAATTTATTATGTGATTGGTGATACGCTTCCTATTCAGATTATCGTTACAGGTGAGCTTTCTAAAAAAGAAAGCCTTTGGCTTAGGAATTTAACCAATCAGCTTAAAAGTACGAAAGATGCAGAAGAATTAATCGAAGATTATAAAAAACATAAGAAAAACACACTGTATGAGTCCGTAATGGATATTATTGTGCGGGCAAATGAAGAAAAATTTGAGGAGGCGAGAAGGATGTGTAAGGCGTTAGAAGAATTAATGAAAGATGAATTAGAAGCGAAGAAAAATGAAGGTCAAGAGATTGGAAAAGAAATTGGAATAAAGCAGGGAAAAGAACGTGTGAATGAACTTACTTTAAAATTATCTGCTCTTGGGCGAATAGAAGATATTTTAAAAGCGGCGTCTGATGAGGAGTATCAGGAGCAGCTCTTTCGGGAATTTGGGTTATAAGAGGATTGAATATTATAGAAGCGTATGTTACAATTCATTTACCGGTCGTATAAGGGAAATAAAAAGAAAGAGCACGTAGCTGTGTAAGGTGAGGAAATGTTTTTAAGATAATTTAGTTTAAGCAAAAAATGAAACAAACCTGCAAAGAAGCTGTTTAATATGCAGCCTGCTTGCGTATGCTTAAATTGGATTATCTCACATTGTAACCTGATGATACTTCGTGTATTTTTATATAGGTCTATTTTTGTGAGGCTGTTTTGCGTATGCAGAGCAGTCTCATTTTAAGCTTCAGGTTAGATAGGAGGCTTATATGTTACAGATAAAGAATTTGACCATTACACATCGTAAAGATTTGAGAGTTATTTTAGAAGATTTTCATTTGACCTTAAATTCGGGAGATAAGGCAGTCATAATCGGAGAGGAAGGCAATGGAAAGTCTACGCTCATAAAATGGATTTATGAGCCGGATATGGCAGAGGCGTATACAGAGTGCACGGGTGAACGTATATGCACAAAGGAAAGATTGGGGTATTTGCCGCAGGAATTTCCGGATACGGAGCGCTGTAAAACAGTGTATGAATATTTTTCTCAGTCGGATTTTTTCTATAATAAAACGCCCAAGGAGCTTTCGGTAATGGCGAAGCAATTTCGTGTTGAAGAGGGATTTTTTTACAGTGACCAGAAGATGGGGAGTTTGTCCGGCGGAGAAAAGATGAAGGCAGCGCTGATGCGGATTTTTATGGAAGAGCCCACAGTATTGCTGCTGGATGAACCTTCCAATGATATGGATATTGATACGTTAAAGCTGTTGGAGGAGGTTATTCTTTCATGGAAGGGGATTGTATTGTATATTTCTCATGATGAAACACTCATTGAAAATACGGCAAATATGATTATCCATATAGAGCAAATTGCCCGTAAGACAAAGTGCCGCTATACAGTGATGCGCGTTCCTTACAGAGAATATGTGGAACAACGTTTAAAAGGTTTTGAAAAACAGAAAAAAGAGGCGATAAACGAACGCAGCGAGAAAAAGAAAAGAGACGAGAAGTATAGGCGTGTAATGCAGAGCGTAGAGCATGCACAAAATGTAATTACAAGACAAAATCCGGCAGGTGGAAGGCTCTTGAAAAAGAAAATGCACGCGGTGAAATCCATGGAGAAAAGATTTCAAAGGGAAGACGAAAATATGACGGAAATGCCTGAGACGGAGGACGCAATTTATTTTAAGCTGGGTGATGAAACTTCGGGAATTCCGGCAGGAAAAACGGTGATAGAATATTCTCTTGATAAATTATGGACGCCGGACGGCAGCAGAATTTTGGCACAGAATATTTTTCTTCGCATTCGAGGGGAAGAGAAAATCTGCATCATTGGCAGCAACGGAAGCGGAAAGACAACACTGTTAAAGAAAATATCAGAGGAGTTGTTACAGAGAAAGGATATTCATGCAGAATATATGCCGCAAAATTATGAGGAAATTTTAGATTTGGAGAAAACACCGGTGGATTTCTTAGATACTACCGGATATCAGGAAGATAGGACAAAAATTCGCACTTATCTTGGCTCTTTAAAATATACGGCAAGTGAGATGGAGCATCCTGTCAGAGAACTGTCGGGAGGACAAAAGGCAAAAGTTTTGCTTTTAAAATTAAGCTTATCAAAAGCTAATGTTCTGATTTTAGATGAGCCCACCAGAAATTTTTCGCCACTGTCAGGACCTGTAATCCGACAGATGTTAAAAGAGTTCCGAGGAGCTGTTATCAGCATTTCGCATGACAGGAAATATATTGATGAGGTATGTGATAAGGTATACAGGATGACAGAGGCAGGGCTTATTTTAGAAAGGGAAAATTCGTAAAAAAACTTGACAAAGACGGCGTGCTATGATACGCTTTAACAGCAACAGTGGAAGTAGGTCTTTTTTTTATGCCTAATTTTAGTTTCACAAAAAGCGAAATTATGATAAAGAAGGAACCTTTGTTGCGGTAACAAGACGTTGCAAAATGGCGGTTGCGTGAAGCTGCCAGCGATAAAAGACACATGGAGGTGGAGAAGTCGTGCGCGTAAAAATCACATTGGCATGTACAGAATGTAAACAGCGTAATTACAACATGACAAAAGAAAAGAAAAATCACCCAGAACGTTTGGAGACAAAAAAATACTGCAAATTCTGTAAGACTCATACATTGCACAAAGAAACCAAATAATAAGGTTTAAGAGGTGAATTATGGAAGCAGAAAAAAAGCAGAAAGCTCCAAAAAAGAACAGATGGAAAGGACTTCAGGCAGAGTTTAAGAAAGTAATCTGGCCTGATAAGCAGACACTGGTAAAACAGACGGTTGCAGTAGTATCTATCACTGCTGTTGTCGGAGTGCTGATTGCTGTTATTGACAGCGGAATTTTGCAGCTGCTTAACTTATTAATTAAGTAAGGACAAGGTGAATAAGATGTCAGAAGCAAATTGGTATGTTGTTCATACTTATTCAGGGTATGAAAACAAGGTAAAGGCCAACATTGATAAGACAATTGAAAACAGACACCTGGAGGATCAGATTTTAGAAGTCCGAGTACCCATGCAGGACGTAGTGGAGCTGAAGAACGGTGAGAAAAAACAGGTTCAGAAAAAGATGTTCCCCGGCTATGTTCTGATTCACATGGTAATGAACGACGATACATGGTATGTCGTGAGAAACACACGTGGTGTTACAGGATTTGTTGGTCCGGGTTCTAAGCCGGTTCCTCTTACAGAGGGAGAAATTGAAGCACTTGGTATTTCCTTTACAGGAGATGTTGAGATTGACTTCACAGAAGGCGACAGTGTCGTTGTCACAGGCGGTGTTTGGAAAGATACTGTGGGCGTTGTTCAGAGTATTAACGAAGCAAAACAGATTGTGACAATTAATGTTGAGCTGTTTGGTCGCGAAACACCAGTAGATTTAAGTTTCGCAGAAGTAAAAAGTCTTTCATAAGACAGACAAGAGAAATAACAGGACGCAAGGGTCATAATGTCACATGGCTCGTGGGAGGGACATTCCCGCAATTACCACATTATAGGAGGTGCCGAAAATGGCAAAGAAAGTAACAGGTTATATTAAATTACAAATTCCTGCTGGAAAGGCAACACCAGCTCCACCGGTTGGTCCTGCTTTAGGTCAGCACGGTGTAAACATTGTTCAGTTTACAAAAGAATTTAACGCAAGAACAGCAGATAAGGGAGATTTAATCATCCCTGTTGTTATTACAGTATATGCGGACAGAAGCTTCAGCTTCATCACAAAAACTCCGCCGGCTGCTGTTTTATTAAAGAAAGCTTGTAACATCAAATCTGGTTCAGGCGTTCCAAATAAAACAAAAGTTGCTACAATTTCCAAAGCTAAAATTCAGGAAATTGCAGAAATGAAAATGCCAGACTTAAATGCAGCATCCTTAGAAGCAGCTATGAGCATGATTGCTGGTACTGCAAGAAGTATGGGTATTCAAGTAGAAGACTAAACTATCAACAAACGTGGGAGGGACATTCCCGCAATTACCACTAGGAGGTTATTTATATGAAACGCGGAAAGAAATACGCAGAGGCTGCAAAAGCAGTTGACCGTACAAATTTATATGATCCAGCAGAGGCAATTTCTTTAGTAAAGAAAACAGCCGTAGCTAAATTTGACGAAACAATCGAAGCTCATATCAGAACAGGCTGTGATGGACGTCATGCTGAACAGCAGATTCGTGGTGCAGTTGTACTGCCTCACGGAACAGGAAAAACTGTTCGTGTTTTAGTATTCGCTAAGAATGCAAAAGCTGACGAAGCATTAGCAGCTGGTGCAGACTTCGTAGGAGCTGAGGATTTAATTCCAAAGATCCAGAACGAAGGATGGTTAGATTTTGATGTTGTTGTTGCAACTCCGGACATGATGGGTGTTGTTGGTCGTTTAGGACGTGTTCTCGGACCTAAAGGCTTAATGCCAAACCCAAAAGCCGGTACAGTAACAATGGACGTTACAAAAGCTGTTCAGGATATCAAAGCTGGTAAGATTGAATATCGTCTTGATAAAACAAACATCATTCACGTGCCAATCGGAAAAGCTTCTTTCACAGAGGAGCAGTTAGCGGACAACTTCCAGACGCTTATGGGAGCTATTAACAAAGCTAGACCAAGCGCATTAAAGGGTGTGTTCTTAAAGAGCGTAACTCTGGCTTCCACAATGGGACCAAGCGTAAAGGTTAACCCAGTTAAATTAGCTCAGTAATAGATGAAAATAAGGAGTGCTATCTTTGATTACAAAGGCAGCACTCCTTTTTGTAACAGAAATTTTATAAAACCCCAATAATTACCTCTTACAAAAAATGTTTATTCTCGAATTCATTAAATTCTGATATAATGAATTCATCTAAAGTAAGAGAGGTACAGAAGTGCATTTAGTAGGAAAAATAAAATACAGTATTTATAAGTGTATAACAGAGGATATTCTTACAGAAGATGTTATTATTACAGATAATCAAATGCAGCATATACTGGATAGGCATCCGGATACTTATAGAGAAGTTATTCGAGGTGGTAAAATTCGTTGCAACCACACACCCTAGTGGTCAAAAGAGATGCAGGAGAGGCGACGCCTGCCGGATAACTTCTTATTTTGGAATTATGAATAAATTACCGGCGGATATGCAAATCGTTTCTTTTGTTAGGTAGAATAAATGTCTAACGAAAGAAGATATTCGTATTCGGCGGTATTTTTATTGCGATGCAGCAAATGAAAGCTATATTATTGTAGTAATAGAGGGTACATACTGGCATAAGTTGACTTGTAAATAATATTTTGCTAGAATTGTTTTGCCAAGCCAATGGCTGGCAGGGAGAGGTACTGATATGAATTATATTGTTTTTGACCTGGAATGGAACCAATGCCCTTACGGAAAAGAAAAAGAGAATAAAAAACTGCCTTTTGAAATTATTGAAATTGGTGCGGTAAAGCTGGATGAGAACAGAAACGTGATAGACTCCTTTCAGGAAATTGTAAAACCGGTAGTTTATCATCGGCTGCATTTTCGAACCAAGGAAATTCTGGGAATTACTTCAAATAGATTGGAGGAAGGTATTCCTTTTAAAGCTGCTGTAAAGAAATTTCTGGAGTGGTGCGGGACAGACGTAAAATTTTGCACATGGGGTTCGGCGGATTTGGTGGAATTGCAGCGGAATTTGAAATATTACAGAATGCTTTCTTTGCTGAAAGGACCTGTTTTTTACTACGATGTGCAAAAATTATTTGGATTGATTTATGAGAATGAAAAAACAACTCGTTCCTTAGAGTATGCCATTGACTTTTTGAAGATGGATAAAGGAGATACTTTTCATCAGGCATTAAATGATGCGCATTATACAGCAGAAATATTGAAAAAAATACCGGAAAATTTCATGAAAAGAAATTATTCTATTGACTGCTATCAAAACCCAAAAGATAAGAACAGCGAGATTTATACGGTATTTAAAGATTATTCTAAATTTATATCCAGAGAATTTTATTCCAAGGAAGAAGCAATGTTGGATAAGGAAGTTACGAAAACCCAGTGTTTCCTTTGTAAAAGAACGGCGAAAAAGAAAATTCGTTGGTTTGCCGTTAACACGAAGTCTCATTTATGCCTTGCTTATTGCCCGGAACATGGATATTTTAAAGGAAAGGCAAGAATTAAAAAGACAGATGAAGGAAAATATTATGTGGTAAAGACTTTAAAGCGAATTGATGAAGCAGAGGCATTGGAAATTCGTGAGAAGAAGGAAGCTTTGAGAAAAAAGCGCCGTATGAAAAGGCATCAGGAGAAAAAGAAAAAGTAGGGATACGCATGAGAATTGTATGCGTATCCCTACTTTTTTAACGTCTATTTTGTTTTGCTTTTTTTCGTTTGCGCTTTTTAATACTTCTTTTAATTTTTACGATAAAAAGAATAATATAGAATAAGACTCCGGTGATAAGTAAAAATAATGCAACATACTTCCATGAAGGAAGGGTGATGCTTTTTTCGGAAGTATCCTTATTGGGCCTAGGAGAAACGGAAGCATCGGTTTCTGCTGTTTTTTCTGGGGACAACTCTTGAGAAGCTTTCAAAATCTCATCTGAAGCCTGCATGGAAGAACTTCCGAGTAATTGTTCTCCGTAATAATAATCAATATTGAGCATATTATTCTCCACGGAGGTTTTATAAGTTAATTCTTCTGTTACCTCTTTTGGAATACTAATAGAGACATTTTCCAAAGCTGTGGTTAAAAGCCCCTTTTCTTCTAAAAGCTTTCCAAGTTCATCGGATTTTGCAGGAGATAAAGTAACGCCAGCAGTGCTCAGAGGTTGAAAGCTATTGAAACCATAATCTAAAAGAAGCGCTGTATTTGTGTATTGGGCAACAACGCTGATATCTGTAAGTAAGACACAGACCAGTCTTCGTCCATCTCTTTCTGCATAAGTAACCAGTGTATTTCCTGATTTTTCCGTGTATCCTGTTTTACCGCCGAGACAGCCTTCATAATATTCCGGACCTTGAAAAATCATTTTATGGTGGTTGTTCAACCATCGTTCTTCGTCTGTAAGATTTGTTTTCGGAACGATGTAATACGGTGTTTTTACAATTTCACGGAATGTTTCGTTTTGGAAAGCGGCTCTTGCAATGATTGCCAAATCTCTGGCTGTTGTATAGTGGTTTTCGTCATATAAGCCATTTGCGTTGACAAAATTAGTGTTGGTACAGCCAAGCTCTTTGGCACGTTGGTTCATCATGTCTACAAAAGCAGGAACGGTAGTACCGATATATTCTGCCACGCCGGAAGAAACTTCGTTGGCAGATGCAAGTAAAATGGCATAGGCACAGTCCTTCATTGTCAGGGTTTCCCCCGGTTTAATGCCGATATGGGTACTTCCTGCTTCGATATTGTTTACCTCATCCGTAAAAGTAATCTGGGTATCAAAAGGCACTTTTTCGATTGCCAGCATAGCGGTCATAATTTTTGTGGTGCTGGCAGGAGCACGCTTTTCGTCAATTCCTTTTGCGTAAAGTATTTCCCCTGTGTCAATATCCATAACAATGGCGGTTTCGGCAGAGACCTTCGGCCCTTCCGGCCAGCCTGCTATATTGTTTGATTGAATTTCCCACTCAGAGCTTTCCGGAACTGTGGATGCTTCCGGTGTTTCCTCTGTTACGGCAGGAGTTTCTGCAGTGTTTTCTGCCGCCATAGTAATAGTTGCTCCGTTTCCCATAGTGAGCATTGCACCGGCTAGGAAAGCACAGAACAAAGATAATCCCCTCTTTTTCATAAAAAATCCTCACTTTTTCATTACATAAACTACGGTATATTATAAGCGATTTGCAAAATTATATCAACAAATTTGAAAACAAGAAATATAGAAAAAGAAGTTACAGGAATATTGTATTTAAAATTAGTATATGCTATAATTGCCGTAGGCAAAATGTCAGATATGTCCAAGATGACACGCACCCCCCCCAGACCGTCCTAAAACTCCATTTTTAAGCATAATTTTAGCCCCTTTCTTTCATCT